>PMTT01000797.1 GCA_003167275.1 Bryobacterales bacterium | reverse complement strand
CCAGGGGGTCCGCCCCACCAAATTGGTGTGACGCTACAGGTGATAGAGCATCAGATACACGACTACCCCCGTCACGCTCACGTAGAGCCAGATGGGGAGCGTCCAGCGGGCGATCTTGCGGTGCTTGTCGTAGCGGGCAGCCAACCCTCGGCGAAGCGTGATGATCGCCAAGACCGGCACGATCGCGGCCAGAATGGTGTGAGTGCCCAGGATGCTCAGGTATACCGTGCGGATCGCTCCCTCGTGCTGGAAACGGACGCTGCCTACCTGCACATGGTAGACGATATAGCAGACCAGGAAGAGACACGAAGTCACGAAAGCGGCGGTCATGACTTTTCGGTGCTGCTGGATTCGCTTGCGGCGGATCAGCGTGTAGCCCCAGACCAGCAGAACCGCGGCCGTGGCATTCAGCAGAGCATTGATCGACGGCAGAATCGGGGTCACGACGGGTATCGCTCCAATTGGCGGATGTCGTGGAGCATTCGCTGCAGCGCGCCATCCTCGGTGCTGATGTAGTAGGCGCGAATGCGCCGCTTTTGATCCACCAGCGCGAACCGCGTGCTGTGGCTCATCGTGCCATCCACGGCGTTCAGATGGAATTGCTTGAGGGCCAGGTCGTTCAGCTTGGCCTGCTCACCCGTCAGGAAGCACCAGCGATCGGGGTTGGTCTTGAAATGTTTGGCGTACGCCGCCAGGACCTCCGGGGTGTCGTGCGCCGGGTCCACGGTGAACGAGACCAGCTTGACGTCGGGCAATTCCGCGGTCAAGGTCTGCAACTCGTGCATACGGGAGCTCATCATCGGGCAAGGCCCGTCGCAAGTGGTATAGATGAAATCGGCGACCCAGATGTGACCGTCCAGGACTTTGCTGTCGAAGGGCTGCCCGGTTTCGGCAGTGAGTTGGAATTCCGGGATTTGGCCTAAGACTTCGAGCGGCTTAGGCTGGATGCAGGAGGAAAGGATCAGGGTCAGGATCAACGCCGTGGCACAGGCATTCTTGCCTGTGTCGGCCTTTTCTAGCCCTGGAAACCAACACAGGCAAGAATGCCTGTGCCACGGGATCATCATGCTGCGCTCTTTGTCGCCTTTTGGGCGGCCAGGACGCCGCAGGCCAGCACTAACAGCAGGCCCATCGCGGCGGTGATCGTCACGCTCAGCACGGGGCCGGGATCGGCGTTGGGCAAGTGCAGCGTGTAGTTCAACAGAGAGATCGAGTAGGTCAGCGGATTCACCCGCATGATCGCCTTGATCACTCCATGCGCGGTGGCCATCGTGAACAGCGACCCCGACAACATCCACATCGGCAGCAGCAGCAGGTTCATGATGCCGTGAAATCCGGCGGTAGAGTTCATCTTCCAGGCGATCACGAAACCCAGCCCGGTGAGCGTGAAAGAAATCAGGAAAATGGCGCCGGCCACGGGCAGAATTTCCATTGGGTGGATGCTGACCCCGGCCAGAGGCGCGAACGCCAGGAAGATTATGCCCTGGATCCACGCCAGGGTGGCGGACCCCATGATCTTGCCCAGCACCAGGCTGGTGCGGGGCGCCGGCGAAACCAGCATGGACAGCAGGAAACCTTCGCGGCGGTCTTCGATGATCGTAATGGTGGAGAAGATCGCCGAGAACATCACGGTCAGGACCAGCGCTCCCGAGTAGAAGCGCCCGAGGTCGTTCGAACCTAGGCCGATCACCAGCCAGAATACCAGCGGAGAGGCTACCACTCCCATCACGCGGCTCTTCTGGCGCCAGAACCGGACCAGTTCGCGCTGCCAAAGGGTCGCGGCCGGTAAGAAGAAACTACTCAATGGATGCTCCCGTTTCTCGTACGAATACGTCTTCCAGGGTCGGCTTATGCAGGCCCACGGACTCGATGGTTCCAGGAAACGCTTCCATCACCTCGGCGATGAAGCGATGGCCGTTTTGGATCTCTACACGTACGGTACCATCCATCACGGAGGACTGGAGACCGAAGCGCTGCTCGATCCGCTCGGCCAGGGACTTGGTGTCGGCGGTTTCGAGCACCACCACGTCGCCGCCGATACTGGAACGCAGTTGGCCGGGGGTCCCGTGCGCCACAATTTTGCCCTGGTGCAGAAGGACCAGCCGGTCGCACCGGTCGGCCTCGGAGAGGATATGGGTGGTCAGCAGGATGGTGACGCCCTCGCCTTCCCGCAGGTTCTCCACGTGCTTCGAGAGTTCCCGCCGTGCGGCCGGATCCAGGCCCGTGGAGGCTTCGTCCATCAGCAGCACCTGCGGCTTGTGCAGCAGGGCCTTGGCGATTTCCACGCGCCGGCGCAACCCCCCCGAGAGCGCCTCCACCAGGTCCTTACGGCGGTCGGAGAGGCCCAACTGCTCCATGGCGCGCTCCATGCGATCGCGCAGGATGGCGCCGCTGAGGCCATGCAGATGGCCCTGCGCCCGGAGGTTCTCCTCCACGGTGAGGGCTTTGTCCAGGCTCTGGGTCTGAAAGACCACCCCGACGTGCCGCCGGACTTCCCCGGGGTTGCGCTCCACATCGAAACCAGCGATCAGCGCCTGCCCCTCGGTGGGGACCATCATCGTGGACAGAATGCGGAACAGCGTCGATTTTCCGCCGCCGTTCGGCCCTAGCAGGCCGAAGATTTCGCCCTTCTTCACCTCGAAACTGACGTTCGAGAGGGCCACGCGATCACCATAGCGGTGGGTGAGGTTTTTAACTTGGATCACAAACCAGGCCTATCTATGAGCATAAGCCCGTAGATCAGCGGGAGGTACAAAACCGACGTGATCAAAACGGCCCGCGCGCGGATCATGGTTCGCTCCACCGCCACTCTCACACCCGAGTACAAGAACCACAGGCCGAGCAACAATGCACCGATCAAATAGAGGCGTCCCGACATTCCGAGCACGGCCGGAACCAGGCTCACCGGGATGAGGGCCAACCCAAACAGGACGATCTGGCGCGCGGTGGAGCGGCAGTCCGGTTCTACCACCGGCAACATGCGGATACCGGCGCGCGCGTAGTCCTCTTTGTACATCCAGGCAATGGAATAGAAGTGCGGGAATTGCCACAGGAACAGGATGGCGAACAGCACCCACGATTCGCGTGTGATGGCGCCGGCTGCGGCGGCGTAACCGATCATGGGCGGCATGGCGCCGGGCACCGCACCGACCGTGGTGGACCACCAGGTCCGCTGCTTCATGGGGGTGTACAGGAAAAGATAGCTCGCCAGGGTGAATGCGCCGATGAGCCCGGAGAGCAGATTCACGCCCAGCCACAACTCGACAAACCCGGCCACGGACAGGGCTGCGCCAAAGGCCAGCGCACGGGGGGCGGACATCTTGCCCGAGGGCAGGGGACGCTGCGCCGTGCGGCGCATCTTGCAATCGGCTTCGCGCTCATACCATTGGTTCAGCGCGGCCGTGCCGGAGGCGATCAGGCCGGTGCCGAGGATGGTGTGGAACAGGGAGACCAGGTGGATGGCCTTGAGGAATTCCCACCAGCTCGCGGCGCCGCTCAGTCCAAAGAAGTAGCCGATCCCGGTCGACATAAGGATCAGCCAGGTGATTCGCGGCTTAGTTAGTTCGATATAATCGCGCATCAAGCGACCGCCATGCCTCCGTGGGCCAGGACCGCATTCGCGGGCCGGGCGTCTCTATAGACTATCAGAGCCAGTGCCACCGCTGCACCGAAGGTTAGCGAACCGGCGGCGACGTGGGCCACCGTGAAGCCAATCATCATCGGCATGGGCTGTGGATCATCGGCCGTGGCGATGCGGCTCATGTAGGCGGCCACACCCAGGAAGACCTGCACAAAGGTCAAAGAAAGGAGCAGCGTGGCGTAGCGGCGGAGTAGTGTGTCTTCCATATGGTGGATTAGAATCCCAAGGCCGGCCCACATGACCAGCGCGGTAGATATACCCGCTCCCACGATGTGGGGGATGGCGGAGGTGAGGTTATGGCGAACGGCAGCGCCAAGGGCAGTTTGGAGAAGGATGGCCGTGGCGGCGAGGACCGTAGGGTATGCTTTAGCTTGCCAATGTTGATGTTGATCTTCTGGTGGGCAAGCTAAAGCATACCCTACAACTACCGCCACCATTACTCCGAAACAGATTTGCGCCAGGCAGGCGTGGGCGATGCTGAGGGGCTTCGGGTCGACGAACTTCACCGCTGCACCGCCCAGCAGGGCTTGCGCCAGGACCGCCCCAACGGCCATCCAGCCCAGCCGGCGCAGCCAGAGGCGTTGCTCGGAGGCTTGGATCCAAAAGGCGAGGATGAGTGTGAGAAGAGCAACCGTGGCCGCCAGCATACGATGAGCGAATTCAAAACGAATGCCGCCCTCCAGGGGCGGCACGAGCTTGCCATAGGAAAGTGGCCAATCGGGTATTGCCAGTGCGGCCTCGTTGCTGGTGACCAATCCGCCGGCGATTACCAGCAGGAAGGTACAGACAAGGACCAACACCGAATACCGGTGTAGCCAAGCATTTCCCATAGGGTTAGAAGAGTCCTTGGGCATCCTGCCTGTGGGTTTTCCCGGTGAAGTGAAGAAAAACCAACACAGGCAAGAATGCCCGTGGTACAAGGGGCTAGCCCTTGATCGTGAAGTCCTGGGTCTTGCTTTCCTTGGCGCCTACCGTGATGGTCTGGTCCTGCGTGCCGTACTTCTCATGCCAGACTTCGAGCGTGTAGGTCCCCGGAGGAAGCCCCTTGATGGTGAACGATCCATCGTCGCCGGTCACGGCGAAGAACGGGTGGGACACCACGCCGATGTAGGAGCGCATCCAGTTGTGGACATTGCATTTCACCGGGATCATGACCTCTTGGCGGGCGAATGTCTTCATCTTGTCTTCGCTGCCAGGGGGCTGGGATTCGTTCCACTCCTGGTTGACCGTGGGCGACGGGTGGATATTGTGGTTGGTGGGGTCGCTGTTCTTGACTTCGATGTTCTGGCCGGCCATGATCCCGATCACGTGCGGCTTATACATACAGCCGTTCTGATCGAGCATGACGGGCGTGGACGGCACCTTCCAGGTGGTGCCTTCGGGCAGGCCGGACTTGATCCAGACGAACGCGTACTTCACCGTCTTGTTGTCGTTGACGATCACTTCTTCCGACTTCGCGGGAGCGTTCGCGTGGGCGCGCGTGCACGCCGGGACCGCCGACATGTCGATGGTCTTTTCCTTCGGCGCAGTTCCGTCGAACATCACCTTGCCGGTGATGGTGGCGCCATTGGCTTCGTCCGGCACAGCGCCGGCGCCACCCGCGGCAGGCGCAGCGGCCCCGCCGCCGGCATCGGCCTTAGGCGCCTCGGTCCCTCCGCCTCCACAACTCACCAGCGATACTGCGCAAACCACCCCTATTCCCATCCAAATCTTCTTCATAGCTCTGAGCTCCTTAAGTGAACTTGTACGTGCAACCGCTCCCTCACGGTCGCGGCTCGGTTTGGGGTCACCGCTCGGTTTGACCTTACCGAACTGCAACCGCAAATCGAGCCGCGACCGTGAGGGAGCGGTGTTTTCAATTTCTCAATTTCCGGCGCCGGCCGAACGCAACCGGCCTAACTCTTCCGGAGTGAACTGGAACATGTAGCGGACCAGCAGATCCGCGTGGTCCTTCGGGTACCCGTTGAAACTGGGAGGCGTGGGACCGGCAAAGACCCACCGGTTGTCTTCGTGCCGGAACAGGCCCGACGGCATGGCCGTCCCCGGACTCATCATGGCCGGATCGAGCATCCATCGCTTGGTCCAGCCGGGTTTCAGCCGCTCTTTGGCGACTGTGAAGTTAGGCGCCGTCGCGCGGACGTCGTGCTTCGGATCGCCCGTCATATGGCATTTCAGGCAAGGCGCACCTTCACTGCTGAAGAGTTGCCGCGCCATGACGCGCTCCTGGTCGGTCAGCGGCTCCAACTCTTCCGCGATAAACGGCTGTGCCTGCGAAGAGAGGGCTTCGAAGAAACGCACCAGCTTGCGAATCTCGCCGTCCGAGAAGCTGAATGTAGGCATCCGGACCTTTAGATACTGGCGAACACCGTCCCGATTCGTGTCATTTTCCGACAGTGCCGGGTTGTTGAGGAAGTGCATCAGCCAGTCCGGCCGGACGCGGGCGCCCTCGCCGATCAGCGTGGGCGGCTTCTGATCCTTCCAGTCCGGATCCTGGTATCGTGGGATGGTGTCGAACGTGGTGGTCTGCGCCACGTGTACACGATGGCATCCCATGCAGTTGTACTTGCGCACCACCCACCAGCCATCGATGATGTCCTGACGCTGGTCGGTGGGGGCGTAGAAATAGCGCTGCGGCACGCTGGCATCCACGGACCCTTCGAGGAACGTATCGACCGCATCGATTTCGGTCTTGGAGAAGTTGAAGTTCGGCATCTTGAGCCGATCCTGCTTGGCCTTCTCTTTGCCCGTGTCGTAAATGGCGGGGTCCTGCAGCTTGTGCTCGAAGAAGCCCTTGTGGGTTTCCCAGCCTTCGTCCTCGGCCTTATGTCCAAGCAGAGCGAAGTCCAGGCGCTCGATGGGCTTGGAGCCTTCCTTGGTCAACTCGGTGCCGATGCGCTGCTCTTCCTCGAGACCGGAGATCTCATGGCAGCCCGCGCAGCCGTAGTTGCGGACCAGCCCCAGCCCCTTGTTCTTCAGGCTGGGATCGTCCAGATAATCCGCGTTGGCGTAGGTGGCGTTGTCGCGCTTGCGGGTCATCAGGTAAGTGGCGATGTCGCGCGCCTCGTCCTCGGTCAGCCGCAGGCTCGGCATGGGGGTCATCTGCTGGACTTGCAGTTCGTGCCCGTCGTTGGGGCACTTGCTGTGTTCCAGGTCGAAGACGTAGGGCAGGTTGTGCTTGTCGTAATCGGCCTTGCTGAGGTCGCGCTTCTCGAAGGTGCAGTAGGGGGCGGTCCGCTGCCGCGGGTTGTGAACCCATCGCACGATGTAATCGTAGTTGGCCTTCTCGCCCTCGCGGCTCAGGTTGGCGGCGAAAGTGCCTCCAAACTTCTTGCTGCCCTCTTCCATGGAGTGGCAGGCCATGCAGCCGCGGGTTTCGAAGGCTTCCTTGCCTTTTTCGGCATCGCCGGGCTTCTGCTGGGGCAACTCCCCCGTCAGCCCCGACTGCCAGATGAAGGCTCCGATGGCGCGGATCTCGCCGTCATCCAGACGGAAGGTAGGCATCTTGGTGCCTTCGCGCCAGGCGTGCGGATCCTTGAGCCAGACCGGAATCCACTCCTTGTGGAGCTTCATCCGCGCTTCCTTGAGGCTCGGTCCGACCTTCTTGACCTCGCGGATCAGCTCATGCGACCGCATATCGAGCTGCTCCATCTTCGCATCGAGACCCGAGGAGCGGACCTTCAGATCGTTGGCTTCCAGGTTCAGCTTCCGGGCATCGGCATCTTTGGTGCGCGGATCGTTAGCCTTTTGCTCGTCGAAGCCAGCGTCGCGAATCCATTCGGCCTTCTGCTGTTCGAGCGAGCGGATCTGCTGGCTCACCGACGTGATTTCATCGGTCTCGCGGTCGAATCCTTCGTAGCGGTGGCACCCCATGCAGCCGCGCAGGCGGAAGATTTCGCGGCCCGCGTTCAACGTGTTGGCGTCTTCGGTGACGATCTCTTTCACGTGGCACTGCTGGCATCCCGCCTCGATGTTTTCCTTGTGGTGCAAAGGCCAGAGCCAGTATTTGTTGTACCCGTGGGCCTTCTCGACGCTCGAGAGCGCCACGCCATTCCCGCCGTGGCAGGGCGTGCATCCGAACAACTCGGGATCGTGGATCTTCAACAGTTCCTTGTCGGGGTGGCTGGCGAACACGGCTTCGCCGCCCATATGGGCCGCGGTGAGCGTGACCGGCTCGCGGGTTCCGAGGTGACACGATTCGCAGCGATCCACCAAGTCCACATCCTTCACATGGATCTGGCGGATCTTGATATCGAAGTTGGCGAGCGAGTTTTGCACCAGGCCGATGGTTTCGGCACTGGCTTCGGGAAGGCGGTCCGACAGGTACTGATCGCGCTTGGCGCGAAGCTCAGTGGCCTGCTTCATGATCTCGACGCGCTTCTGCAGAAGTTGAGCCTTTTCGTCCTTCCATTTCTTAAGCTGGTCGTCCATCTCGCTGAACTTCATCTCGCGCGGCTTGGGCTCGCCGGGAATGGAGACCTTCTGAACTTCGTTCTTCAACTCCTCGATCTCTTTCCGCAACGAATCCTTGCTGCTCTCGCTTTTGGAAACCTCGATCTCATACGTCAGCGATCCGATGTGGGCCCGAACGATCTGGAACGGATCGTTGAGCGCCAGAATCTTAGGCACCAGATCTTCGTTGACCTTCTTGTCGATCGCCGAAGCTTCCGGCATGGCGGCCTTCTCCGCGGCTTGCATCTCGCGATCCATCTTCTGGTATTCCGCCGAGGAACGAATCTGCTTCTCGAACGCCGTTTCGCCCAGCCTGGCGTTCGCAAGGTACTTGCTGTAGAGCTTCTCGAACCGCGCCTCGTAGCCTTTCCAGGGACGCGTTCCATATACTTCGTCGTACAATCCCCAGGCCATGGAAAGCACCAGGAGCGCCGACCAGATGAAGAGCTGTTTGCTCAGGGATGAATGGACTACCGGATCTTTATCTTGATCGCTCATATTCGGCTCAGACATTAAACCAGGGGGTGACCCAAATGTACTTGATGCGGAACAGCAGCCGGACGAGGATCTTCACAGGCAGCGCCAACATGACGATCAGGAAGACCTGCATCACGGTGTACTGTAGGACGCTCATGCGTGCATAGATCTTCCGGTTGAACGGGGTCTTGACGATCAACTTATGCATGCCGATTCCCGCGGCTATGAAGTAGAGGCCGACCACGATGGCGCCGAAGATAATCTTCCCGACGCGCCCGGAGATTCCGAAAATGTCGGGCAGGTCGCGATTGACTTCGAAGATCAGCCGGTTGTGATCCCACGTGGTTCCCGGCCAAAACCACATCCATCCAGGCCCCCTGATCAGCGTGCCGATCACGATCATGGAAACCCACAGGACGATGAACCCGAAGATGAATGTGAGGATCGAGAACTTGCGCTGTTTGAAGGTGTAGTAGCCGTTCCCCAGCGGGTTGGTGTCGATATACGGAACCACCATGAGCCCGATAATGATGAGCGACGGCATCACCACTCCGGCGATCCACGGATCGAAGTAGACCAGCATCTCCTGCAGCCCCAGGAAGTACCATGGGGCTTTAGAAGGGTTCATGGTGAGCGTGGGATTGGAAGGCTCTTCGAGCGGAGCATTCAGCGTGATGGACCAGACCATCAGGATCACGGTGACGATAATGGCGGCCAGAAACTCGATGCGCAGCAGGTAAGGCCAGACGTGCACCTCCCTGGCCCAGCCGGTCTTGAATGGTTGGACTTTGCGGTGGTGCGTCTTAGCCATGGCGGGATCGCCTTCGAGCTGGGCGATCAACCGGTCATTGGCGAAGGCCTGCCGCATGCCGTACCAGGTATAGAACGGAACCACGAAAAGAAGCAGCACGATCGGAACGTTGTCCGGAAGGCTGACGATAGTCCAGAGTTGATGAAGATCCATAGGGCACCGTCAAAAGGCTAATTCACCGCCGAGACGCCGAGGCGCCGAGAAAGAACAAGAATTAAGAACGCGTGAGTACATCCTTCAACTCCGCAGCCTGCCTCGGCCTTGAGCGCAGAGGAGGCAGAGAGCGCAGAGGAAAACATCCCGTTTAGCGGGAATTACCTCTGCTCCCTCTGCGCGCCAACCCCTGGTAGCCGCCAAGGCCGCACTTGCAGCGATTCTGTTCTTTTTTTTCACTCTGCGCCTCGGCGTCTCGGCGGTGAAAATCATATTTTCTTTACGTCCTTGATTTCGCTCTCCAGCATCACCGGCGCCGGGCCGGAGATGCCGCCGTCTTTGCGCACGCGCCAGAAATGCACCACCATGAAGGCCGAAGCGATGATCGGAATCGCCACGCAGTGCCAGATGTACGCCCGCAGCAGCGCGTTGGCATCCACGATCGATCCGCCCAGGAGGCCGAACCGCACGTCATTGTATGGCGTCATCCCCAATAGCCCGCCGAAGGGTCCCGCATTTCCCAGCAGCGGTGTCGCGCGAGCCATGTTGGTGCCCACCGTGACGGCCCAGAAGCCGAGTTGATCGTCCGGCAGCAGGTATCCCGTGAAGCTGAGCAGCAGGGTGAGCACCAGGAGCAGCACGCCCACCACCCAGTTGAATTCCCGTGGTTTCTTGTAGGAGCCCGTCAGGAAGACGCGGAACATGTGCAGTTCCACCATGATCACCATCAGGTGCGCGCCCCAACGGTGCATGTTGCGCAGCAGCTTGCCGAAGGGTACGTCGCTCTCCAGGTACAGGATGTCCCGGAAGGCCACGATCTTCGACGGGTGGTAGTAGAACATCAGCAGCGTGCCCGTGAACACCAGCGTGATGTAGACGTAGAACGTCATTCCGCCCATGCCCCAGGTGTAGTTGTAAGCCACCGCGTCGCGATTGATCTTGGCGGGATGGAGGTGCAGGAAGACGTTGCTGAGTACGCCCAGGGCCCGGCTGCGCGGGGTTTCGTCGTGCTTGACGCGCAGTACGGATTTCCAGACGTCGGTCTTCTCGGGCGCCTTGATGGTTTCCTTTAGTTCTTCCACGGCGCGAGCCTGCGTGGCTTTGGCGCCTGCGAGTACCGCAGCTACCTTGCCGCCGCCGTTGCCGCCCGTGGTCCCGTTGCCGTTTCCGGCGCCCGCGGGCGCACCTGTGGAAGCCGGTTTTCCGTCGTGTCCGTTAGTTTCAGGCATTGAATCAGACCTCACACCCGGAGGATGGCACCGGGGTCGCCGAATTGAGAACGCTCACCTTTGGGCCAGGAATACAGGTGGCTCAAGTCCACCACGATCTGGCCTTCGGGATCCAGTTCGACGTGCGCGCGATCCATCGGCCGGGGCGCCGGACCTTCGA
This sequence comes from Bryobacterales bacterium, assembly GCA_003167275.1. Lineage (GTDB taxonomy): Bacteria > Acidobacteriota > Terriglobia > Bryobacterales > Bryobacteraceae > JAIQFL01. The sequence goes on along the minus strand of PMTT01000797.1, from coordinate 2,666 downwards.
AGTTGATGCCTTCGGGGTCGTAGCCGCTGCCGTGGCATGGGCACTTGAACTTGTTTTCGCTGGGCTTCCAATCGGGCGTGCAGCCCAAATGGGTGCAGATCGCCGAGATCACGAAAATGCCCTCGGTGTTGCGCACCACCCAGATGCGGTGATCTTTCTGGAACTTGGTATCCACGCCAAAGCCGAAGTCCGACGGGTATCCGATTTTGAACTGGCTCTTCGGTTCGTAGAGTGCGCGTGGAAAGAAAAAGCGTAGAAACATCAACAGGTTAACGGTTAACGTCCCGAGCACCGCCGCCATTACGAACTTGCGGCGGCGCGCGATGGCCTTATCGTCCTCAGGCGCTTCGCTTTTGGAAAAAATGATTTTGAATGCCTTCGCCAGCGACGGCTTAGACTTCGGCTTCAGCTCCGCCTTAGTGGCGGGCTCAACTGTTGGATTCGCCATCTTGTCCCAACGGCCGGGGTTCCGGCCTAATCTCCTCTGAGTTCATCCCTCAACACGCAGAGAAGCTTAGCCGAAACGGAACGGGCGGGGTGGCAGGCTCAACTTTATACGACCCAAGTCAAAATCTTAAGAATGAGTGGCCCTTTAAAACTAGTACCGGTAGCCTAAACCCACACCTCGCGCGCAATCGGCATCCACATCTCTGGGTGTTAACTTTATCCAGTGGATATCTTACACCCCCGAATGGGGGGTTTGCAAAAGGACCCTCAAAAAACGAACCTGGCACAGGCATTCTTGCCTGTGTTGGTTTTTCTAGCCTTGGAAACCAACACAGGCAAGAATGCCTGTGCCACGTCGGCTTGTATGCCCCACGTAGAATAGAGCGTGCGTGAACTTGCCCTGCGCTGGCTGATCTTATTTGGGACCGCGACGGCGCTCCTTACCGAACTGCTGAGCCCGTTCCACTTGCTGCGGCGCGGAGCGCTGGCGGGGGCGTGGATTGTCGTCCTGGCCGTTGGCGCGGTGTACCTGTATGTCCACCCCCCGGAACTACGCCGGCCGAAGATCCGTCCGTTCGAAGGGGCGATCGCCGCGGCGATCCTGGCGATCGCGTTCTGCGTGGGGCTCGCGGCGATTCTCAGTCCACCGAACAGCGCGGACGCAATGGCGTATCACATGCCGCGCGTCGTCTACTGGGCGCAGTCCGGCAGCGTGGCGTTCTTCCCCACACCATACTTCAACCAGATCTCGCTGCAGCCCCTGGCCGAATACCTGATGCTGCACACGTACTTGCTCACCGGCGGCGACCATCTGATCAACCTGGTGGCATTCCTGGGGTTTCTGGGCAGCATCGTGGGGGTTTCCGCGATCTCAGCCGCTCTGGGCCTCGGCGGGCGAGGGCAGGCATTCGCCGCGCTGTTCTGTGCCACCTTGCCCAATGGAATCCTGCAGGCATCCGGCGCGAAGAACGATTGGCTCCTCACGCTGTGGCTGGTTTCGATGGTGTACTTCGCGCTCCGCCGCGACGCGCCGTTCCTGGGGCTATCGCTGGGGCTCGCGCTGGCCACCAAGGGCACCGCTTATCTGTTCGCCCCGCCTCTGCTGGCCGCGGCGCTGTTGGTCGGACCGGGCGCGATCCAGGGAGTGCGCCAAGAGTGGCGTCGCCTGGCCGCATTCCTGGTGGGCGGTGTCCTCCTGATCAACACCCCGCAGTACGTGCGGAACCTACGCCTCAGCGGCTCGCCGCTGGGCCCCGACTCGGCCCATGGTGATGGCGTCTACCGCTGGCGCAACGAGCATCCGGGCTGGCGATCTACCGTCTCCAACGCGTTGCGGAACCTCTCGGAGCAACTTGGCGCACGGAGCCCGCGGTGGAACCAGGCGGTGTTTCGCTCGGTGGTTCGCATGCATGACGCTCTGGGCTTGAATCCTCAGGATCCCGATACCACCTGGCCTTGGGCCCGCTTCGAACCGCCGCTGAATGCCAACCACGAGGCCAACGCCAACAACCGCTGGCACCTGCTGCTGCTGGGAGTCGCGGCGGCCGTCGCTATTCTCAGGCGCCGGCGGACGTGGATGCTCTATGCCACAGGGTTGCTGGCGGGGGCACTGCTGTTCTGCTCCTATCTGAAATGGCAGCCGTACCTGGCGCGGCTGGAATTACCGCTGTTTGTAGCGGGCGCGCCCCTGGCGGCATCTTTGCTCGACTGGGGTGCGGTCAAATCGCGGACGTGGCGGATTTGCGGCACCATTGTTGCTGTTCTGGTCTGCTATTTTTTCGCGGACACGGGTCGCCGGCCGGCGCTCGAAAACTGGACGCGGCCGCTGAGGGGGCCGCGCAGCCTGTTCGTCACGGCCCGCGACGACAATTACTTCTCGGATATGATCCAGTGGGACAATGGCGCTCCCTATTTGGAAGCGGTCGACCGGACGGCGCGTTCCGGGTGTGGGATTGTAGGCATCGATATCGGTCAGAATCAGCTCGAATATCCCTTCCAGGCGCTGCTACGGGAACAGAATCCTGAGGTGCGGTTTGTGCATGTGGGGGTCGAGAATGCGTCGGCGCGCTATTCCCCGCCCTTGCCGCTACGGCCCTGCGCGGTTTTCTGCCCGGACTGCGCGGGGATTCAGAAGAAAATCGCGATGTACGGCGACGTGGGGCAGGCTGTTACGATTGGCCACTTCTTGCTGTTCTTGAAGCGGTGAGGGAAGAAAGAAC
>PMTT01000767.1 GCA_003167275.1 Bryobacterales bacterium | reverse complement strand
GGACGCTGGGCGGAATCGCAGCCGCAGCCTTGGGGCCAGTGGTTCGCTTCGCCGGACGATCAGTTCATCCAGATCCCCACACCCCGGAGCCTGTAGGAAATGCCAACACCCCCAAAGTAGGGACTCCCCTCACTCCCCACAAAAGACCGAAGAAATTGTCTACACAATCGGGACTATGTGGATGTAGAATCCAATTTAAGGATATCAAAACCTTAATAAACCCGATTCTACTTGTGAGGCAACCATGAGAGCACAGACCGTTGACGTGAAATCCTCAACCGGAAGGGTCCTTTGTACTACCGTTTTCCGGCCAGGTGGGAAGAAGCTGCTGGCGAAAGGCCATGTCATCAGCGACGAAGACATTCGGGTTCTGGAATCCGAAGGTATGGAAACCATTTGGGTTACCGAACTAGAGGATGGCGAGGTAGGCGAAGACGATGCGGTTTGCGCGGTAGCCAGCGAGATGGGATGCGGGAGTTTCGAGATCCGCCTGGCGGCCGGCGGCCGGGCCAACCTGGTAGCCACCGAGAATTGCTGCGTGCTGGTGGATGACGAGTTGCTCAAGCAGATCAACTGCACCGCCAGCGTGGTGATTGCCACCTCTCTGAACTTCAGCTATGCCGTGGCGGGGCAGCGCATCGCGACGGTGAAGAGCGCTCCGTTCGCAGTGGCCAAGGAGCAACTGGAAGCGCTGGTCAGCATTCTGAAAGAGCGCGGCCCGATCCTGCANNGCCAATTTCGTTCTTTCCTGCACGGAAGACGAGAATTCCGTCGCCCGCTGCCTACAACATTTGCTGCGGTCGAAGCCCTGCGTGATTCTGGTGGCTTCCACCACGGCGCCCGCCGGTCCGGAAGATGTGATCGGCCAGGCCATGCTGCGGGTTGGCAGCCAGGTGGAGCGCTTCCTGGCGCCCGTGGAACCAGGGAACCTGCTCCTGATGTCCTACAAGGACGAGGTGCCGATGATTTCCGCCCCTGGTTGTTTCCGGTCTGCCAAGCCGAACGTCGTGGACCTGGTACTGCCTCCGCTGTTGGCCCGCTATCATGTCACGGGCTGGGAAGTGGCGTGCCTGGGACACGGGGGCTTGCTGGCGTAACGGTTCTCCTCTACCCTGTCTTTGACAGTCTCCTCCACGCTTGTAATCCGAACCTCCGAGCGGATTACGAGTGCTCCTCAGCCGGGCGCCCAACGGGACGCCCGGTTTTTTTTGTTCTCTTGTCTTTTGTGGGGCAGGATTTCATCCNNGCAGCCGGCTTTCAGCCGGCTTCCGGCTCGTCCGCAAGATTTCGGCGGCAGGGCACACTATCCCTCACCACACAATCCCCCGCCGCTTCAGCTCCCCTTCCAACTGTTCCGCAGACTGGAACTGCACCGCGTCGATTCCCATCCGCCGCGCCCCTTCCACGTACTCCGGGATGTCATCCGTGAAGAAGCACTCCTCGGGCCGGCATCCGGCGCGTGCCACGGCATCGCGATAAATATCGGGGCTGGGCTTCATGGCCTTCACTTCGTACGAGAGGATCAGATCGTGGAAGTGCCGGATCAGCGGGTAGTTCCGGCGAATCATCTCGAAGTGGATGGCGTTGGTGTTGGACAGCAGCAGCAGGCGATAGCGCGCCGCCAGGCCTTCCAACATGCTCTCCGGCACCAGCGTCTGGCCGAAGATGGCGCTCCAGATTTCGCAAAACCGGTCGTAATCCACGTGCAGATCGAGAACCCGCGTGAGTTGCTCCACGAAGTCGCGTGGCTCAATCAAGCCAGTTTCAAACCGCGGAACCAGGCCGGTTGCGCCCAGGCGTTTGGGGATCTCCGCCGCGGGATATGGGCACAGACCCTCTAACTCGCGGTAACCACGCTTGAAATCGAAATGCACGAGGACTTTGCCCAGGTCGAAGATGATGGCTTTGTACATCGGTCACTTCTTACCATAGCCAACCTCGCGCCAAATGGCACACCGCAGATTTTACAAGACCGATTGGCGCGACTCTCGTCAATTCCCCAACGGGGTTGTTGGGGTAGCGTCTGAACGGACTTTCTTTGACAACCCATAGGGGTCGCGCGTCGGGCTACGCGCGGAGGGTGAGGCTTCGAGTGTCTCGATTCGCAATTCGACTGGTGCGGCGGTGTGTCTTCAGTGGCGCGATGGCGTTGAGCGCATACCCGCAGGACGGCCATCTCCAAGGGCGGCTGGTGGAAGGGCAACAGTTGAGGGCGGCGGGCCGCTTCCGCGAATCCGAGCAGGCCCTCACGGCGCTGCTCCGGGATGCCCGGCGGCGCGATCCGGGGAGCGTCTTCGTGGCCGTGGTCCTCGACAGCCTGGGCACCACGGAGCAGGATCTCGCCAACTTTGTGGAAGCGGAAAGGCTGCTCACAGACGCCCTTTCGCAGCTCAGGAAGGCCGGCGAACAGGGTGGCGGCACGGCAGCCGTAGTGAAATGCCATCTGGGCGAAACGTACCTGGAGGAGGGGCGTTATCGGGAGGCCCAGTCGGTGCTCAGCCAGGCGCTCGGGATGCTGCGGAACGATGAGCACGCCGATCCGGAATCGTTGGCCGTCGCCATGCTCGATCTCGCGGTCGCCATCGAGCATACACAGGGCCTGCGCGAGGCGGAAGCTCTCCTGCGCCAATCGCTCACCCTGCTCGAAGCGCATCGCGGTCCAAACCATCCCGTGCTGGCCGCCGCGCTGGGCCCCCTGGCCGCCTTGCTGATGCGGGCGCGCCGGTACGACGAAGCGTTGATCCATACCGAACGCGCCTGGCAGATTCTGAGCCGCAACCCGTCGGTTGGCGAACCCGACCGCCTCAACACGATGAGCTCCCTGGGCACACTCTACTCACTGACGGGCCGGCCTCGGGAAGCGGAGCTCTACGCGAAACTGGCCGTCAGCCGGGCGGAAGCGATCTACGGCCCGGATCACCCCCGTCTCGGTTATTATTTGAAAACCTATGCGGAGGTTCTGAAACGCCAGGACCGTAAGACCGAAGCCAAGTCCGCGGAGAAACGCTCCGCCGCGATCCTGAGTCGCAGCGTGCAGGCGAATCCGGTGTGGCACTCCGTGAACGTCAACGCGTTGCGATAGGGTAGGGGACCTGACTCGGACGTAACTTTTTCCCGGTTGAACAGTATAAGAGGGATGAGACGATTCTTCCTTCATCCTTTCCATGTCGTCCTCGCCTGCGCTGGCGGTAGCCGGGGTACTCCCGAAATACCAGAGGGAGTGTCGAATATCACGGACAAGATCGGGGGCGCCAATGCTGATTGATTTACGGGAGGCGTTGCGGCACCTCTGGAAGGCCCTGGGGGTCACAACCACGGCGGTCATCACCCTGACCTTGGGAATCGGAGCGACCACCGCCATCTTTACCCTCGTGCACCAGGTGATGCTGAAGTCGCTACCGGTGGCCAGGCCGGACGAATTATGGAGGATTGGAGATAAAGTCCGCTGCTGCAATTGGGGAGGGTATACCCAGGGCGATGACGGCGATTTTTCCCTGTTTTCCTGGGAGGCATACAAGAACTTTCGCGCGCAAACGCCGGAGTTCGTAGACTTGGCGGCGCTGCAGGCCGGCAATGCGCCGCTGGGTGTCCGCAAGGCGGGATCGCCCGCGGCCGCGGACACGCGCAATGGCGAGTATGTGTCCGGCAATTTCTTCACGGCTCTCGGCATACAGCCCTGGATCGGCCGGCTGATGATCGATGCCGACGATCGGGAGGGTGCGCCTCCCGTCGCGGTCTTGAGTTACCGCATCTGGCACGAGAAGTACGGCGCCGACTCCTCCGTGGTGGGCTCTAGCTACCAGATCAACGGCCACCCGTTCACCATAATTGGCGTCACGCCGCCGGGATTTTATGGCGCGAAGCTGGCGGGATGGGGCATGCCGGATGTTTGGCTGCCGTTGACCGCGGAACTGCTGATCGATGGAGCCACGGCGCGGTTGAAGCGGCCAAACGGTAACTTTCTGGACCTGATCGGAAGGGTCCGTCCGGGCGTGAACCCGAAGTCGCTCGAAGCGAAGTTGAAGGTGGAATTCCATGACTGGCTGGCCAGCCATGTGTCGGATATGGAGCCGGGCGAAAAGGAACTCTGGCGCCAGCAGACCTTGCACCTGATTCCAGGCGGCGCGGGGGTCGCGGCGATGCGAGATGAATATGAGGACGGACTGAAGCTGCTGCTGATTGCCGCCGGATGCGTGCTTCTGGTGGCTTGCGCGAATCTGGCGAATCTAATGCTCGCGCGTGGATTGAAGGATCGCGCGCAAATGTCCCTACGCGTCGCGCTGGGCGCTTCGCGGTTGCGCCTGGTGCGTAAGGTGCTGGTCGAGTCCCTTCTGCTGTCGGTGGCAGGAGGTGTTTTCGGCATCGGAGTCGCCTATGCAGGGACCCGGCTGATGCTTCGCCTCGCCTTCCAGACCGGAGGTCCCAATAACTACGTCCCCATTGAGGCGGCGCCATCTTTGCCGGTCCTGCTCTTTGCCCTGGTAGTATCGGTGCTGACGGGAGTATTCTTCGGGATCGCTCCGGCGTGGATGACTTCGCGTACCGACCCGGCCGATGCACTGCGCGGCGCCGGCCGTTCCATTGGCGCCGGGCGCTCGTGGGCGCAGAAGTTGTTGGTGATCGCCCAGATCGCGGTGTCGATCGTATTGCTGTCGGCAGCCGCCCTCCTGGGCCGCAGTCTGCGCAACCTGGAGCACCAGAATCTCGGGTTCGAAACTCAGGACCGGTATATCGCGTGGATCAATCCAATTCTAGGCGACTACAAACCGGAACAACTGGAGCCGCTGTTTCGCCAGATTGACGATCGCTTGCTCCAGATTCCCGGTGTGCGGATGGTGGCCCCTGCGCTCTATGCGCCGATGACAGGTGATAGCTGGAACGATGGCGTTCGCATCGAGGGCCGGCCGGAACCGCCCGCAAAGGAAGACACCAGTGCAGGGTGGGCGCGAGTAATGCCGGGCTTCTTCGAAACCATCGGTGCGAAGATCCTGTTGGGGCGGGCGATTACCGAACACGACACGGGCGCGAGCCGCAAGGTAGCCGTGATCAACCAGGCTTTTGCGAGAAGATTCTTCAAGGGCCAGAACCCTATCGGGCAGCACTTCGGCCCCAACAAGATCAAGTATTCCGCAACGTTCGAGATCGTCGGAGTTACCAACGACGTGCGGTACATGACCTGGGGCTACAAGGATCCGGTGCGGCCCATGTATTGGTTGCCCGAGGCGCAGACCGTGCAGTACGACGACCCGGCCTTCACCAGCGGTGATATCTGGTCCCATTATCTGTACAACATCGTGCTTTGGGCTCCGGGCAGCCCGGCCGGCATGGAGGAGCGGGTGCGCAAGGCTTTGGCCGGCGTCGATCCAAACCTGGTGCTCTACGGTGTCGACCCCTACCCCAAGGTGGTGAGCGCGGATTTCCAGCGGGAAACCATGATTGCGACCCTGACCACGCTCTTCGGCGTGCTTGGACTCGTGCTGGCAGCCGTCGGGCTGTATGGCGTGCTGGCATACATGGTGGAGCGGCGTACCGGCGAAATCGGGGTCCGCATGGCATTGGGCGCGGACCGCGGGAAGGTCGTGGCCATGGTGCTCGGCGGTGCATTCCAGCAGGTAGGCGTGGGACTTGCGGTGGGACTACCGGCCGCGATTGGAGCCGGCAAACTGATGAGCGGCCAGCTATTCGGCGTCGAGCCATGGGATCCCGTCATGCTCGCGCTGGCTACGTTGCTGCTTGGTCTGGCAGGCCTGGTGGCCTCCGTGATTCCCGCCTGGCGCGCTGCAGGTGTTGAGCCGATGGTGGCACTTCGCAGCGAGTAACGAAGAATCACGCATGATGGGAACATTTGCCCGGGAGCACGATCTTCCATTTTTGGCACACCCCGCCGCCGGTGCTGGCTGGCCAACCTGCCAGACCAGCGATATCAACCTGCCGGCCGACAGTAAGATTTTTGCCATCTCCTCAAAGGATGACGCGGCTAACACCTTTATCCAGCAATGCCCCTGCTGGCGCCCACACAATTCGATGCAGCACCCCGACCCACGAAAGATCGTCTTACTTTCTCTGCGGTTGGAATTCGCGGGTGCTCGATTGAGTGGACGAGGCGGACGCCTGCGCTGGTTCTAGAGCAGGTGGGTAAGCAATGGGATAGTTGTCGCTGTTCAGTGTGCTGTAAAGCGTGTTGGAGTACAAACCCGACTCGAGCAGATCTGCCGTAACGTAAGCCACGCCGCAGTAAGCGTCGCTGACCGCATTGTCCCTGATCGTATTTCCTAAGTTGCTCGTCCCTGAAACCTCGTTGATGCCGCAGCCTTCTTCGTTTTGGCTGGTGGCTGCATTGATGGGGCCGACGTTGAATATCCGGTTGCCTGCGATCAGGCTGTTGGTAAGGAACTGGACATGGATGCCACTCTGGCCGTCAATGTTCCGGATTACATTGTTGGTGATGACTGCGTTATTGGCGCCATTGAGAAAGACGCCGCTCTGGGCGTTGGTGATGGTGTTGCCATCAATCACCGTCCCGTCCCCGGCCGACCGGAGTACGACGCCCTCGCTCCGCAGGTTGATACAGTCGGTTCTTGAGAGGGCTCCGCACGCGCCTTCGTCCATCATGTTCCCCGTGACGTGACCTACAGCTCCGTTCGCGATGAAGACCCCAAACTGATTGCCCCCCGTGCTCGGTCCTACACCCGAAATGGAGTTGCCATCGATGTCCGCGGTCTCCCCTGCGCCCACCACCAGGACTCCGTTCCTCGTAAAGTTGTGAATACTGTTGCGCCGAATCGTGACCTGGAACGGACTGTTGAGGTTGGCATCCTTATCTACTTGCACGCCGAAACCGTTTCCGGGAAACAAAGTGGAACAGGTCTGCGGATCGGTTAACCGGGCGCCCAGAATCACGTTGCTATCGACCGTGCCGGAGGAGTTGTAATAATGGATGCCGGCGAGACCGACGGTGCAGGTGGCGACCGTGTTATTGCTGGCATCGATGGACAGATTCTGAATAGTAACGCCTGTCGTGTTGACCACGGAAATTACAGCCTCAAACGGCAGCAACCCAACAGGAACGAGCGATGGGGGCTGAAGCAGTACCCGGCCGACCCCTTGCACGCCGATGCCAAGGAGCGTAAGCGGCTTCGTAATCACCAACTGTTCCGGGTAGAGGGCTGGACAGATCTGGATCGTATCGCCCGGATTGGCGGCGTTGATCGCGTCGGTGATCGTCTGGTACTGGGCGTTCGGACATGGAGTGTTAGGCTGGCCCACTGTCCGAGTCGTCGCGGAAGCCGTGGCGCAGAACACTCCCAGAAGCAATAGACACTTCGAGTTTGCGTTTCGTCTGAGTAACATGTTATCCTCCAAAATCGTTGAATGCCGCTCCAGGTTGTGAGCGGCTCAATTTGATAGAGCGGAATCGCGGAGAAAATGGCGCACACCCGTCAGAACTTTTCGGGTGGCGCTCATCGCCGGGACCCAACCACAGGGCGGGAGACTGCACCGATGAGTCCAATGCAGTGGAACGCAATAGAACGTGTCTTTTGTGCGGCGATCGACAAGCCTGCTTCCCAGCGTTCTGCCTTCCTCGATGCGGAGTGTCCCGACCAGAGCATACGGATTGAGGTTGAGAAGCTCCTCGCGGAGGTGAGTAAAGAAGACTTCCTCGATCGTGCGGCGCTGCCCTACGCGCGCAGTCTGATTGAAGCAGCCCGCAACCGCGAAACCGATTCCATAAGCGAGGCCCAGTCGGAGGGCCGGCATCCGGCGGATTTCGCGGCGCACATCGGAGCCACGATTTCGCACTTCAGAATCGTCGCCTGCATTGGGCACGGCGGCATGGGGGTGGTCTACCGGGCTAGGGACATTCAACTCGACCGTTTTGTGGCGTTAAAAGTGTTGCCCGAGGCCGCCGCCCGGGATGACGAACGGAGGCGGCGCTTTCTCCGTGAGGCCCGATCGGCGTCGGCGCTGAACCATCCCAACATCGTCACCATTCACGAAACCGGCTCTGTCGATGGCGTGGATTTCATTGCGATGGAGTTGATCGACGGCAAGACGCTGACCGAAATCATACGCGAAAAGCCCCGTTTGGGTGAGATTCTGGGATACGCCACGCAGGTCGCCGCCGCCCTGACCTGCGCGCATGCGGCGGGTATCGTCCATCGTGATCTCAAGCCGTCCAACATCATGGTGACGGGTGACGGCCGGGTGAAGGTGCTCGATTTCGGGCTCGCTAAATTGGCGGAGGCGGACTCGCCGGAAGCCAAGCCCACCAACACAATCAGCCCTTCCCACAAGACGGCCGTTACCCAGGAGGGCGCGATTCTCGGAACCGTCGCTTATATGTCCCCCGAGCAGGCCCAAGGACAGCCAGTGGATGCGCGTTCGGATGTTTTTTCGTTCGGTATTGTGCTCTATGAGTTGCTCTCGGGACGCCGCCCTTTCCAGCGCGATTCGATCGTCTCGACATTAGCCGCCATCGCAGGCGAGGAGCCTCCGCCCCTGCCTGCCACGGTCCCGGCTCCGGTCGAGCGGATCGTCAAGCGCTGTCTCCAAAAACTGCCCGAGCGCCGTTGGACAAGCACGGCGGATATCGAGGCAGCGCTACGAACCGCCCGAGAGGAGTCCGAATCCAAGCTTGCGCCGGGGAGGCTCGGCGGCCGCGTCCCAGGTCGCCTCGCACTTTTCGGGGGCGCCATCCTCATTCTTGCCGCCGGCGCGCTTAGCTGGATGACGATCCTTTCCCGCAGGGCTGGGACGCTTACGGAAACCGACACGATTGTGCTTGCCGATTTCGCGAATTCGACCGGCGATGCGGTATTCGACGGCACGCTGAAGGAAGCTTTGGCCACCGACTTACAGCAATCGCCCTTCCTGAGTATCCTGCCCGACCGGGACGTGAGCCGTACCCTCAAGTTGATGGGCCGCTCAGGCGACGCTCCTCTCGATGCCAAGACCGCGCAGGAGTTGTGCCAACGCGCGGGATCGAAGGCCGTGCTGGCGGGCTCCATCGCCAGCCTCGGCAGCCAGTTCGTGATCGGCCTGAATGCGCTGAATTGTCGGACCGGCGGATCCCTGGCCAGGGAAAAACTTCAGGCGCCCTCCAAAGAGAAGGTATTGGATGCGTTGGACAAGGCGGCATCGAAGGTGCGTGCCAGTTTGGGCGAATCGCTCGCGACGGTCCGTAAGTTCGATACTCCGCTGGAACTTGCCACCACGCCCTCGCTGGAGGCCCTGCAGGCCTACAGTCTCGGACGAAAGTTGGGAGGCGACCCCAAATCCGCTGAGCCCTGGTTCCACCAGGCGATTCGACTGGACCAGAATTTCGCCATGGCACACCTCTCGCTCGGAATGACCTATCTGGGTCTCGGGCAAGATAGCCTTGCTCGGGACAGCATGCGGAGAGCTTACGAACTGCGCGGTCGGGTAAGTGAGTGGGAGAGGTTTGCCATCGAGTCTCGCTACTTCAGAAACATCGTCGGGGACCTCAGGCAGGCACGCCAGGTTTATGCACAATGGGCGCAGGCCTATCCCCGAGAGTCGATAGCTTTTGCCAACCTAGGGCAAATCGACACCGCACTTGGTCAATTCGAGAAGAGCCTGGTGGAAAGTCGCGACGCACTCCGGTTGGCTCCGAGGCCGGGGGCTTACTTTTCCATAATCTGCTCAGATGTTGCTCTGAATCGCCTGGAAGAGGCGCATGCCGCGTTAAGGGAAACGCAGAGCAAGAAAATCGATAACGTCGACCTCCACGTAATGCAATATTGGATGGCCTTTCTCGAAGGTGATGCCGAAGGGCTGGCGCGGCAGGTAGCCTGGTCGGCAGGCAATGCGGGAGTCGAAGACATATTCCTGTCGATGGAAGCCGATACGGCCGCGTTTTCGGGGCGGCTCGGAAAGGCTGCGGAGTTGTCCCGTCAGGCTGTGTCTTCGGCGTTGCGGGTCAAGGAGCCAGAGACTGCGGGATTCTACGAAGCCGAGGCGGCCCTGCGGCTGGCCTCAGCCGGCTATCCGAGCGAGGCCCGGCAGCGTGCCGTGGCAGCGTTGAGGCTGTCCACCGACCGGAATTCTGAGTCGGCGGCGGCGATCGCCATCGCCATGGCGGGCGACGCGATTCGGGCCGAGATGCTAGCCAAAGATTTGGACAAACGTTTCCCCGAGGACACCATGGTGCAGTTGAATTACTTGCCTGCGATTCGCGGCCAGATCGCAGTCAACCGGAATGATGCGATCCAGCTTCTTCAGACCGCGGCTCCCTACGACTTGGGAATATCGGACTCGTCTTATGTGTGGTTCGCCATGTACCCGGTCTACGTGCGCGGCGAAGCCTATCTTGCCGCGCATCTCGGACCGGAAGCGGCGGCCGAGTTCACGAAGATCCTTGAACATCGCGGCGTGGTGGTCAATGAACCCATCGCTGCCCTGGCGCATCTTGGCGTCGCCCGAGCCTATGGATTGCAGGGTGACACGGCGAAGGCCCGCTCGGCCTACGAGGATTTCCTGACGCTCTGGAAAGACGCCGATCCGGAAATCCCCATCCTCAAGCAAGCCAAGGCGGAATACCAGCGCTACCGGCTGGCTGAGGACTCTTCGCAGAAGTAGCCGGCCATCGGTTAAAGTCATGCCCGATACCATCGAGTTGTCACGCACCCTGGAACGCGAACTTCACAAATTGGCTGCCCGGCACATGCGGCGGGAGCGCCGCGATCACACGCTTCAAACCACAGCCATTGTCAACGAAGCCTGGCTGCGCCTCTTTCGCGACGGCGGTGTGCACGCCAACGACCGCCACCACTTTCTGGCGATTGCGTCTCGCGTCATGCGCCAGGTCCTCGTGGATTACGCCCGCGCTCGCCAGTCGGAGAAGCGCGCTGGAGCAACCGTATCCATCGATTCGGCGGGTATCGTAACCGGCCTAATTCAGCCGCAGATCCTGGACGTACACGCGGCGCTCGAAGCCATGGCCACGATCGCTCCGCGGCAGGCGCAGTTGGTGGAGCTTCGCTTCTTTGGCGGACTGTCGTTAGAGGAAGCGGCCGCTGTCCTGGAGGTTTCGCCGCGCACCGCCGACAAGCACTGGAAGCTGGCGCGCGCATGGCTGCGATGCCGGCTCGGGGAAAACGCCGCGGAGTGAACTCCAGCCGGCTGAAGGCGGCAATAAGCCGGCTGAAGCCGGCAGACAGACGACAAAAGACGATCGTCTGTCCTACCTAACCAATCCGCGGGTAGTGCGTCTACCCTCCATGTCCGCCTTCTTTGTAGAATATCTACCATCGCTATGACCAACGAACCTCAAGACCGGGTGGAACTGATCCAGGGCACGCTCGACATGCTGATCCTGCGGACGCTCCTGTTCGGGCCCGCGCATGGCCACCAGATCGCCAAGCACCTCCAGCGCACCACCGACAACGTGCTGCAAGTGGAGCACGGGTCGCTCTATCCGGCCCTGCACCGCCTGGAGCGCAAGGGCTGGGTGGTGGCCAGATGGGAAGTCGCCGTCAAGGACCAGAAGCGCGAGTTCAAATACTATCGCCTGACACCCGCCGGGAAGAAGCAACTGGCCACCGAAGAATCGAAATGGAAACAGATGGCGTCAGCCATCGCCCGCGTCATGTGGCCGGCCGAGGAGAGCTGAAATGGTCTGGTGGCGCGGCTTCGATCCACAAGGCGCCCGAGAATCCGATCTCGACCGCGAACTGCGCGCGCATCTCGACCTCGAAGCCGAGGAGTTCCGGGAATCCGGTGTGCCGCCGCACCAGGCCCTCTATGCCGCCCAGTGTGCGTCGGCAACACTACTTTCATCAAAGAGGAGGTACGAACTATGTGGGGCTGGACCTCTGTCGACGTCCTGCTGCAAGATATCCGCTACGGCTGCGCCAACTTCGGCGGACGCCCGCCTTCGCGGTAGTCGCCATCCTGACGCTGGCGTTGGGCATCGGCGCCAACACGGCGATTTTCTCCGCCATGAACGCCATCCTGCTGCGCTACCTGCCGGTGCCCAATCCGCAGCAGTTGGTCTACCCCAAGCACCCCCTTCGGCGAATCGATGCAGAGCGGAGACGGCAACACCTCCCTCCCCGAACGGATCTTCGAAGAGCTCCGAACCCAGCGCCAGGTGTTCTCGGACCTGGTGGCTTTCGTCCCGCTCAGCTTCAACCGAATTCCCGTGCGCTACGGAGCGGTCCCGGAAGAGGTACAGGTCGCTATGGTCAGTGGCAATTTCTTCTCCGGCCTGGGAGTGTCCGCCGCGCGCGGCCGCACCTTGGGCATGGGAGATGAGAGTACCCACGCGCCGGTCGCCGTCCTGAGCCACGACTGGTGGACGCGCCGCTTCGGGCGCGACCCGTCGGTGCTCGGCCAGACCCTCTATGTGAAGGGCGTGCCGATCACGATTGTCGGTGTCGCGGCGCCGGGTTTCACGGGGGTGGAACATAGCCGCCCGACCGACATCTGGATCCCGCTGCAAACCAACGCGGCGCTGAAGCCGTGGGGATTGGACGCGACGAATCAATGGAGCCTGTATGGATCGCGGAACTGGTGGTGCCTGAAGACCATGGGCAGGCTCGCGCCCGGCGTGACCGCCCGGCAGGCGCAACTGAATCCCGTATTTCAACGTGCCGCATACCAAGGCAGGGAGATCAAACCCAACCCGCGCCGGGGCGGCGTCGCCGAACTCCAATTCATGCCCGCGCGCGGACTGGAAGGATTGGGCAGCCGTTACCAGCAGCCGCTCACCGTTCTCATGACGATGGTCGGTCTGATCCTGGTCATCGCATGCGCCAACGTCGCCCTTCTCCTGGTGGCCCGCAATGCCGCGCGCCGCCGCGAGTTCGGCCTGCGCATGGCGCTCGGGGGCAACCGATCGAGATTGTTCCGCCAGTTCCTCACCGAGAGCCTCCTGCTGGTGACCGCCGGCGGCGTTCTCGGCTGGCTCTTTTCGCTCGTGGCCACGCGCGCGCCGGCCCTCGGTTGGGGCCTCGACTTCGATCTCGCGCCGGACCGCTCGGTGCTGCTCTTCACCCTGGCCGTATCGTTAGGAGCGGCGCTGGTCTTCGGCCTGGCGCCCTTGCGCGGCGTGCTCCGCATCCCGATCGGGTCGGCCCTTAAAGCTTCCTCGCCTAACGCCAGCCAGGATCGCACCGGCACGTGGGGCAGCCGGATGGTAGTGGCCTTGCAGATGTCTCTGTGTCTGGTCCTGCTGGTGGGCGCGGGGTTGCTGGTGCGAACGCTGCGGAATCTCGAAACCACCAATCTGGGGGTGCGGACATCCGGCCTGCTGGTCTTCGGCGTCAATCCCCAGGGACTGGTCCACTCGGACTCCGAGAAGCACCGCTTCTACCGCGACCTCCTCGCCCGTCTCCGCGGACTTCCGGGGATCGAGTCGGCGACGGTCATGGGTAATCGCATCGGCTCGGGCTGGAGCAACAATTCCGGCGGCTTTCCGCTTGATGGCAAGACCCCTGAGGCGAACGCCAGCCTGCGCTGGAACAATGTGGGTCCGGACTACTTTCACGTGCTGAACATCGCGGTGCCGTTAGGGCGCGAGTTCACGGATTCGGACTCAGAGACGGCGCCCAAGGTCGCGGTGGTGAACCAGGCATTCGTCAATCGCTATTTGGCGGATCGCGAGCCCTTGGGACACACCATCGACATGGGGAGCGGCGCATTCTCCATCGTCGGGGTCACCATGAACAGCAAATACACCGGTGTGAGCGAGACTCTGACGCCGACGGCCTATCTGCCCTACACGCAGACGTCGGGCGGATCCCTGTTGCACGTCGAGTTGCGGACCGCCGGAAATCCGCTCGCCTGGCTGCCCGAGGTGCGGCGCGCGGTGGCTGAGTTCGGACCGGATCTCGCGCTGCTGCAGCCGATGACGCAACAGCAGCAGTTCGACCAGTCCTTCTCTCAGGAGCGCCTGTTTGGACGCCTCGCCATGTTCTTCGGCGTTCTGGCCATGCTGCTGGTAGCCACCGGCCTGTACGGAACGTTGGCCTACGCGGTGAGCCGCCGGACCGCCGAAGTGGGCGTCCGCATGGCGCTTGGCGCGCAACGCCGGCAGGTTCTCTGGATGGTGCTGCGCGGCAGCCTGGCGGTCTCTCTGGGAGGAGTCGCCCTCGGACTGCCCGCCGCGATCGCCGGCGTCCGCTTCCTGCGCACGATGCTTTACGGCGTGGAACCCGGCGACCCATTCACGTTCGCCGCCGCAGTCTGCGGGATTCTGGCAGTAGCGCTGATCGCCAGCCTGATCCCCGCGCGAAGGGCCGCGACAGTGGACCCCATGGTAGCGCTGCGCCAAGATTGAAGGGCCCCCGATTCTTGCATGTGTTGGTGTTGCCTACCTGGTCTCTGGATTCGCCAACGTGGCGCGGGCACCCTTGAAAAACACCCCTTGGTGGGGCGGCCCCCTGGTCCGCGGCCGACGCCCCCGTCGGCCTGTTGGCATCGCGCCGGAATTGATTCAATGGGCTACCGCGGGTCTGGGGGTCCGCCCCACCAGGGCAATGCCGGCATCGGTTTTCATACCGATCCTTGCCCGCCGCGCGGGCAGGGAACACTCGTGCCAGCCGCGTCGAGACTCGTCTCGACGCATTTCCGTGCTGCACGTCATCTGCCCGGTAGGGGTTTCGACGCTGACGCGAGCGGCGTGGCGGAAATTCCGTGAGAATATCCGGCGCGGATTCGCACTCTGAGATGTGCAGCCCGGCAATGACGGCATCAACAAACCTTTTGACCGGATCTTGAAGTCCTTCGCGGATGAAGCTCCGCGGCTTTTGCTCCATCTGCTCGGCCTGGTACCCGCTGGGGTCGAACCCGATATCCGGCCGCTTCGTCCGGAGACTGCCCCGGCGATGGTGCTTCCCGACTATGTTGCCGTGGTTCGTGCCGGCCCTGATGGCCCTGTCATTTTCCACGTGGAATTCCAATGCAATTACCAACAGAACGTCCCTCGGGACATGGCCCGGTATGGCGGAAGCCTCGCCTGGCAGCACCAGATGCCGGTTCGGTCGGTATTGGTGATGCTGCGTCCCGACCGTGCCCCGGCAGAGATCCCGGAGGAGGGGGAGTATCGCATCGGACCCACCCATACCAGGCATCCGTTCCGGGTTGTCCGCCTTTGGGAGATCGATCCAACGCCGGTGCTGGAGACGGATAACCCGAGACTGCTGCCGTGGGTACTGCTGATGAAGTCGACCGATGAGCAAGTGCGCCGGATTGCGTCGGTTATAGCGGGGCAAGCGGACGATGAGGCGGTGGGACGCTTTCTCACTTTGGGCAGCGTTCGTTATGATAGGAATTCGCTGGACGAGATGTTAGGAGGCGGAAAAATGGGATTGGTACGAGCCATCCTGGATGGTTCCAAAATCGTGCAAGAGGAGAGGGATCAAGCCGCGGCGGCCGGATTCGCGGAAGGAGAAGCGGAAGGAGAGGCGCGCGGAGAAGCGCGAGGAGAGGCGCGCGGACAGGCGGTGGAGGCGCGCAAGTTTCTGCGGCTCTTGCTCAGGAAGCACCTCCCGGAACTGGAGTCTCTGGCAGAGATTGACACGATTTCCAACATCGAGGCATTGGAGGCGATTGCAGAGAGCGTGCTGGACGCGAGCGCCGCTGATTCGGTCCGTGCGGCGATCCTGGCAGCCGCCAAACCCAACTAGAGCCGCTTTCCGGTCCGTCGGGCTTCGGCGTCGGAACGCGTAGGAAAGTATCGGAGCGGATTCCGCCCGTGTCGTTTGTCGGTGGCCGATACGGGCGAAGGCATTTCGCCGGACGCCCAGCCGAATATCTTCGAACGCTTCTATCGCAGCGATCCCGCGCGCGCCGGAAGCTCCGGCTTTGGCCTCGGCCTCTCCATCGCGCAAGCCCACGGCACTGTGATCCGCGTCGAAAGCAAGCTCGGCGCGGGCTCCCAATTCACCGTCGCGCTCAGAGGCTCGTGAAGTCGGCTGCTGATCCGCGCGGCTTCGATACCTCATATATTCACTTATTCGTGTTCATTCGTGTTCATTCGTGGCTGTTGTCTTTTTCGCCCCCAGGGAGCGGCGGTCGTTGAAGCGCCGGCACCCCGTGAAGCCTCCCTGGTTTCACTCAATTTTCAGATTCGGTTGCTATAGTGATTCCCGGAGATCAAATAAATGCGTATACTGACGGCTTGGCTCGCGGTAGGCAGCACACTCATGATGGTTGCGGCCGGTGGATCCTCCGTAGCCCAGGAGAAGAAGGGAAAGAGCCTGACGATCAAGGACCTGCCCGCGGCGGTACAAAAGACGGTGCAGGACAATCTGAAGGGCGCCGAGATCAAGAGCATCGGCAAAGAGAAGGAGGATGGCGTAGAGCAATACGAGGTCGAGACCATGCTGAACGGGAAATCGCGGGACTTCAACGTGGATTCCAAGGGCAATCTCCTGGTGGTGGAAGAGGCGACCACCATCGACGCCATTCCCGCCGCGGCCAAGGCTGGGATTTTAAAGAAGGTGGCCGATGGCAAACTCGGCGCGGTCGAGACGTTCGTGAAAACCGGACAGCCGATGATGTACGAAGCGTCCTACACCGACAAGAAGGGCAAGAAGCACGAGGTGCTGGTGAAAGCCGATGGCACCGAAACCAAGGAATAGCACCGTTCGGGACCGCGCTGCCTGCGACGTGGCGCGGACACCCTTGACAACACCCCTGGTGGGGCGGACCCCCTGGTCCGCGGCCGACGCCCTCGTCGGCCCGCTCGCATCGCGCCGGATTTTGATTCCAGGGCGACAGCGGGTCCGGGGGGGCCCGCGCGGACCAGGGGGTCCGCCCCACCAACGCTTCAGGATTCGCAGCTTGGTGCAACAGTATGCGGCATCAGACTGAGAGTCTGCGCCACATAGCCCGCGCAGGTGTGGTTCCTCAGCCGGGCGGGCGCGCGGCGTTGGCCCGGCGCCGGCGCCGCAGCCCCGCGAAATCGAATCTCGCCTCCACAATCGGCGTCCCCGCCACTTCGATGCGCCTCAGGTCCCGCGTGCCCAGCCCGGCATCTTCGGCCAGGCGCAGCGTGCTGTCGCAGTTCTCAAATGGCGGCGTGCCGCGATCCGCCATCGGGTCGAACCCCATCACCCCCATGCAAACCGCGTCCGTGTTCACCGGGTTGAGCCCTGCCACGATGACACCCGGCCTCACCGGGGTGCCGCCTTCCACCCACGGTCCCTCGCCGCCCGCCATCGTGCGCACCCCTTCCACAATCGCCAGGTGGATGGGCCGCGCC
>PMTT01000411.1 GCA_003167275.1 Bryobacterales bacterium | reverse complement strand
GCTCTACCAGCTGAGCTACCTGGCCGGGGAAACTTCAGTGTAGCAATCGCGGTGGCCTTCTGCAATGCTTGTCCGGGACTTGAATGAAATCCTGCTCCAGGGGAACTGGCGTTGCGCGGTGACATCTGTCATGTTTGGCCCCTGACAATCTCCACTACCGGCGCAGTCCGCTTTCCGGCACTATCACGGAAGAGGAGATCAATCATGCCAATCGCCGAATTGCGAGGCGTCACGAAACGATACGGTCCGGTCGAGGCGCTACGCGGAATCGACCTCGCCATTGCACCTGGAGAATTGGTCGCACTGCTCGGCCCTAACGGAGCCGGGAAGACCACTGCGGTGCGAATCCTGCTGGGACTTGCGGCGCCGACCTCAGGCCAGGCCACGGTGTTCGGCCGGCCTCCGGCCAGCCACGAAGCCAAGTTGCGGCGGGGCGCCCTGCTGCAGGTTGCCAAGGTTCCCGAGACGTTGCGCGTGCGCGAGCACATCGAGCTGTTCTCGAGCTATTACGAAAAGCCGCTGCCCCTCGCGGAGACCGTGGCCGCGGCCGGGCTGAAGGGGATCGACGACAAGCTGTTCGGCGATCTTTCCGGCGGCCAGAAGCAGCGAGTCCTGTTCGCGCTCGCGATTTGCGGGAATCCCGACCTGCTTTTCCTGGATGAACCTACGGTCGGACTGGATGTCGAGGCGCGGCGCGCCTTGTGGGCACGCATTCGGGGGTTCGTCGCCCGCGGCGGCAGCGTGCTGCTCACGACGCACTACCTGGATGAGGCCGATGCGCTGGCTCACCGGATCGTAGTGATCAACCAGGGGCGCATTGTGGCCGAGGGCACGCCCGCGGAGATCAAGACTCGCGGCGCGTCTACCGGCCTGGAGGATGCGTTTCTCACCATCATGAAGGACACCACACAATCGGTTGAGGAGGTAGCATAATGGCGCACATTTATTGGATGGAAATCAAAACTGAATTTCTGAAACTGGCGCGGATGAAATCGTATTCCGTGTCGACCGTGATGTTTCCCTTGATGTTCTACTGCTTCTTCGGCCTCGCGATGGGGCGGCAGCCGATAGAAGGCGCGTCCATGCCGCTGGCACGGTACCTGTTGGCGACTTACGGAGCTTTCGGGATCATCGGCGCGACGCTGTACGCCTTCGGGGTGGGAGTGGCGGTGGAGCGTGGTTTGGGGTGGCTTCAACTGAAACGTGCCAGCCCCATGCCGCCGGCTGCGTATTTCGTCGCAAAAGCAGCCGTCTCCGCGGCGTTCGGCGCGATCGTGGTGCTCCTCCTGTTTACTCTCGGCGCAGTCTTCGGCGGTGTAGTCATGCCATTGCGCCAGTGGCTGCTGTTGGGGGTCACGCTGGTCGCAGGGGCCGTACCATTCTGCGCGATGGGCCTGGCGATCGGCTGCTTCGCCGGTCCCAACTCCGCTCCGGCCATGGTCAACATGGTTTTTCTGCCGATGGCCTTCTGCGCTGGCCTGGGGATTCCCCTCGAATTCCTACCCAAGTCCATGCAGCAAGTGGCACTGTTCCTGCCGGCCTACCATTTTTCGCAAATTGCGCTCTCCGTTTTGCACGCTCCGTTTCATGGCTCCCTCGCACAGCACCTGTCCGCGCTGGCCGCGTTCACGCTCATCTTTGCCGGCCTGGCGTGGATCGGCAATTCCCGCGAACAGGAGAAAATGTATGGGTAGGGGAGATGCGTGGGGCATGCTTTAGCTTGCCCTTGAAAGAGCATTGCCAGGACTGGCAAGCTAAAGCAGGCCCCACGCTGGTGGCCATGCGCGCCGGCTGAACCAGTTATCCTGACACCAGGGTCTATGACGTTAATTCCACAAAACCGCGACTTGGGATGGACGCCCTACGCGTGGTTGGTGTATCTGGCCTTCTTCGCAGCAGCTCCCTTTGCCATGGGGTCGCCCGGCCGAGTCCAGGCTCTCACCGTCGCCGGCACCATGATTATTCTGCCCATCTACTTCTGGGGCTACTGGCAGATGGGGCGGCGAGTCATTTGGGTGGTCGCGATTTTTGTGTTGTTTGGTACCTTTTTTGCCCGGATGAATCCGGCCTCCTCGGTGTTTGTCGTCTACGCCGCCTGCTTCCTGGGCCAGGCCGGCGAGCCGTCCGTGGGATTTCGGTATCTGGGAATTCTGATCGCGGCGGTCGGCATGGAATCCTGGATTCTGGACCTTCCCATAGAATATTGGGCCGCTGCCCTCTTTATGTCGGCGCTGCTCGGATCTGTGACCATTCATTACGCGCACCGTCGGCGATTGACGGAGCGGCTGCTGGCCGCCCGGGAGCAGTCCGAGCACCTCGCCAAGATCGCCGAACGCGAGCGCATCGCGCGCGATCTGCACGATCTGCTGGGCCACACGCTCTCGCTGATTGTGCTCAAATCCGAACTGGCATCGAGGCTCACGGAGACCGATCCCGCGCGCGCCGCCCATGAGATCCGCGATGTGGAGCGTATCTCCCGCGACGCGCTGGCCCAGGTGCGGGCGGCCGTGCGCGGCTACCGGTCGGCGGGCTTCGCCAGCGAACTGCGCCAGGCGCGGGAGGTGCTCGAAGCGGCCGGGGTTCAAGTGGAGACTGCCGTGCAGCCGGCGCCGCTTTCCGCCACACAGGAGAGCGTCTTCGCGCTCGCCCTGCGCGAGGCGGTCACCAACGTGGTGCGGCATGCGCAGGCCACCGTCTGCCGATTGACGCTGCGGCAGGATGGCTCCTACTGCGAACTGGAGATCGCCGACAACGGCCGCGGGGGATCCTTGAATGAGGGGAGCGGTCTCAGCGGCATGCGGGAACGGGTAGAAGCGCTGGGCGGAATTCTGGAGCGGGACGGTTCGCAGGGGACTCTGCTGCGCATACGGGTGCCGGTATGAGTGTCCGGGTGATCATCGCGGAGGACCAGGCCATGGTACGGGGCGCGCTCGCCGCTCTGCTGAGCATCGAAGGCGATATCCAGGTGGTCGGGCAGGCGGAGGATGGCCGCCAGGCATTGGATCTGTTGCTGACCGCTCACCCAGACGTTCTGCTCACCGATATTGAAATGCCTCATATTACGGGTCTGGAACTGGCGGCCGAGATTCAGCGGCGGCGTCTGCCTGTGCGCGTCGTGATCCTCACCACTTTCGCGAGGGCCGGATATCTGCGCCGTGCGCTGGATGCCGGAGTGGCCGGGTACCTTCTAAAGGATGCGCCGGCCTCGACGCTGGCCAATGCGATCCGCCGCATTCGCGCCGGCGCGCGGGTCATCGATCCCGAACTGGCGGCCGAGGCCTGGACGGAAGCGGACCCTCTGACGGATCGGGAGCGGCAGGTTCTGCGATACGCCGGGGAGGGCTCGACCGGGGCCGAGATTGCGGAGCGCCTGAGTCTCTCAGAAGGCACAGTTCGAAATTACCTCTCCGAAGCCATGAGCAAGCTGGGAGCTTCCAACCGGACGGAAGCCGCGCGCATCGCCCGCCAAAAAGGCTGGCTGTAACCCACGTACGGTATGCTTTAGCTTGCCGTGTCAGCTTGCCGTGTCTTGAAGTNNGAAGGAGTTGCGAATGATGAAAGCCGGATTGTTCTTTCTGGCGCTCGGGACCCTGATCGCGCAGGTTCCGAACCCTACGCAGCAAAAAGCGCTCACGCCCGCCGAGACGGGCCAGCCGATGCCGATCTTCCGTGTAACCGTGGTTTCCCGTACGACGAAAGCCGTCAACTACCACCATCGTACCGGTTCTACGCATATCGATTTTCGCGGCACGGAGTTGATGCCCGCCGCCAGAGGCGAAGCCAAGGTTGCCAGCCAGATGGGATCGACCAAAATCGAGACCAGCCTGGAACATATGTCCCCCACGGCCCAATACGGATCGGAATATATGACCTACGTACTCTGGGGCATCACCCCGGAAGGCCGCGCCGTAAATCTCGGTGAAGTCGCCCTGGACGGCGATCATGCCAAGCTGCTCTCCACCACGGAACTGCAGACCTTCGGTCTGATCGTGACCGCGGAACCCTATTTCGCGGTAACTCAACCCAGCGACGTGGTGGTGGCGGAGAACTTCATCCGTGACGACACCAGCGGCACGATCGAGCAGGTGGATGCCAACTATCATCTGATCGAGCGCGGCCAGTACGTTTGGAACCGCACCCAGTATCGGCCCATCCGGGTCAATCCGAAGGGCCCGCTGCAACTCGCCGAGGCCGAGAATGCGGTGGAAATTGCGCGGCTTGCCGGCGCAGACCGGTACGCCGCGGAGACTTTCCAAAAGGCGGTGATCGATCTGCAGAATGCCGAGGGCTTCCTCAACCGGGGTGGAAACCGCAAGGAATCCGAGACCAACGCCCGCGAAGCCGCCCAGATGGCGGAGGACGCGCGCATCATTACTTTCAGGAAGATCGAGGCGGAGCAACTCGCTAACGAGCGGGCAGCCGCGGCCCAACGCGAGGCCGACGCCCAAGCCCAGGCGCAGCAGGCGGCTGAACAGGCGCGCCAGGCCGCCGAGCAGGCCCGCATGGACCAACAACGCCGAGCCCAAGCCGAGTCCGACCGTATGGCTGCGGAAAGAGCCAGGCGCGAAGCCGAATTAGCCACGGCGCAGGCTATCCAGGACAGGGCCGCGGCGGACGCCGCCCGTGCCGCCGCCCTGGCCCAACAGCAAGCCGCCCAAAACGAGGCCGAGCGGGCCCGGTTGGCTGCTCAGCAGGCTGACCAGCAGCGCCAGTTGGCCGAAAACGAGAAGTCCCAGCTTCGCGAACGGCTGCGACAGCAGTTGAACACGATCCTCGAAACCCGCGAAACGGCGCGCGGCCTGATCGTGAACATCTCCGACGTCCTGTTCGACTTCAACAAATACACCCTGAAACCGGGAGCGCGGGAAAAAATGGCCAAAGTCTCCGGCATCCTGCTGGCCTACCCAGGATTGAAGATCCAGGTGGAGGGCCACACCGACAGCATCGGGACCGAGGAATACAATCAGCGGCTATCCGAGCAGCGCGCCGATACGGTCCGCGACTATCTGGTTGCCCAGGGCGTTCCCAACATGACAGTTACCGCGGTGGGATTCGGCAAGAGCCGTCCGGTGGCATCCAATGACACTGACGCCGGGCGCCAGCAGAACCGCCGGGTCGAACTGGTGGTCTCGGGTGAACCGATCGGTGTGGAAGGGACGCCGACCGGTCCGGGAGGGATGAACCGCCGGTAGGGTATGCAGACTGGGCAGGTCGGTGAAGGGTCGACGACCTGCCCGGTGTCCACTGGGAATGGTGGGCAAGCTAAAGCATACCCTACGGGCTCAGAAAACGTTCACTCGGAGGAACTTGCCGGGATGCTCGCGGAATTCCTTGACCGTGCCGCGCAATTCCTTGGCGAAACCGTTCAGGTTCTCGTACGCGTCGGTTCGGTTCAATAGCGGATTGGCGTTCATCTCGTCCACGGACTGAATCATAGACATCACCATGCGGTTCCAGTCTGCATATTGGGCGTCCGAACGCATGAACTCCTGGGCACGAAGGCCACTGAGGGAATGCAGCAGATCGCCGGCGCCTGACCGCAACTGCTCGTACTGCGCGGTGCCCCGGAACAACTGGCCGGCGGTACCCTGACCCGACTGGATGAGCGCCAGATTGCGCTCGAGTTCGACCAGTGGATCGCTGACCTGGTGGTACATCTCGTCCGTATAGAGTGCTTGCCCCAAGCTGCTATTGGCGTCGGAGACAGTCCGGATCTCCTTCTGGAATTCCCCGATTTTCTTGAGCAACGTGTCGTAGACCTCTTCACCCAGAACAAACTGGCCCACGAGGCCTTTGCCTTGCTCGATGTCGGTGAGCGTGGCATCCACAATGCGCAACTGCTTCTGGAATTCGGTGAGGTCCAGACTCTTCATCATATCGGGCTGGTCCTTGAATCTGATCTCTCCCGAAGCCGCGATGTGGTTCCGGTCCTTCCCGCTGGTGATGTCGACGAATTTATCGCCGATCAAGGTGTCGGTGCTGAGTTGCGCATAGGAATCGACCGGAATGCTCGCGAGATGCTCGCGTTCGATCATAATAGTCACCTTCACGGCGCGACTCGCCTCTCGGGCACCTGTCAGGCTTACGGAACTCACCTTGCCGACGCCGATCCCATCCACGCGAACCGGCGACCCCGCGATCAACCCGGTGGCGTCGCGGACGAACATGTAAACCGTCGCCTTCGGTTGCAGCAACTGCCCTCCCGTCAGGAGGTAGATCAGCGTGAGGAGGATCAGCAGCGCCACCGAACAGACGACCGAAACTCGGAACTTGGCCCAATTCACCCGGCGAACGGACGGCATTTAACCCAAATTGTACCGCGACGGGAGCATGGTAACGCGGGTTACAATAATATCGTCCATAGATAACGAGGTGATGGATGCTCGAAACAATTGGTTGGCCTGAACTGCTGGTCATAGGGATCGTTTTCGTGGTTCTGTTCGGGGGTAAGAAGATTCCCGAAATCGGGAAAGGTATTGGCGAAGGGATCAAGAACTTCAAAGCAGCCATGAAAGGGGAGCCCGAGCCCGAGAAGGAAACTGAGAAGGTCGTCGAAGTCGAAAAAGTCTGACCCGCATCGTTTTGCCGTGCACGCTTCCTGATACTGTCTATAGGTTGGAACTGCATTGAGATCCGATCCAGAAGGTACGAAGGCGTTGCGCCAGGCCCAAGCGATACAACTCGGCAGTGGGTGGACCGGCGCCATAAAGAGGCGGTAGCAAGCGGGCGCGAGTTGGTTTGCCAGGTCTCGGAAGCCTCCCTCAAATCTGATTGAATTGATCCGCAAGTTCGACCCCAACCGGGGTTGCCAACGTTCGATTTCCACGGCAAGAAAAAATGTCCGTCACCCGGCACGGTCCGGATGGCGGGAATGTTGACCCCATTTTCCGTCAGTTTGCGCCTGATAGGATGAAGCTGCCGAGACGTCCAGACGTCCGGCGCGGACGCGGGGCTGGGAAATAAATCCCCCGCCGAGGAAAAGACATGCCTGAGCCGGATGGTACCGTGACGCTGCTGCTAACCCAGGTTCGCGACGGTAACCAGGAAGCCGCCAATCAGCTCATTCCGCTGATTTACAAGGAGCTGCGCCAGATGGCGGGAGCCTGCATGCGAGGCGAACGTCCCAGCCATACGCTCCAGGCCACGGCGCTGGTCAACGAGGCCTACATGCGCCTGGTGGGCGGCGGAAACCCAGTGGAATGGCAGAATCGCGTCCACTTCTTCGCCATCGCCGCGCACACCATGCGCGAGGTCCTGCTGGACTACGCCCGCCGCTCCCGCGCCGCTAAGCGAGGCGGCGGCGACAACCAAAGAGTGGAATTGGACGAGGTGTTCTCGGTCACCTCCGGCAAGTTCGAAGAGGTAATCGCGATCGATGACGCCCTGGAGAGGCTGGCCCAAATCGATCCACGGCAAAGCCGCATCGTCGAGCTGCGCTTCTTTGCGGGCCTCAACGTGGAGGAAGCCGCCGAAGTCATGGGCGTCTCCCCGAAGACCATCAAGCGCGAGTGGCGGTCGGCCAAAGCCTGGCTGCATCGGGAAATGGACACGGTGAAAGCCTAATGACCCCGGAACGCTGGCGGCAGGTGAAAGACATCTTCGATCGCGCCGTGGAACGCAGCCCCGCGTCGCGCATTGCCTTCGTCCGCGAATGCTGTGGGTCGGACGACGAGCTACGGAAGGAAGTAGAGTCCCTGCTGGCTTCCGACACCGAGACGGGCTCGCTGCTCGAAAACCCCCTCCTCGGGCAGACCACTGTGCCCTCGTCTCCCGCCGGGCCCACTCCCGCTCCGGCAGGTGACGATTCGTTCGGCCCTTATGTGCCCGTGTGGGTGCTCGGCGAGGGAGGCATGGGGACTGTCTATCTGGCCCGCCAACAGCAGCCCATCCGCCGCCAGGTTGCTCTGAAGGTGGTCAAGCTCGGCATGGACAGCCGCCAGGTGCTGGAGCGCTTTGAGATCGAGCGCCAGGCGCTGGCCTTGATGGACTATCCCAACGTGGCGCGGGTTCTGGATGCGGGGACCTCCCGGCGAGGCCGCCCGTACTTCGTGATGGAATACGTCGACGGAGTCCCCATCACGCAGTATTGCGACCGGCATTCGCTGAGCACGCGCGAGCGGCTGCAACTGTTCATTCCGGTCTGCAATGCGCTGCAACACGCGCACAAGAAGGGCATCATCCACCGCGACGTGAAGCCCTCCAACATTCTGGTGACGGAGGTGGACGGAAAGCCGGTGCCCAAAGTGATCGATTTTGGGATCGCGCGGGCGACCGACCAGCGCTCGGCGGAAGGCGAGGCTTTCACGCTGGCCGGGCAGATCATCGGGACGCCCGAGTATATGAGCCCCGAGCAGGCGAGCCTGGATAGCCCGGATATCGATACCGGCACGGACGTCTATTCGCTGGGGATCGTGCTCTATGAATTGCTGGTGGGCGCGCTGCCGTTGGACATGAAGGCGCTGCGCAAGATCGCATTTGGCGAAGTGCTGCGGGCCATTCGGGAGACGCCGGTCCCCAAGCCGACGGCGCGAATCACGCAGATGGGAGCGGCGGCGGAGGGCATGGCCCTGCAGCGGAGCACGAATCCCGGTCAGCTCAGACGGGACTTGTCCGGCGACCTCGACGCGATCGTGATGAAAGCGATCGAGAAGGATCGCCAATGCCGATACGGATCGGCATCGGACTTCGCGGCAGACATCGAGAGGTTTCTGAAGAGCGAGCCCGTCGTTGCGGGACCGCCGGGCGCGGCGTACCGCATGCGCAAGTTCGTAGTGCGGCATAAGCGCTCGGTTGCGGCTGCGGCGGCTGTGGTGCTGGCTCTGATTGCTGGCATTATGGCGACGACATGGGAGGCGCACGTGGCGGGACAACAGCGGACCGCCGCGATCGGTGAAAGAGCGGAAGCTGAGAGACAGCGTTTTCGCGCGGAGCAGCAGGCACTCGAAGCTGCGAGGCAGAGAGACACGGCGCAGGCGGCGACCAGACTTGCAGTGGAGGAAAGTGGACGTGCGAACGAGTCGAGCCGCCTCGCGTTGGCTCGCCAGTTAGCAGTTGAGGCTTCGCAACTCGCTCAAGAAAGTCCCGTCAATAACTCTGTCAGTGCGCTTCTGAGCATCGAGTCGATGGCGCGCCAGCCTTCACTCCTGAGCAATCAGGTGTTGAATCGATTACTGGGCGTTACTCCCAAACAAGTTTATTCGCTCGACCACTCAGGGGCGTCTGACTTGCAGTTTAGTCATGGAGGCCAATGGATTGCCGCTGCCAGCGATGACAAAACGGTACGGATCTTCGAGGCGATTACTGGAAGAGAAATCTCGCGGCTGGCTCGCGGCGGCCAGGTCTTGACCTTGGCATTTAGCCCGAACGACCATTGGATTGCTACCGGAAGCTTGGACGAGACCGCGCGGGTCTTTGAAGCCTCCACAGGAAAAGAGATTTCACGCCTGGCGCACGAGGGCGCTGTTGTATCCGTTGCCTTCAGTCCTGACGGTCGCTGGGTCGCCACTGCGAGTTTAGATAAGACCACGCGAGTCTTTGAGGCCGCTACCGGAAATCAGGTTTCGCGCATCGTGCACCAAAGTGGAGTCTCAACTGTAGCCTTCAGCCCTGATGGCCGCTGGATCGCCACAAGCAGCGCCTTGACGGCGCGCGTTCTCGAAGCTGCAACCGGGAAGGAGATCTCGCGCCGGAGGTTCCAGACCCCCGTTGTGCGCGTAAAGTTCAGCCCAGATGGGCGCCGGATCGCGGCGGCTGACTCGAGGATGATAGTAGTTCTTGAGGCCGCAACCGGTAATGAAATCTCGCAAAACTCGCTAAACTATCATGAATATCAAGAGGACGCGATAGCCTTCAGTCCTGACGGCAGGTGGATTGCCGACGCCGGTAGCATGGCTCGCGTCATTGACGCGAATACCGGAAAGGAAATCTCACACCTACGCCATGACGACTTTGTCACGGCTGTAGTGTTCAGTCCCAATGGTCGCTGGGTCGCAACTGCCAGCGCCGACCACACATCACGAATATTTGAGGCGGCCACTGGGAGGGAGATATCAGTTCTTCCTCATCCAGGTCCTGTCATGAAGGTCGCGTTCAGCCCCGACGGTCGTCTTTTGGCCACCGGTAGCGGACAGCCTAATCACACGACGGCGCGGGTCTTCGAGGTGGTTGCCAAAGAGAAAGAGATAGCACCTCTGGATGAGGACAGAGCCGTTGTAGGCACTGCATTCATTGTTAATGCTCGCTTGCTTGCCACCATCAGCCGTGACGGATTCACGCGAATCTTCGATATCTCTACAGGTAAAGAATTCATGCGCTTCGGGCAGCGGGAACGGCAAGCATGGCCAATTAGCCCGGATGGACGACTATTTGCGGCACGGGATAAGCGCAGAACCGGGATCTACGAGGTTGCCACAGACAAAGAAGTGTCGGTGCTGGCCAACGAAGGGACGGCATTTGCGTTCAGCCCCGATGGCCGCCGGGTCGCGACCATCGGTGAAAAAGGGAATGCGCAAATATTCGAATCTGAAACAGGGCGGAAGATCTCAGATGCTCTTTATCCATATAATCCAAACGTGAATCGCTCACTCTTGGTGCTTGCATTTAGTCCCAACGGTCGCTGGGTAGCGAACGGACCCTTCGTTGTTGAGGCCGCGACCGGAAGGGTGATCTCCGAGCACTCGGAAGGTCGCAGTTACAACCCGGCGACTAGGTTATCGTTCAGCCCAGATAACCGATTAGTCGCTCGCGGAAATTATTCTAATAACACTGTCTCGGTGTTGGAAGCAGCTACGGGCAAGGAGATCCTGAGCGTGGCTCACCGGGGCACAGTCCAGGCCGTCGCTTTCAGTCCAAATGGCCGCTGGATCGCCACAGCCGGCGCCGACAAGACGGCACGGGTTTTCGAAGTTGCTACTGGCGAAGAAAGGTTCCGCTTTACTTACCAGGGCCGGGTTGTAGACGTGGCATTTAGCCGTGATTCCCGACATCTCTATAGTCTTAGCGATACGATTGCTCCATCCCTTTACTTGATCGGTTTCGCCCGCGCCGCCGGTCAGGATGAGGTCGGCGCAAGAGGGCTCTGGCTTGACCAAAATTTACTCAACGCGGAAGACCTCATTCAAGAGGTCTGCTCCCGCTTGACAAGCAATCTCACTCCCGGACAATGGAAACAATACCTGGGCCACGAGCTTTATCGAAAGACATGCCCCAGCCTCCCCGCTCCGCCGAATCCACAGCCGGGAAAATGAGGTGTAGCCAGCAACTCAATTATGACCGAAAGCGCCAAGCGTCCCCATGAGTGGGGACGCGGCAGGCACGAGTGCGCACGCCACGGAGAAACAGGTATAAAGTAGGGAACGTGGCGGAACGCTCCTTCAAACGCGAAGTTCAGAAGCTCCGGCTCGGGGAGGGCGAGGAATTCCATGGCGAGGGGATCCTCGCGGTCACCAAGGCGCTCCTCCAGTCCGGTGTATCGTACGTGGCCGGCTACCAGGGCGCGCCCATCTCGCACCTGATGGACGTGCTCACCGACGCTAACGATATTCTCGAGGAACTAGGCGTCCACTTCGAACACAGCGCGTCGGAAGCCACCGCCGCAGCCACACTCGCGGCTTCCGTCCATTACCCCCTGCGCGGCGCGGTCACCTTCAAGTCGACCGTCGGCACCAACGTTGCCTCCGACGCGCTGGCCAATCTCGCCTCGGGCGGCGTCACCGGCGGCGCCCTGATCATTGTCGGCGAGGATTACGGCGAAGGCTCCAGCATCATGCAGGAGCGGTCGCATGCCTTCGCCATGAAGTCGCAGATGTGGCTCCTCGATCCGCGGCCCAACCTGCCCTCCATTGTGCGCGCCGTCGAGCATGGGTTCGCCCTCTCGGAAGCCAGCAACACCCCGGTGATGCTGGAATTGCGAATCCGCGCCTGCCACGTCCACGGCCGTTTCACCGCCCGGAATAATGTGCGCCCGCCGTTCACCCTCAAGGACGCCATGGAGCACCCAGTGCGCGATGTCAGCCGCATCGTGCTGCCGCCTTCCAGCTATCTGCACGAGCGGGAGAAGATCGACAAGCGCTGGCCCGCCGCGCAGGCGTTCATCCGGCTGCACGGACTGAACGAACTCTTCTCGGCGGACGCGCAGGATTTCGGCATCATCCTGCAGGGCGGGATGTACAACACGACCGTCCGCGGCCTGGAGCTTTTGGGACTCTCCGACGCCTTCGGAAACACCAAGGTTCCGCTCTACGTCCTGAACGTTACCTACCCGCTGGTGGAGGAGGAGATCGAGCGCTTCTGCGCCTCCAAGCGCGCGGTGCTGCTGATCGAGGAGGGGCAGCCCGACTTCATCGAGCAGAACCTCCACAGCATCCTGCGCAAGGCCGGCCTGGGCGCCAGGGTGCACGGCAAGGATCTGCTGCCAATGGCCGGCGAGTACACAGCGGCGGTGGTGATCCAGGGCATTCTCAGGTTTGTCGAACTGTATGCCTCGCGGCTGATCGATCGCCAGCGGCTTCCGGCGGTGGTGCGCCCGGCGGCAGCCAAGCCGGTCGCGATGCAGGCGCTTGAGCAGCAGGTCCATGCTCGCCCGCCCTCTTTCTGCACGGGATGTCCGGAGCGGCCGATCTTCACCGCCATGAAGCTGGTGGAGCGGGAACTGGGGTCGCACCACATCAGTTGCGACATCGGGTGCCACCTGTTCTCCATCCTGCCGCCTTTCAATATTGGCGCGACCACGATGGGATATGGGCTCGGGTGGGCCGGGGCCGCGGCGTTCAACACCAAGGAGACCAGCCAGCGCACCATCAGCATCATGGGGGATGGCGGGTTCTGGCACAACGGACTGACCAGCGGGGTGGGGAACGCCGTATTCAACCAGACGGACAGCCTGCTGGTGGTGGTGGACAACAGCTACACGGCGGCCACGGGCGGGCAGGACATCCCGTCCTCGCATGGAGAGAATCCGATCCGCACCACGCGGCTCTCGATCGCGGACGCCGTGCGCGGCGTGGGCGTGAAATGGGTGCGCACGATGACTCGCACGTACGACGTGGCGGCAATGCGCGACGCGATTCGCGAGGCGCTGACCACGAAGGAGAAAGGTCCCAAGGTAGTGGTGGCGCAAAGCGAATGCATGTTGAACCGGCAGCGCCGGGTGGAACCGCTGGCTCGCAAGGCGGCCGGCGAAGGGCGGCGCGTCGTGCGCGAGAGGTTCGGGGTGGACGCTGACACTTGCACGGGCGACCACTCATGCATACGGCTCTCGGGTTGCCCGTCGCTGACCGTCCAGGCGAATCCCGATCCCTTGCGCCTGGACCCTGTGGCGACCGTGCTCGACAGTTGCGTGGGCTGCGGTCTCTGCGGCGAAGTGGCGCACGTGGCGGTGCTGTGCCCGTCCTTTTATCGGGCGGACATCATCAGCAATCCGAACGCCTGGGATCGGCTGAGGGCGCGGATTAGCCGGGGCGTGATTGGGTTCTTGCAGCGGCGGATGGCGCGGCGGACNNTTAAGTTATTTGCTTGCAACAAATCTTTGGGAACTACAGTTCCGGAAATCGCGGCTTGGAGCTTGGCGGGCAGGCGGCTGTTTGTCCTATGCGGCGGCTTGGGTCAGTCGGCGTATTCCTGGAAGTGGACGACTCTTCCGTCCCGAATCGTCCAGGCCATCGCCCACTC
>PMTT01000076.1 GCA_003167275.1 Bryobacterales bacterium | reverse complement strand
GGGACCGTAACGGGCGTTCCGCAAGAGCCGCCTGGCGCAGCACCGGCAGGAACGGGTACCGGTGTTCCAGCAACTTTGAAGGAGAAGTTCGTGCCCACGGCGATACCGGCGCCGGCGACTTTGCAAACCTGAACAAAGCCGTTGAACGCGCCACTCGTCGACGGTCCGGGGTTAACGGCCGCGTTGGTATCCAATGTGACCGCTGCTGTCCGTGCCAAAGCCCTGCCATTCAGCGCAGCGCCGGTCGCAAGCGTGACGGATGCCTGGGCCATGATGGTTCCGTTGAAGATAGAATTCGTTCCGAGAGTCGCTGAACTACCGACCTGCCAAAAGATGTTGGCGGCTTGTGCGCCGCCAATGAGGACCACTTGACTGCCGCTGACCGTAGTGAGTCCACTCGCAATCTGAAAGATAAAGACGCTATTCACATTGCCTTGGCCGTCGAGCGTGAGAACGCCGGTTATGCTCAGCGTAGATGTGGATTTGTACAGGCCAGGCGGCAGGGTTAGTCCGCCCAGGTCGCCGGCTACGATGGTAGGAGTCGTTCGTCCTGCTGCGTCGTTAAATGCAGCAGTAAGGTCGAGTTGGGCCAAGGCGGCGGAACCGTCAGTGTCGGCCGCGTGGATTGCCCCTCCCACGACAATTCCCGGCGGAAATCCGGTTACAGAGCTGAGCACGCCCGGACTCAACCCCACGTTGCCAGTTACGACGGTAGGGCCGGTGTTAGTCACAGTGGAGGCGGCTAACACAGTGAAAGTTCCAGCCGAGCCCAGGGCTACGGGCAATTGGGCCGCTTGCAGACAAACACTAAACGTCACGTAAAGGAAAAGTGGACCGAACTTCATCGACGGCACTCCTTAGCCTCCGGTTTGCTGCCCCAAGGGAAGCAAATTCCGGGTGTTTTTCGAACTTGCAGCAACGCAAAATCGACCTTTTCGAACTGAAATTCCCATTTTCGCTGGCGTGTCCATAATAGTATACTCCCGATTGCCTCAGGTCGATGCTTATTTCGCCGATGACGCTCTTGGGGCTGCCTGCCGCGCCGGCGGCGTCCAGGTGCTTCCCGGCGCTTGCCCCAATCATCGCAAGGGGGTCAGCAACGCTCGCGCTTCGGCGACCAGGAATAGCGAGCCGGTGATGAAGATTACGTCGTCGTCCGGGGCGTCCCGGACAAGTGCCAGTGCCTCTTCCAAGGTGGGGGCGATGCGCAGGTCTGGATGGTCGGCAATCTCACGCATGGCCTCGGGCGATAGGGCGCGAGCCTGTCGGGGGGCCGTGACGATCACCTGGGACGCCCGCGGGAAGAGGATGCCGCTGATCTCGGCAATCGCCTTGTCACGCATCGCACCATAAATCAGACGCACCCGGCGGTGGGAGTAGAAGCGGTCGATATAGGCTGCCAGGGCGCGAGCGCCGGCGGGATTGTGTGCGCCATCGAGGATGATCTCGGGGTGCTCCGAAATGCGCTCCATACGGCCGGGCCAACGGGTTTGCGCGATGCCGGCCTCGATCGCCGAATCGGATACCCCTAGCCGTGTCAGGGCTACTGCGGCGGTGGCCGCATTCTCCACCTGGTGCTCGCCGGCAAGCGGACAGGCGATCTCGAGATCGCGCTCGCCCAAGAGCCGGAAGCGGCTGCCGCGGGCGTCCAGTTCCAGGTCGGTGATCGTCCAGCCGGCGGTTCGGGCGACGGGAATGGAAAGCTCGGCGGCGCGCAGGTCGAGCACCCGTTCCACTTCGGGACGCTGGCGGGAGAAGACGGCGGCGACTCCGGCCTTCAGAATCCCGGCCTTCTCCGTGGCGATGGACTCCAGGCTTCTACCAAGAAAGGCTTCGTGATCGAAATCCACGGGGGTAATGACGCAAAGCTCGGGGTCGACCACATTGGTGGCGTCGAGCCGGCCTCCCAGGCCGACTTCCAGCACCACGATCTCCGTGCGCTCCTCGGCGAACACCAGCAATGCCATGGCGGTGACGGTCTCGAAATAGGTCGTATGGAAATCGATGGCGCCTTCTGACAGCAGCTCTTCGACTGCAGCGTGGACCCGGTTGAACGCCTCGCTGAACTGTGCCGCGGGGAGCGGTTCGCCGTCGATGCGGATGCGCTCGGTGGGCTCGGCGAGGTGCGGCGACGTGAACAGGCCGGTGCGCCGGCCGTGCGTAGCGCCCCCGGTGGCCGGCGCCGTCCGCAGCGCCGATTCGATCATGGCGCAGGTGGAACCCTTGCCATTGGTGCCGGCGACATGCACAATGCGGAGCTTGTCCTGGGGTCGTCCCAATCGATCCAGGACGGCGCGAATGCGGTCCAGCCCGAACTTGGCGGTCTTAATTTCGTTGCCGAGAGCGTAGAGGAAGTGGACGGAATCGGGGTAGTTCACAATGGAGCCCGTGGGGCATGCTTTAGCTTGCCGTCATCTTTAGTATTCAGCGTGCCTTCTTCTTATTTGATGGGCAAGCTAAAGCATACCCCACCTAATCCACGAAGAACTTCAGCGCGGTGGAGATGTAGGCTTTCATTTCCAGGCGCGGGACCACGGCGTCCAGCATGCCGTGCTTCAGCAGGAACTCGCTCCGCTGGAAGCCCTCGGGGAGTTTCTGGCGGATGGTCTGCTCGATGACGCGCGGGCCGGCGAAGCCGATCAGGGCGCCGGGTTCGGCGATGTTCAAATCGCCCAGCATGGCAAACGACGCCGTCACTCCGCCGGTCGTGGGATCGGTCAGGAGCGAAATGAATGGAACTTTGGCCTCGTCCAGGCGCGCGAGTGCCGCGGAAATCTTGGCCAGCTGCATCAGGCTGATCACGCCCTCCATCATTCGAGCGCCCCCGGAGGCGGAGACAATAATCAACGGCATGCGAGTATCAGCCGCGCGCTCGACTGCCCGCGTAATGGCCTCCCCCACCACCGCTCCCATGCTGCCCCCGATGAAGGCATACTCCATTACGCTGGCCACCACGGGCCGCCCCAGCAACTTTCCCTGCGAGTTGATGATGGCGTCTTTCAGCCCGGTATCTTTTTGCGCCTGCTTCAGGCGCGACGAGTAGGGCATCAGGTCCACGAACTTCAGCGGGTCGGTCGATGAAATGTTCCCGTCGAAAGTCTCGTACTGGTTGTCGTCGAGCAACTGGGCCAGCCGGGTGCGGGCGTCGATCCGAAAGTGCTTGTCGCACTTCGGACAGACGTTCATGTTATCCTCCAGATCCTTCTTCCAGATAATCTGGCGGCAGCTCTCACACTTCACCCACAACCCTTCGGTGCGGACTTTTTTCTCGCCCGAAGTGTCCAGTTCCCCGGATTCGCGTTTAAACCAAGCCATAAGAATTGTGTAAATGGGTAATTTTGTAATTGAAGAGCTATGTCTCAGCCCCCGGAAGTCTTCAATCACTCAATTACCAAATTACCCGATTGCACAATTACCCAATCAGTACTCAATTCCCCTCTGCGCCATCACGCCTTTTTCATAGGCGTGCTTAACCTGCCGCATCTCGGTGACCGTGTCGGCGGCATCGACAATTGTGGGGTGCGCGTT
>PMTT01000955.1 GCA_003167275.1 Bryobacterales bacterium | reverse complement strand
ATCATGGCGGAGAGCAAGCGACTCGAACGCTTGTATCCACGGAGGGAACGCCTGTTTAGCAAACAGGTCGGGCGGCCTACTGCCCATGCTCTCCGAAGAGAAATTACCAATACAATTGGGATGACAAATAGGACAGGCGGGGACAACTGAGCAGGCCCGAGAGTCGCTTGGTTGTGGTGTCCATGGAACTATCATATCAGACTCACGGAAAACGTCAAGTCAAAAATGCGAACCAAGATAGCGGAATAACTTTGTGTGCGACGGTGCACCTAAGTCGGAGAGAAGACTGATGGTAGCGTGGAAGACCTCCCGCGCGGCGGATGCGGCACTTCCGAAAAGCGTCGAGACGAATCTCGACGCGGCAGACATGAGTGTCCGCGCCACGACTGCGGGGCCACAGGGTTTGTGTTGGTTTCCAGGGCAAGAAAACCAACACTGGCAAGAATGCCTGGCCACGTGCGGTCTGAAATGGAGTAGAGTAATCTGCGAGGCAATACTGCGATGAGTGAAACGAAGGACGCCACGTCGCGCCGCACTTTCCTAAAGGATAGCGGCCGCGTTGCCGGGGTTTCAGCCCTGGCCGGGATGACTCTCCCGCATGTGCATGCGGCGGAGAACAATACGATTCAACTCGCGCTCGTCGGAGCGGGCGGACGCGGCACGGGCGCGGTGGAGAACGCGCTCGGAATCAAGAACGGACCCATCAAGCTGGTCGCGATGGCGGACGTTTTTCCGCAGAAGCTCAGCGACAGCCACGGCCGCCTGCGGGGCCGCTTCGCCTCGCAGATGGACGTGCCCCAGGAGCGGCAGTTCATCGGCTTCGACGGCTATCGCCAGGCCATGGACACTCTGAAGGCGGGCGATGTGGTCATTCTCGCGACGCCTCCGGCGTTCCGATGGGTGCATTTCCGCTACGCGATCGACAAGGGCCTGAACGTCTTTATGGAGAAGCCTGTCACCGTCGATGGGCCGACCACGCGGCGCATGATCGCGCTCGGTGAAGAGGCGGGGCGCAAGAACCTGAAGGTCGGTGTCGGGCTGATGGTGCGGCACTGCCGGGCACGGCAGGAACTGCTCAAGCGCGTCCGCGACGGGCAGATCGGCGACATCGTGGCGATGCGCGGCTACCGCATGGGGTCGGGCGGAGGCACGGCGCCCGTCAAGCCCGAGGGCATCACGGAACTGATGCACCAGATCCGCCTGTTCCACTCCTTTCTGTGGGCCAGCGGCGGCGTTTTCAGCGACTACTACATCCACCAGATCGACGAGCTCTCATGGATGAAAGGCGCCTGGCCGGTGGAGGCGATGGCGGTGGGTGGCCGTCACTACCGCGGCGATTCCGTGGACCAGAATTTCGACGTCTATTCGGTGCAGTATACGTATCCCGACGGAACGCGGCTGTTCTTCGATGGCCGCAACATGCCGGGTGTGCACAACGAGTTCGCCAGCTACCTTCACGGGTCGAAGGGATCGGCGGTAGTTTCCACCGACTCCCACACGCCCGGACACACGCGCATTTACGCGGGCCAGAAGATCCCGCGTTGGCAACCTGGGCAGAAGGAACCGGCGCCGGAGAACCTGGTGTGGGCGTATCCGCAACCGGAGCGCTCGCCCTACGACTGGGAGTGGGACGACCTGATCGCCGCCATCCGTGACGACAAGCCGTACAACGAGGTCAAGCGCGGAGCGGAAGCCAGCCTGGTGGCGTCGATGGGACGCTTCGCCGCGCACACGGGTCAACTAGTCACGTTCGACCAGATGATGAATCACGATCACGAGTTCGCGCCGGGCGTCGATAAGCTGACGCTGGATGGCCCCTCCCCGCTGCGCGCCGGCCCCAACGGCCGGTATCCGGTCCCGGAGCCCGGCATCAAGAAGACCCGCGAGTACTGACCGTGTACCCATAAGTGTCAGGGTGGCTGGGCGCGTTGTACCATGGGCGTGAGATGAGCATCCGGAGAAACATTCCGCTCCTGGCGGCGGTGCTGGCGTGTGCCACGGCGGCAGCTTCCGACCGCCTGGTGATCCAGGGCAAGAACGGGCCGGGCAAAGGCAAGCGCATCGTTCTGGTGAGCGGCGATGAAGAATACCGCTCCGAGCAGGCCCTCCCGCAGCTCGCGCGGATCCTCTCCGAACGGCACGGTTTCGATTGCACCGTGCTGTTCGCGATCGACCCGAAGGACGGCACAATCGATCCCAACCGGACCGATAACATCCCGGGCCTTGAGGCATTGGATTCGGCGGACCTGATGATCCTGTTCACGAGATTCCGCAATCTGCCCGACACGCAGATGAAGCATATCGTCGATTACGTGGATTCGGGACGGCCGATTGTCGCGATGCGCACGGCCACCCACGCGTTCGATTTGAAATCCAGCCCGACGTACCAGCGCTACAGTTGGAACAGCAAGGAATGGGACGGCGGCTTCGGGCGCCAGGTGCTGGGCGAGACGTGGATCGACCATCACGGGCGGCATGGCGTGCAGAGCACCCGCGGGATTGTGGCGAAAGGTCACGCGCGGCATCCGATTCTGCGCGGCATTGCAGACGGCGCCATCTGGGTCCCTACGGATGTATACAAGGTCCGGCTTCCGCTGCCGGACGGGGTCGACGCACTGGTGCTCGGCGAAGTATTGGAAGGCATGAACCCCTCGGACAAACCGGTTGTGGGGAAGCAAAACGATCCGATGATGCCAGTCGCCTGGACTAGGATGTATACCGGCGTACAGGGTAAGCCCGCCCGCATTTTCGCCACGACGATGGGTTCGGCGCAGGACCTGATGAACGAGGGTTTAAGGCGGCTGCTGGTGAACGCCTGCTACTGGGCGATTGGAATCGAAGGGCGGATCGAAGGGAGGTCCAGCGTCGAACTGGTGGGAGCCTACGAGCCGCTGCCCTTCAAATTCGGAGGGGCTGCGAAACGCGTAAAGCCCTCGGATCTGGAATTGCGATAGCAGGAGAAGCAGGACGACAAGCAGCCGGCGCATATAAGAGGACTATCGGCGGGAGTTGGCGTTTACTTTAGCACCAGGGTAGGTAAGCGTTTTGGGGAACTCCTCACCAGTCAACACCGCTCCCTCACGGTCGCGGCTCGGTTGCGGCGTTGCTGATTCAACGTGGGTTACCGAGCCGCGACCCTTTCAGGGAGCGGTTGACGGTGAGGGGATCCCCAAAACGGTTAGCACCCCTTTAGCAGCAGCCGCCCTGTGCAGCCGTCACATTCGGTATAGACTAAAAGACATCGCGAAACAGGGAGGTCCTCAGGGGCATGCGCGCCACGTCCGCCGAATCCACAATCTTGGGCCGAAGGCTCGGCTTTACGGTCCTGATCCTCG
The DNA here is from genome assembly GCA_003167275.1 of Bryobacterales bacterium. GTDB lineage: Bacteria > Acidobacteriota > Terriglobia > Bryobacterales > Bryobacteraceae > JAIQFL01. The sequence goes on along the minus strand of PMTT01000955.1, from coordinate 7,259 downwards.
CACTCCATGCTATACCCGCCCAGTCCCAGATCACCGCCTCGATTTCCGGCAGGGTGGAGGACGCCTCCAACGCCGGTATTTCGGGCGCCACCGTCACGGTGAAGAGTGTGGAGACGGGGGCCACCCGTGTGGCCACGACTGACGATTCGGGAAGCTTCACCGTCCTCTCGCTGCCGCTTGGACCGCAGGAAGTGAAGGCTGAAAAGGCCGGCTTTCAGCCCGCCGTCCGCACGGGCATCAGCCTCTCGGTTGGGCAGGAAGTCAAGGTCAGCCTGCGGCTCAAAGTCGGAGAGTTTGTCCAACAGGTCACCGTTTCGGAGGAGGCTCCGGTGGTTAATGCCACCACCGCCCCGGTTTCCGGTGTGGTGGGGCAACGCCAAGTCAAGGACCTGCCGCTCAACGGGCGCAGTTTCGACAACCTGCTGACCCTCAATCCGGGCGCCGTCAACTACAGCGCGATGAAAAGCGCCGGGACCAGTACCAGCAACGGCAACACTTTCGCCGTCGCGGGACGGCGGACCTATGAGAACCTGTTCCTGCTGAACGGTATCGAAGACACCGGATCGAGCCAACTCGCCATCTCCCCTGGCGGCGTCAGCGGGCAATTGCTGGGGATCGAGGCCGTCCGGGAATTCAACGTGCTCACCAGCGCCTATGGCGCCGAGTACGGGAAGCGCCCGGGCGCACAAGTCAGCGTGGTCACCCAGTCCGGGACGAATGCCCTGCACGGATCGCTCTTCGAATTCCTGCGCAACAGCGACCTGGATGCGCGGAACTTCTACGATCAGGGATCCGCGCCGCCGTTTCGGAGAAACCAGTTCGGCGCCGCCTTGGGCGGGCCCATTAAGAAGGATCGCCTCTTCGTATTCGGCAACTATGAAGGATTCCGCCAGGCGTTGGCCGTCAGCAGCGTGAGCGTGGTGCCCGACCAGCCCGCGAGACTGGGCCTCCTGCCGAATGCCTCGGGCGTCCCGACGCAGGTTGCCAATCTGAACCAGGCGATGTTGAAGTACATGTCGTTCTGGCCCCAGCCTAACGGCGCGGAGTTGCTGGTAAACGGGCTGCCGAGCGGCACCGCCCTATCGTACAACAATCCCAGGCAGTCCATCCGCGAGGACTTCGGCACCGTGCGGACCGACTATTCCCTCAGCGATCGGGACACTTTTTCGGGAGCCTATACGATCGACGACGGCAATAACCTGACACCGTTGGCCGATCCGCTGTTCGGGTCCTATTCCACGCTGCGGAGCCAGGTGGCCAGTGCGGAGGAAACCCACATTGTGTCCCCGCATGCGCTAAACACTTTGCGGGTGGGCTTTTCCCGAGCTGCCTTCAATTATCAATCGTTCGCCCTGACCGACTTCCCCGCAGCCGACTCCTTTGTAACTGGCGGCGGACCGGGAGGCATTGTCATCGGAGGCGGCGTGACTACCACGGGAGCGGCGGCCATCACCTCGGCTGGGCCGAACAATGCGGCCAACGTCTGGAATCGGCGGAACCTGTTTACCTATACGGATACTTTCCAGTTCAGCAAGGGAAAGCATCAGATCAGTGCGGGGGTCTGGTTTCAACGGCTCCGCGACAACGAAGACACCGCTTCCCGCCAACTCGGGCAGGCCAGCTTCGCCAGCTTGCAGACGTTTCTGCAAAGCACCTTGACGACGTTTCAGGTGGTGCCCGCTCCCAATGAACTGGGCTGGAGGAGTCTGTTTGGAGCGTGGTTCGTCGAAGACGCCATACGCATACGGCCGAATCTCACGCTCCAGGTGGGCCTTCGCCACGAATTTACTACGGGTTGGAATGAGGAATCGGGAAGGGCTGCCAACTACATCACCAGCCAGGGGGTGCTGGTGACCAATCCGGTGGTGTCCGGGTCGGTGTTCACTCAGAACAACGCCAAGCGGCTGCTTGGGCCCCGAGTCTCCCTGGCATGGGACCCGTTCCGTAACGGGAAGACGGCGGTCCGCGCCGGATTCGGGACCTACTTCTCCCTGATCGACGATCTCTCCTTTCTGCTGAACTCGATTCCTCCTTATAACGGCTCGGTTTCGTATGCCGCAGTCTCCTTACCTTCGATCCTGCCAATCATTCCTGGCGTGCCGCCTGCGCCCTCGTGCAGTCCCACCGTTCCGCAGCCCTGCACCATCTACGCGCCGCAGGGAATCCAACCGGATGCAAAGACGCCCACGGTGCAGGAGTGGAATCTGACGGTGGAACAAGAGCTCAGCCGGAACATGGTTCTGCGCGTCGCCTATGTCGGGTCATTCGGCGATCACGGACTCCTCAGCGTCGATCCCAATAGCATTCCGGCGCAGGTTTGTTCCAACGCGGCGGGTTGCACGTCGGGCGGCAGCGGCACCGCCAGGGGTAGTGTGGCCCAGGGTGTGCAGTACATTCCGGTAGGAGCCCGGCCGAACCCGTACCTCTCGGGCGCATTCTTCTGGTATACGGAAGGCAACACCAGTTACAACGCCCTGCAGGTGGACGCCACCCGACGCCTCAGTCACGGTCTGCAATTTCGCGCCAACTATACGTTTGCCAAGAATCTGGACATCAATTCGGGCCTTACGGGGGCGCAAGCCAACAACCAGGCGCAGATGGTGTTGAACCGGAACAACCTGCGCGAGGACTGGGGACCCTCCGCCCAAAACATCACCAATCAGGCGAGCTTTTCCACCACCTATGAACTGCCTGGCGCCAAAGGCGGGTCCCCCGGTCTGCACAAGTTGACCAATGGGTGGCAGTTGAATGCGATTGCCACCGTGCTGGGCGGTTTTCCGTTCACGCCGCAGATCGGCTCGAACCGTTCCGGCGACGGCGACACTCGCAATCCCGACCGGCCTTCGGTGAATGCGTCGTTTACGGGACCGGTGCTGTTGCAGACGCCGAATCAATGGCTCAATCCGAATGCGTTCGTTCTGCCGGCCGTGGGCACCTACGGGAATCTGGGTCGGGGAACGCTGAACGGTCCGGGTTTGGGCGACGTGGATGTGTCCCTGTTCAAGAACACCGCCGTGTCGGAGAAGGCGAATGTTCAGTTCCGGGCGGAATTCTTCAATTTGTTCAACAGGGCGAATTTCGGCACACCGAATGCGATTCTCTTCTCGAATGGCGCCATCAGCTCCACGGCGGGGCTGATCACGGCCACCGCCACCACGTCGCGCCAGATTCAATTCGGGTTGAAACTGATCTTCTGATGCGTCCACCCCAGCGATTGATGAAGATGCGCGGGAACTCCTCGGCGAGGCCGCTATCTAGAAAAGCACGAACCCCCACAGGCCAAGAGGGCCTTCCCAACGTTATCCTGGGAGGTTCAGATGTTTGTGTTGGCACAAAGGTATAATCCATGGCTCTGATTGAGGGCTTTCGCGTCCAAAACTACCGCGCCTTGAAAGATATCACGATAGGCAGACTGTGGAATCAGCAGAAAATACCTGCACTTACCCCCCTGGTTGCGGTCATCGGCAAGAACGGAGTTGGCAAGAGCACATTGTTCGATGCGTTCGGGTTCCTGTCAGACTGTTTGGCTGTCGGTGTAGAGGAAGCCTGCGATCTTAAGCAGCGGGGCGGCCTCGATCGGCTGGTCTCATCCGGCGGGAGTGGACCGATTCATTTTGACATCTACTACCGTGAGAGCCCGGGCGACCGGCCAATCACCTACGAGCTCTCAATTAGCCGTGACAAGTCGGGCCGCCCGTTTGTTGCCGAGGAGCGCTTGCGCCAGCGGCGAAAAGGACAAAAATTGGGGAGGCCACTCTCGTTTCTGTTGCTGAAGAGTGGGGAAGGCCAGGCATGGGCTGGGGAGGAGAGCTTCGAAGGTGAGGAGTCGGGCCAAGTTCCAGTCGAATTGACCGACCGGCGAAAGCTCGGCATTGCCACATTAGGCACACTTAAGGCTTATCCGCGCATTGCGAAATTCAGGAAGTTCCTCGAGAGCTGGTATCTCAGTTACTTCACACCTGACGCCGCACGAAGCCTGCCAATGGCCGGTCCCCAGAAGCATCTGAACATGCACGGGGACAATCTCGGTAATGTAGTCCAGTTCATGGAGCGTGAGCACAAGAACCGGTTTCAATCGATACTGAACCAGATCGCATCCAAGATTCCAGGTGTCGAGAAGATCGACACGAAGAAAACAGACGACGGGAGACTGCTCCTGCGATTTAATGACCGGGGGTTCCAGGATCCCTTTTTCGCCCAGCAGATGTCCGACGGCACCTTGAAGATGTTCGCCTACATGTTGCTGCTGGAGGATCCCGAACCCGCGCCCTTTATTTGCATTGAAGAGCCGGAGAATGGCCTCTACCACAAATTGCTGGAAACCCTAGCTTCTGAGTTTCGGGCGCACGCGACGGGTAAGAAAAACGCCCCCCAGATCTTCGTAACCACTCACCAGCCGTACTTTGTAGACGCCCTATTGCCGGAGGAGACCTGGCTCTTAGAGAAAGGCGAAGACGGCTTTTCGACGATTCGCCAGGCAAGCGCAGATTCAACGGTAAGAAGCATGGTTGAGGAGGGCCTGCAACTCGGAAGCTTGTGGTACAGCGACTATCTGGACTCGAGGACAGCCTGATGCACTTCGAGATCCTGGTCGAAGACGCATCTGGTGAAATTCTTCTGAAATCCCTGCTGCCGAAGATCCTCGGTGAGCATGGGAACCCGCATACGTGGAAGACTCACCCTTATAAGGGAATCGGCCGAGTCCCAAAGGATCTCCGGGGCAAGACGGACCCCTCGAAACGCATTCTCTTGGATCGTCTACCTAAGGTGTTGGCAGGCTACGGAAGAAGCCTCCAAGGGTCGGATTCCGCGGTCGTAGTGGTTGTCGACCTCGACGACCGGGACTGCGTCGTCTTCAAACAGGAGTTGCTCCAAGTGCTGAAGCGGTGCCACCCAAAGCCTCGCGTACTGTTTCGATTCGCGATCGAGGAGATGGAAGCTTGGCTGCTCGGTGACAGAAGAGCAATTCTCAGGGAATTCCCCAGGGCTAAGACGAACATTCTCGATTCCTATCTCCAGGACTCGATATGCGGCACGTGGGAGACCTTGGCGAACGCGGTGTTCCCAGGTGCGGCGCACGCTCTAAAAGGGCAAGGGTGGCCGAGGATTGGAGAGGAGAAGTGCAAATGGGCAGCTCAGATTGGCCGCCACCTTAGTCTGGACCGCAACGCTTCCCCGAGCCTACGCGCATTCAGGCGCGGTCTGCTGAAGATGAGCGTCGCAGAAGTTTAGGGAGGCGGAGTCGCGTATGCGGGATCGCAGTCTCAGTTCGAGGGTCTCGAGCAGGTGAATCTGTTGTTCCGGCGAGCCTCGCGGGCGCGGAGGAAGTGTCGGTTGTGTTGACGGTGGATGGAGTAACTCCAAATGTTGTGACTATCAATATCAAGTGACCGGGGGCGGATTGGGACTACCTGCCCGGTGCATTGGCACTCCGCCACGCACCGGGACGAGTCCCGGCTTGGCAAGCACTAGTGCATGCTCCACGTTACCCCGAGTGGCGCTTGAAGATCTGAGGCATGTTCTGCGAGAAAGCCGACCGGGCCAGCACCATGTCGCACCCGGCCTCCTGCGCCTGCTGCTTCAGATCGACCTGTATGTGGGAGAGATAGCCGATCAGGCTGATTCCCTTGGTCTCCGAGTTGCCTTTGAGCCTGGTGATCAGATTGACGGGATTCACCGCCTCAAAATTCAAGTCGAAAATGATCAGCGATGGCAGAGTCTTGGCTTTCTCCAGAATCTCGTTCGATTCTTTCACAAACTCCAGCGACAGTCCCGCCCGCTTGGCCGCGTCGGTCAGCTTGACGGAGAAAAACAGATCGGTAACCGCCGCCAGGATTCTTCTCGGTTCCTGTTTTTGCATAGAGATGTCGATTTGAGTGCAATTACCCTTGTCTCGGAACTAGGAGGAGGGGACGGTTTGATCTTACCATGGAAAGCATGGATGTCCATTCCGCATCGCGCCCCGGCCAAACCCGTGTCCGCCACCTCGATCTCGACCTCGATGTGCGCTTCGATACTAAGATTCTGGAAGGTTCCGCTACCCTTCATTTCGATCGCATTACTACATCTGACGATCTGATCCTCGATACCCGGGATCTGGCGATTCATTCCGTCGAGAATGCCGCCAGTTTTGAGCTCGGCACGGCCCATCCGGTCCTGGGCGCGCCGCTCCGGATCCGGCTCGCACCGCCCACTGGCGACCCTGCGCACGATTGGGTTCGCGTTCACTACTCCACAGCTCCGGGCGCCTCCGGACTGCAGTGGCTCGACCCTCCCCAGACGGCCGGCAAGCAGCACCCATTCCTTTACACGCAATCGCAGGCGATTCACGCGCGGAGCTGGATCCCACTGCAGGATACGCCAGCGGTCCGAGTGACTTACACCGCCCGGATTCGCACGCCCGAAGGCCTGCGCGCGGTGATGGGCGCCGAAATGCACGATGGCCATTTCCGGATGGACCAGCCGATTCCTTCGTACCTGATCGCACTGGCTGCCGGCGACCTGGCCTTCCGGCCGCTCGGCCCCCGCTCCGGAGTCTATGCCGAGCCGTCCCTGGTGGAGGCCGCCGCCGCCGAATTCTCCGACACGGAAGCCATGATTGCCGCGGTCGAAGAGATGTACGGTCACTACCGCTGGGGACGCTACGACCTGCTGGTGCTCCCGCCGAGTTTTCCCTACGGCGGCATGGAAAATCCGCGCCTCACGTTCACTACTCCGACCATCCTGGCGGGCGACAAGAGCCTGGTCTCGCTGGTGGCTCACGAGCTGGCGCACTCCTGGTCGGGCAACCTGGTGACCAATGCTACGTGGAGCGATTTTTGGCTGAATGAGGGCTTCACGGTTTACGTGGAGCGCCGTGTCCTCGAGAAGGTCTACAGTCCGGCGCGTGAGGAAATGGAAGCGGTACTCGGTCGCCGCGAGCTCGACCGCGAGATGGCCGGCCTGCCCGAGGCTGATCGCGTGCTACATCTCGACCTCAACGGCCGCGACCCCGACGAGGGCTGCACGCTGGTCCCGTATGAGAAGGGCGCGCTGCTGTTGCGGACCATCGAACATGCCGTGGGGCGGGAGAGGTTCGACCGGTTTCTGCGGTCCTACTTCGACCACTTCGCCTTCCGCAGCATCACCACCGCGGACTTTCTGGCGTACTTCGGAGCCGAGGTAGCCAACCCGGTCGATCTGGACCAGTGGATCTTCCGCCGCGGCGTTCGGGCGGGCGCCGCCGAACCCCACTCGGACGCCTTCACCCGCGTGGAAGC
>PMTT01000351.1 GCA_003167275.1 Bryobacterales bacterium | reverse complement strand
AGTGCTGGTAAAAGTCGTTCCGTTGTTTGGGACAGTATAATCCGTCAGGCCGCCTCGTGCAAGACATCCATTAACGCAAACTGCGGCTTTGACGCAGAACCGGCAGGGGGCGCGCAGGGGATCTCTCAACCAGGGCTTGCCTGGCGGCCGTCACGGCGTTGAAGGCATTCACCCGGCCCCAGCCGAACGAAGGGTCGTAGCCGGGAAGTCCCACATGGTCGGCGCTCGTTTCGAGAATCGTCAGCAGTTCGGCATTGGTCAACGATGGGTTGATGGAGAGACTCAAGGCGGCCACGCCGGCCACGAGCGGAGACGCGAAAGAAGTGCCGAACCAGTATGCGTAACCACCTCCGTTCGTGGTGGTCAGGATGCTGTCTCCAGGAGCCGAAATCGCAACCCAGTTTCCGTAATTCGAGAAACTCGCGAGATGGTCGTTGCTATCAGTGGCACTGACGGCCATCACATGATTGCAGGCGGCCGGGTAGTAGGGATCGGAGGCGCCGTTGTTCATCGCCGAGGCAAAGATGAGGGCGCCTTTGCTCCAGGCGTAATCCACGGCACTCTGCAGAGTCGACGACGGGGCCGAGCCCCCGACGCTGATGTTCATCACACGCACGCCCCGGTCGGCGGCATACTGGATGGCCTCCGCGATGTTGGAGTAAGCGGCCAGGTCGTTCTCATCCACGACCACGAGCGGCATCATGCGGCTTTGCCAACTCACACCGGCCACGCCAATCCCGTTATTGCCGGCCGCCGCGATGGTTCCGGCCACCGCGGTCCCATGGCCCAGCAGGTCCGATGTGTCGGAATTCGACTTCACGAAGTTCCAACCCGGCGCCAGGTTGGATTCCAGATCCGGATGCGTTCCATACACGCCCGTATCGATTACGGCCACCATCACCGAGGGTGAGCCGGTGGTTACGCTCCAGGCCTGCGGACTTTGAATCTTAGTCAGATGCCATTCGGAAGCGAATCCAGGGTCATTCGGAAACTCCGCGGCGGTGTGGGCGTATTGGTCGCGCTCCACGTACTCGAACAAGCCGGTCCGTTGCAACGATACCATAATGGCCTCGCTCGACTCTTCGGGCACCTCCAGAACGATCGCCGCGATCGCGGTCGAATGCTTTCGCACCACGGCCGCATGGAGTTTCAGAGTGTACTCCAAGAGGTTGGCGTCGATTCCCGGGCGAGGGGCGGCCAGCAGGCGGCCCGGAACGTGGGGAGGCACATCGGCTGCCCACGCGAGCGAAACTGCCAAGAGAAACAGGCCGTTGATTTTGACAAAGAACGCAGATGCCGGCCGCATCGAACAGGCACACTCCCACGGCGGGCGTCCTGTGCGGAAATCGGGGCGCCGGCCCTTGACCCTGAACTTGAAGTGGATAAAGCCTTTACATCAGGCGCATAGGTGAAGGCCTATGCGCCTGACTAACGCTGGCAGCAGATCGGGAGATAGATTCTGAACAGGAGCAAAGGAACGTGAGAAAAATAACGTTATCAGCGTTAAGAATAGTACAGTATCGGAAAACGGCCCGGAAGTCAATACTACCTTCTTAACCTTGGCCGGCGCACCGAATGTCTCCTGGCAGATGATCCGTTTTCCCTCCATTCTCCGCAAGTAAGGTTGGCGGCAGCCCTCATCGGGTTCGTGAGCGCGCAACACAGCTATGACTTGCTCACGGTCCAAGAGATTCATTTCTTTTACAGGCCCGATCTTTCCAACACGATCTCGACCGCCTGGACCACGCTGTCGGCCGTGAAATCCGGCCGGCACACCTGCTCCGCCCCATAGCCCGTGCGGACCAGGATGGTCGACACACCCGCGCGGCGGCCGCATTCGATGTCGGCGCTCTTATCGCCGATCAGATACGACCCGGCCAGATCGATAGCGAACCCGGCGGCGGCTTCCAGTAACATGCCGGGCTCGGGTTTACGCCTAGTGGATGGAACGCCCGGAGCGTCGGGGCAGAAGTAGGACGCGTCGAGCAGCCCATCCCCGATCTGCCGCAGGAACTCCGCCTCCACCGCGCGATACTGCGATTCCGTGATCAGTCCTCGCCCGATTCCGCTCTGATTGGTGACTACGAACGTGCAGAAGCCGGCCACTTTCAGCTTGCGCAGCGCATCCGGCACGCCCGGATAGACCTTGACTTGGGCTGGCTCTCCACAGTAGTGGACCTCTTCCATCAGGGTGCCGTCGCGATCGAAGAAAACCGCCCGCGTNNGGAATTCATAGAACGGGTCACGTGGCTTCACCATACTGCTTGCGCACCCTATGTTGCTGGGCACCCCATCGAACAAGAACCGCCCGCAAGCGGGCGAGGCAGGCGGCGACCGCCTGCCTCACCTTGGATTTCTGGATTTCTCATACTTCGTCGAGGCTCGCCTGCATCTCGGCGACCGTCACCGTAGCCGTCCCCAATTTCCCCACTACGATCCCGCTGGCGCGATTGGCCAGCTCAGCCGCTTCCATGGGCAAGGCGCCCACGGAGAGTCCCAACGTGAAAACCGCAATCGCCGTATCGCCGGCGCCCGAGACATCGAAGACATCCTGGGCATGCGTGGGCGTGTGGTAGGGCAGCGCATCGCCCTGTAGCAGCAGCATGCCCTGTTCCCCCAAGGTAATGAGAAGACTCTCGCATTGCCAACGGTCCATCAGCCGCTTCCCCGCCTCGAGCAAGGCCCCGTCGCCGAGCACCGGCGACACCGGATCGGAGAGCGGCAGTCCCGCCGCGATGAAGGCTTCCGAACGGTTCGGTTTGACGGCCGTCGCGCCCTGCCAGGAGAGCGAGGTGTGCGGATGGGGATCCACCGTCAGAATCTTGCGGTGCGCGCGGGCCGTGCGGCAGATGTAGTTCGCCAGGGGCTGGGTGAGGAAGCCTTTGCCGTAGTCGGCGACGATAATCGCGTCCAGCCCTTCGATCGTCCGATCCAGGTAGGCGGCCGCGCGGTCCGCCTGTTCCGGGGACAGGGGCGCTTTGCGCTCGCGGTCCACGCGCACCACCTGCTGGTTGCGGGCGATGATCCTGGTCTTCACGGTGGTGGAATAAGCGGGGTCCTGCTGCACTCCGGAGGTGTCCACGCCGGAGTTTTCGAGCAGTTCCACCAGCCGCCGGCCAGCAGGGTCCGTCCCGGCGAGCCCCATCACCGAAACCCCGCGGGTAAACTCCCGCAGATTGCGCACCACGTTGGCGGCGCCGCCCGGATAATACGTCTCCCCGGTGACGTTGACCACCGGAACCGGCGCTTCGGGGGAGATCCGCGACACCTTTCCCCAGATATACTCGTCGAGCATCAAGTCGCCGATCACCAGAATGCGCCGGTCCGCGAACCCGGCCAGCAGCGCCCGGAAACGGGCGACGTCCAATTCAGTGGACATTGGGAGTGGAGACTTCCCCTAGGCTTTCACGCCCGGTAAGCGAATCCTCCCTTGCCCGGCCCATCGGTGTCTTGCTCATTGTGGTAACTCGCCGCCGTTCGTCGCTTCCCGAAGCTTTTGTAGCGCCGCTTGAGCGGCTGTTTTGAGCGGCGCCAGGTCTCTTTCGACGATGATCCAGATGAGGCCGGTATCAATGCTGTCGTACGCATGACGCAGCCGATTTCCGAGGCCCCTTACGTCGCGCCACTCCACGCCAGGGCAAAGCTCCGGAGCCCTGTCTCCCATTCTGTGAGCCGCTTCGCTGATCCGCAGCAGCGCATATTTGACGGCGTAAGCCATCCGATCGTCTTCCTCAAAAATCCGTCGGTCCACTCCCTGCGTGAACTCCTCGATCTTGGCGATATCGTCAAGAATGCTATTCAATAACGTTGCCGGATCGCCGCTAAAAGGCACGGACGGCCTCGCGGGCAACGTTTTGCTTCACATGTGGCTTGAGCGTTCCTTCCACCAGCAAATCGACCGGTTCTCCGAGCAGGTCCGCAATCTGGTTTTCGATGTGGATTACGTCGAGCAGCGATATCCGGCGGGTTTCATCGAAGGCGGCCAGCAGATCGATATCGGAATCGGGGCGGCGGTCACCCCGCACTGTTGAGCCGAACAGCGAGAGGCGCACGACACCAGCCTGCTTCAGTTCGGGCTCGTAAGCGCGCAACGCAGCTATGACTTGCTCGCGGTTCATAGGTCTATTGTCTCTTAGAAACCCGCACTTTCCAAGACGACGATCATCGCGTCCAGCCCTTTGATCGTCCGGTCCGCGAACCCGGCCAACAGCGCCTGCAAGCGGGCGACATCCAATTCAGTGGACATTGGGAGTGGAGACTTCCCCTACGCTTTCGAGCCCGGTAAGCGAATCCCCGGGAAGCTCCCCGCCCGATTGCTTACGGGCCACGATGATGAGTGAGAGTCCCGGCCACGGCATCAACACGTCGAGCCGGCGCCAGAGCCAGACGGTCTTATCGAAAATCTTCAGCACCGGCTTGTTGATGTTCTTGGATCCGAACAGGCGGCTGTAAGCCAGCCAGGGCGGCGTCCCCGCCTTGTTGAAATTGTAGAGCGTCTCTACCGTGAAACCTTCCGCCTCCAGCAGCTTCCGGACGTCCCGCGAAGCGTAGCGGCGCTTGTGTCCCCGGCTCTCGTCGAGGCTTCCGAACAGACTCGGGCACTGCGGCACCAGGACCACCAGCACGCCGGCGGGTTTCAGGGTGCCGCGCAGAAGACTCACCGCGTAACCGGGATCGTCCAGGTATTCGAGCACGTTCAGACAGAGCACCGTGTCGAAGCTGTTGACCAGGCCGGCCAGGTCTTGCGGAACTTCGGGATCGATGCGCTGCACCNNTCTTTTTCGGCCGCCACGTAGAGCACCCGCCGCCCCATCAGCCGGCCGGCGATGTTCCCGATTCCCGCACTCACCTCCAACACCTCGTCGCCCACGTGCGGCCGGATCTTGCGCGCCAGCCAGCTCAGATATTGGGGCGTGCCGGTGAGGTTGTTCAGGACACCGCGGCCGTAGGGCGCCGCGTAGAGGTCGTCGATCAGCCAGAATTTGAGAATCACGGCGAGCGCTTTCAGCCCGTCCTTCCATCCGATCTTCTTGCCTTCTTCGTAGGTGCGGCCGTGATAGCTGATGGGCACTTCGTAGATCCGGAATTTCCGCTTGGCGCTCTTCATGACGATTTCGGGCTCGAAACCGAAACGGTCGGAGCGGATGGGGATGCTCTTGAGCAGGTCCGTGCGGAAGACCTTGTAGCAGGTTTCCATGTCCGTGAGGTTGAGGTTGCAGAACATGTTGGAAACCAGCGTGAGTCCCTTGTTGATCATGGAATGCCAGAACGGCAGGATGCGAGTCTGTTCGCCGGCCATATAGCGCGAACCGAAGACCGCGTCGGCGTGGCCGTCCAAGAGCGGCCGCAAGAGGCGGGGGTATTCGGAGGGGTCGTATTCCAGATCGGCATCCTGAATCAGCGAAAAGTCACCGGACGCCTTGTCGATGGCGGTGCGGACGGCGGCGCCTTTCCCGGAGTTCTTCGCATGACGGTAGAGTTGGATCTGCGGGAAGGCCGCGGCCAGGCGTTGGAGGATGTCGGAAGTGCCATCGGTGGAGCAGTCGTCGACGATGATTAGCTCCCGCTCCATGTTTTCCGGGAGCGGCGCGTTGAGCACCAGCGAAATCGAGCGCTCCACTACGGTACGCTCGTTGTAGACCGGCATGAGGATCGACAGCTTCATGAGGCTAAGGAGAAGTGTAACAAAGGGCTTGTGGGAGAGGACGGTGGGCGGTTTCCGGGCACGAACCCAGCGACGCGAAATCCGCTAACATTTAAAGGCGAAACGAATGCTCATCAAACGGCTGGCCCTGAAAAACATCCTTTCTTTCCATGACGCCGTTGTCGAGCTTGGACAGTTGAATGTTTTGATCGGTCCCAACGCTGTCGGCAAGAGCAACCTGATCGAAATCATTGGCCTCTTGCAGGCCGCCCCGGCGAATCTGGCGACCGCAATCCTCCGTGGAGGGGGCGTCAGACAGTGGCTTTGGCTCGGTGATCGGGAGCCTTCAACCGCAAGCATCGAATGCGAACTGATTCTCACGCGCGAGCAAGATGTTGGTCCGCTCGGGTATCAGGTAGAGTTTTCCGACGAAGCGGGCGGATTCGTGATCGTTGGCGAAGCGTTGTCAAGAAGCACGGTGCCGATAGATCTGGAAGAGGCCCCGGCGTATTTCGCTCGCCATTACAATCAAGCGGGGTATGGGGCTCAGGCGAAATTGGCGCGTGTGCTGGACGAAACCATGAAGTTTCTGCCAGGCGAATCTGTTCTGTCGCAGTTCAAAAGTCCGATCGATTCCACTCCGATCACCGAGGTGGGCAATCACTTTGCACAGATACGAATTTTCCGGGAGTTTCGAACGGGACCCGGATCGCCGGCCCGCTACGGGATTTCGACTTCCGTATCCAAGGATGCCCTGGCGGATGGTAGCGACAATTTGGCGCTGATGCTCCATGAACTGGACTTTCTGGGCGTCCATGAGCGCATCCGAAGTTATCTCCGCCGTTTTTGCGAGCGCTTCGAAGATGTGAAGGTAAACGTCGGCGAAGGGCTGGCACGCGCCTATTTACGCGAAGCCGGGCTGGTAGAGATGCTCTCCGCCATCCGGATGTCCGACGGCACGCTGAAATTTCTGTCCCTTCTGGCAGCCCTTTTCCATCCGAAGCCGCCGCCCCTCATGTGCATCGAAGAACCGGAGATTGGGCTGCATCCTGACGCCATGCAACTTGTGGCTGAGGCGCTGGTGGAGGCCTCTGAGTCCATGCAATTGATCGTCACGACGCACTCCGATGCCTTGATCGATTACCTTACCGACCGTCCCGATACCGTGCTCGTGTGTGAGCGCGATTTTGACAACGGCACGCAGATAAAGCGCCTGTCGAAAGAACACCTGAAGGCATGGCTGGAACACTACACTCTCGGTCAGCTTTGGCGCAAGGGCGAGATTGGCGGAGGCCGCTGGTAGCGGATGGTCACCGAGATTCGTATCTACTACGAAGGAGACCGTCTCCTGCAGCCGGGATTTCATTCTTTCTTCACTACGCTCCGCGACCGGGCAAGAGAGAAGCGGTGCGGTTTCCATCTGATAGCGGCGAAGGGGACCCCTTGCCGCGACTTCCAGGTTGCGATTAAGACCAAACCGGCTTCAAGAAGAACGCGCTGAAGGCAAATCCCAACGTCGAACGAATCTCGAAGAAAGATTTGAAGGATGGCCTGAGTGCGGCAACAAAGAGCACTCGCAAAGGCGACTACTACGACAACAAGACGTCGCACGGACCGGAACTGTTGGCTTCGATCAGCCCCAGGCCGGTCCAGGAAGCCGCTCCTCATTGCAAAAAGCTTTTTCAGGCTATCTTTGCAAAACTGACATGATGGTCATGATGAGATCTGGGCGGAGAAGCCGCTCTTGCCTTGGCCGCCGCCCCAATCCGATGCCGACGCTGTTCCAAACTTCTATAAAATGATCGCCATCACTTCGGAATCGCGATTGCATTTCACCGGATTTTCGTGGGTCAGTGCGCGCCGCTAATCATCGAGCGCAGTTGTTCGACCACCGTGGTCAGGTTGTTGGCGTGCTGGTGCATCTCAATGCCGGCCGATGCCGTCTGTTCCGCGCCCGCCGCCGATCGCTGCGTCACCTGCTCCATTTGAACGATGGCCCTGGCGATCTGCTCGATGCCGCGGCTCTGCTCCTCGCTGCCGAGTTTCACTTCGTCCACCAGCATCTTGACTTTCTGAGCGCCTTCGGTAATGCCCCGGATCACCTTGGAGACCTGATCGAGTTTGTTACGGCCGTCCTTGGATTTGGTAATCGATTCTTCGATCATGCTGGTGGTATCCCGGGCAGCCTGCGCGGAGCGTTGCGCCAGGTTTCGAACCTCATCCGCGACGACCGCGAAGCCCATGCCGGCTTCACCTGCCCGGGCGGCTTCCACGGCTGCGTTTAAGGCCAGGATGTTGGTCTGAAACGCAATTTCGTCGATCACCTTGATAATCTTGCCGATCTTGCCGCTGGAGGTATTGATCTCTTGCATCGAGGCCTGCATCTCATCGACCGATCGGTTGGCGTCGGCCACCCCCTGAGTGGTCAGGCTCATGAGATCCGCCACGGCGCGAGAGTTCTCGTTATTCTGGCGCGTCATGGCGGTAATTTCCTCTGTCGAGGCCGAGGTCTCTTCCAGAGACGCGGCCTGTTCGGAGGCGCCCTCGGCCAGCGCCTGGCCCGAGGAGGATACCTGTGCGGAGACCGACTGGATCTGGCCGGTGCTCTGCTGGAGCGATTCGAACTGCCTGTAAAGCCGCCTTACTATCCTGGTGAGGGCCAGCGCGGTCAGGCCGCTCAGCGCCAGACAGGCCAATACTAGAATGGACACTCCCAACCTGGCGCCAGAGCGAATGGCCGCGGACCGGGCAAGAGATTCCTGGTTCCAGCGCATCTGGCTCTTCATCAACTCGTCGGCTGCCGCCGACATGCCGGTGCCAAGCACGACGCCCCTTCCGGAGTCGATTTTTACGGCGTCCGCCGTCCGGCCCCGATCGCAGAGGTCGCCGACATCTTTGTAGTGCTGCGTGTATTGATCGAGGTTGCTTTCGAGGTCGTCGAGCAGCTTCCTGCCGTCATCGGTCGTCACCAGGGTACGCAGTTCAGAAATCTTCGCCGTCAGTTGAGAGCGCGCGGTGCCAAAAGCAGCCCTTGCCTTATCGACTGAGGCTTTCTCGTTGATACTGGAGAACAGCATCTGACCACGATTGGCAGTCCGCGCGGCCAGAACCGTGGCTTTCAAGTCGCCGACCAGCACGAGCGTCCGGCCGGTGCTATCGATAGCCGTCGAGAGTTCTCCGCTCAGGCGTTCCACCGACGTGAATGCCCAGATCGCCATTCCCAACGTCAGAGCGGTCATACCGCCAACGCTCCAAGCCATCGTCTTACCTAACGTCATCCACGCTCCTCATCCTCAAGCGCGAAGCTGCGCCTCTGCTGGTTTATCGGCAGTTCCTCGTCAAATCTTTAATTTCCAGAAATTTCCAGAATCGGCACGGCGGAACAGGGATTCCGGCTTTGGATGCCAGCCGATGTTCGCCGGCGGTTGCGATCGGCGAGCGCACCTGACGGCGCCTTGGGCTTCGCACGACGCGCACAGCGCCTCGTCCAACTCTCCGGCCCGGCGAGAGCCAGTCATCCTGCTTTTCAGGCTCCGGACGTTACACTGTATATTCAACGTGAAACAGATCCTTTTCATTTTTGGCACACGGCCGGAGGCCATCAAGCTCTGTCCGGTCATCCGATACATGCGCGCTTCGAGCGATGGCCTCCAGGTGAAAGTCTGCGTCACCGCGCAGCACCGGGCCATGCTGGACCAGGTGCTCGCATGCTTTGAAGTCTCCCCGGATTTCGACCTGGACTTGATGACTCCCGGCCAGACCTTGGCCCAGATCACGGCCCGGGCCTTGGCGGCGCTGGACCCTCTCCTGGCGGAACAGCAGGTCGATATGGCGGTGGTCCAGGGCGACACCACCACTACCATGGCCGGCGCCCTCGCCGCATTTTACCGGCGCATCCCGGTGGCCCACGTGGAAGCCGGCCTGCGCACGGGCGACCTGGCGCAACCCTTCCCCGAAGAGATGAACCGCCTGGTCACCGGGCGTCTGGCCGCTTTGCATTTCGCACCCACAGTGGGTTCCAGGCGCAATCTGCTAGTGGAGGGGATACCTGGCAGCCAGATTTTCGTCACCGGGAATTCGGGCATCGATGCCGTCCTGCACGTCGCCGGCTTGCTCGAAGGGGGAGAAATTCCTACGCCCCACTGGCCCTGGCTGGACGCCGGCAAGAAGCTCATCGTGGTGACGGCGCACCGGCGGGAAAGCTTCGGGGAAGGCATCGCGCACATTTGCGACGCCCTGGCCGAGCTGTCGGAGCGCCCGGATGTGCAGATCGTGTACCCGGTGCACCGCAACCCCAATGTCCTCGATCCGGTGACCCAGAGGCTCGGGGGACGGCCGAATCTGGTGCTCGTGGATCCGCTGGACTACACCTCGTTTGTCGACCTGATGCGCCGCGCCTGGCTGCTAATCACCGATTCGGGCGGCATCCAGGAAGAGGCGCCCTCGCTGGGCAAGCCGGTGCTGGTGATGCGCGAGCGCACCGAGCGGCCGGAAGCCGTGGACGCCGGCACCGTGAAGCTGGTGGGGACGGACCCGCGCAAGATCGTCTCCGAAGCGGCGCGGCTCCTCGACGACGAGCCGGAGTACCGGCGCCGATCGCGCATTCACAATCCCTATGGCGACGGCCACGCCAGCGAGCGCATCGCCGGCGCGATTGCCGCCTGGTTTGCCGGACGGTAGCTCACCGGCGAGAGTTCCGTAAATACTAGCGGTGATTCATTATTCGGGCGGAACGCGCATCCCTAAGTATGCGGCGGATCGCAAGAACGAGAGGCCGCACTCTAAGAGAATCACCAGGAGAATCCATGGATTTTACTTTGCGTAAGGGTTTTCTCGCCCATTCGGGCACCGGGCTAATGAAGGTATTTTGGGGGCTGGCGCTGCTGGCGGTTGTGGTGCCGCAAGCTAACGCCGATGGCATTTGTGTGGGTGCGCAATCGTCAGTATACGGCAGCGGAATCCTGGGAACCGCTCCATCTCCGTTCATAGCGGGCTGCACGTATGGGCTTACGACCACCGTTGGTAGTTCCGGCGGGATTGTCACAACCTCTCCCAGTTCACTACCGTCACCGATTTCCCTGCTTACCTCGGCAACGCTCAATTTCTCCGACCCAACCGGGACCAACAGCTTTGCGTCTGCAAGCTTAGGATTGGGAACGCTGGGTGCTTACGATTTCGGGAGTGCAGGAGGAGAAGGTAACGGCGCCAGCTCAGCGCTGAATGACACCGCTACTTTCCACATCTCGGACAACGCAGCTTCGGTGCCAATTGGCGTCAACATCCATGTGGACGGAACCGAGTCCGGCACAGGCAATTTCAACAACAGCTTCCAGTTCACCTTTGTTGGGTTCCTTAGTTACCGAATGGACAATGAGGGGGACCCAGGCAACTTCGCTGTACTTAGCGACCCTGGATGGGGGACCTTTACGAATACATCGCAGGGCGGGTTTAATTATAGCGGCACGATCACCGTCACAAACGGCGAAGCCCTCGGGATAACTGCGGCGCTCTCCCTGGCCTGTGTGAGTGCTGAGACCTGCGACTTTTCACACACCGCCGCCCTCTCCTTCACCCTTCCCAGTGACGTCACGTTTACCTCGGATTCGGGCGTGTTTCTGACCCAGAGCGCCTCGGGTGTCCCCGAGCCGACGAGCTTCGCGTTGATGGGTGCAGGGCTGGTTGCTCTGGGCATTTTCAGAAGGAGAAGGTCCGGACTTTAGTAGCTGAGATCGGTAGCGGTACCGGGCGACGCGTGGTACCGGGCACACTATGGAGTAGCCGGTACTGGCGAAGAACCCATCGGTGTTCTGTGCTAGCCTTGCGCAGAGGCCTGGATTTGCCCGCCGGAGACATCACGGTACTGCTCGATCGCTGGACCCACGGCGATCGCGAGGCAGTCGAGGCGTTGACTCCCCTGGTGTACTCGCACCTGCGCAAGGTGGCGGGCAGCTATCTACGCCGGGAACGCTCCGATCATACGCTCGAGGCCACCGGCTTGGTGAACGAACTCTTCCTGGTGCTCTTGAACGAGAAGAGGGCCCAATTCGAGGACCGCGTACACTTCTTTACCTTCGCTGCCCGCGCCATGCGCCGCATATTGGTGAACCATGCGCGCACGCGCGAGACGGCCAAGCGGGGCTCGGCCGAAGCCCATGTGGAATTGAGTCCGGACCTCGCATGGGTCGACCCCGAAGGTCCCGAAATGCTGGACCTCGATCGCGCCCTGGATGAAATGGAATCGATGGAACCCCGCAAGGCAAGAGTGGTCGAGTTGCGCATCTTCCTGGGCTGTACTTCGGCGGAAGCGGCTGACCTGATGGGAATCTCCAAGCCGACGCTGGATCGCGATTTGCGATTCGCCTTGGCCTGGCTGTTCGATCGCTTGAAGGGCACTGCGTGATCCGGGCAAGAAATGGACCGCAACGAAATCACCAAGCTCGAATCGCTGTTCCACGCGCTGGTCGATATCCCCCAGGGAGCCGAGCGTGATGCCGCCGCTATCCGCCTGAGCGCCGGCGATGAGGCCTTGGCGCGCCGGGCCCTCGCACTGGTCGATTCCGACGAAAAAGCCGAGGCTGCCAACCATGCCGCCCGCGAAGCCGGGTCGGCGCCGCGCATCTATGGCAATTACCGCACCATACGGCCTTTAGGATCAGGCGGTATGGGCGCGGTTTATCTGGCGGAGCGGGCGGATGGCCAGTTCCAGCAGACTGTGGCGGTGAAAGTGGTCGCGCCGCACGTTGCGGGAGACGCCTTTCGCGAACGTTTCCTGGCGGAACGGCAGATCCTGGCGGGCCTCAGCCATCCCAACATCGCGAAGCTTCTGGATGGCGGCGTCACTCCCGATGGTACGCCCTACCTCGTGCTGGAGTACGTGGATGGCCAGCCTCTCGACCAATATTGCGACATCCGCAAGCTGGGCATCCGGGAACGCCTGGAACTCTTCCGGAAAGTCTGCGAACCGGTCGCAGAGGCGCATCGCAATCTGGTGGTCCATCGGGACCTGAAGCCCTCCAACATTCTGGTGACGGCCGATGGCCGCCCGATGCTGCTCGATTTCGGAACCGCCAAGCTGCTGGCCGGGAACGGAGACGGAGCCGCTACCGCCACCAACTTACCCATGCTGACCCTGCGTTACTCCAGCCCGGAACAGCGCAGCCGCTCTGCCATCACCACCAGCGCGGATATCTTTTCTCTGGGCGTCATTCTCTACGAATTGCTGACGGGCGCCTGGCCGTTCGGCGATCCTTCTTCCCCCGAGCAAATGCTCGAACGCTTTGCGCGCGAAACCCCCATGACCGCGCCTCATACCGCGGTGACCGAAGAGGCCTCTCTAGCCCGCTCCACGAATCTCCGGTCGTTGAAGAGTTCGCTCGCAGGCGACCTCACCAGCATCCTCGGTAAGGCGCTGGCGCCGGCCCGGGAGGACCGCTATGAGAGCGTGCAGGCGCTGTCGGCGGATGTCGGGAATTGGCTTGCCGGGCTGCCGGTCACTGCCAAGCCCCCCAGTTTCTCCTATCGCGCCGCCAAATTCCTTCGCAGGCGCTGGCTTCCGGCGGCCGTGGCGGCTGTATTTGTGTCGGGTCTTATTGGTGCGACGTTATTCGCGCTGCATGCGGCGGGACTGGCTCGGGAGGAAGCGGCCAAAGCTGGAACAGTCACGCGGTTTCTCGCCGATCTTCTCGAGTCGCAAAACCCCGGTGCCAGCGGCTCGAATCGAAGTATGACTCTGGTGGAAGCCATCGATCGCGCTCGCGAGAATCTCGGTCAGTTCGACGGTCAGCCATCCGTGCAGGCGGAACTGTATCTCCGGCTCGGGTTGGCGTATGAAAACCTCTGGGCCTACGACAAGGCCGAGGTAGAACTGCGCAAAGCAGTGGAGTCCGGCCGTCGCGCCGGCGACTCGGAGAAGGTGGCAGTTGCGGAATGCGTATTAGGAGATGCTGTGATCAGGCTGGGTAAGAATGCGGCCGAGGCGGACGCGCTATGCGCCGACGCGCTAAAGCGTATCCGGGCGGTTCGGACACCGGACGCGTTGAGTGTCTACCTGGTATTGGGTGACGCCGCGCTGGTGGACTGGCAGGTACACGGGCACAGTCCCCGGGTCGTATCCCTGGCAAAAGAAGCGATTGCAGCGGCGAAGAAAGATCCATCTGTTCCCGGTTGGCGAGTTGCGATAGGCGAAATCGGCCTGGCCCAATACCTCCTTCAGGAGGGGCGGAGCCCCGAGGCGGAGGCATTGCTCAAAGATGCGCTGGAACTGGAGAGCCACACCGGAAGACCGGGTTTCACGCAGGGGATAATCCTGTCGTCGCTGGGGAGCATTCGCGCGCAAACCGGTGATTTTGAGGCTGCGGAACAGTATCAGCACAAGTATGTCGAAGAGATGGTGCGAATCCTCGGTCCGGAGCACGAACGTACATCGGAAGCGAGACTTCTTTGGGCGGTGAGCCTTGCCCGGCTGGGCCGCGGCAGTGAAGCGGTTCGCGAAGGCCGCGAGGCCCTCGAGGTCAAGCGGCGGACCCAGGCTCCTGAATCGTCGAATTTCAGCGGATTGCTTTCTGCCTATGCTTACATTCTGAATGAAGCCGGCCAGCCGGTGGATGCGGAACACGCCGCCCGGGAAGCCATCCGCATGGCAAACGGAAGGTCGAAACTGGGTCTCATGCTGGCACAGCCCAACGCTGAGTTGGGGATGGCGCTGGCGAAACAGCATCGCTATCGGGAGGCGATTCCGGAGTTGGCCAAGGGTGAGCAATCATTATTGCGGAATCCGGCATTTGGGCCAAAGCACCATTTGACGATACGCGTCCAGGAGGCAATCGCGGCGGCTCGGGCGGCTCTTGGCCCGCCTTCCACGAATGCGGCTGGCCGCTAAAGCGATTCATCACGCCTTCGGCTGGATGGCGCATGCCTTCTCTGTTCCGGCCTCTGTGGCGCCTGCCATCGTATTTGCTCCTTTCTCCCGGCGCGTTTACCGGGTCACGGCCTGGGAGGCTTTTCCCGCCACTTTTCATCCGGCTCGGCGAGCAGATCGCCCAGCCGATCCAGCCCGCGTTCCCACATCGAGCGCCGGGCGCCGATCCATTCGGCCGCCACGGAAAGCCCGGCCGGTTCGAGGCGGCAAGTGCGTACCCGACCGACCTTTTCGGTCTGCACCAGCCCGCTTTCCTCCAACACCTTCAGGTGTTGAACTACCGCGGCCAAAGTGATCTGGAGCGGCTCGGCCAGCTTCGAGACCGATATGGGGCCTTGGCTGAGCTTCTCCAGAATGGCCCGGCGGCTGGGATCGCCGAGGGCGTGGAAAACACGGTCGATATCGGGCTTCTTCCTCTGCATAGGTCGGTAGCTTCCGGCGTCGCTCTGTGACTAGCTGGGGATCTCGCCGGTCAATCGCTCGAGTAACTTGCGCCATCCCTCTTCCCGCATTGCAGGCCCATCAGCGCCCTCGAAGAAGGCTCCCTGGTGGGTGCAGATCAGGTCGGTTCCGGCTGCCGACGGCAGAAGCTCGACCGTGACCAGAGACGCCGAGATGCATTTCTCATTAAGGGTCATCGTGGAGGCCAGCACCACGCGCCGGTTGGGCACAATGTTCAGATAACGGTTGTCATTGGTACACAGCATCCCTGCGACCGGGGTACCGGGTTTGAAGCGAAAACGGGCACACTCTTGGCCTCCCACACGAAAGTCCAGCTCATAGTGCTCCACGTTGTGGCCGCCGCTTTCCACGAACCAGCGGCGTTTCCTGGCGGGGTCGGCGAAGGCGCCGAATACGCGTTCCGGCGTGGCGGGATAGCTGCGCTCAATGACGAACGTACTGTGGATTACGGATTGTTCCATGGTCTTCATGTTCTTCCCTTCCTGAGGAATTGTTAAGGCCCGACTTGAGTATGCGTGAGGAAAGCGGCGATTGTCAAGTGTCAACTTAAGTATTTCCTAGAGGAGGGCGGGGTTTTGAGGAGCTTGTAGCGGAAGCGCTTCGGGGTCAGTTTTCCGTGGGAGTTTTCCTACGTGGTCAACGAATCGGATGTCGAGCGGGCTCTGCGCTTTCGGCGCGCTGTTTACCATGCGACTGGCGGCGGATTGTATTAGCCGCCGCCAGTCTCCTGAGGTCTATCGGCCAGCCTGCGCCGACTGCATCGACGCGATCCGCTCCTGCATGTGCCGCGTAAGGTGCGGCGTGATGCCGAGCATCCGCTCAACCACCATCAACTGCCCGCGGTGATGCATCTCGTGTTCCTTGGGCGCGATCAGCATTTCGAACCGCGATTTCACCCGCGGCTCCATCCCTTCCGGGTACTCCACCTGCTCACCCAAAAAGGCCTCCGAGGCGCCTTCCAGAACCTTGGCGTAATTCTCGCCCTCGGTGCGCAACAGTTCCAGCACCTGCGCCTTTGTGCGCGGCACCTTCACTTCTGCTTGCAGCTTGCCCATTAACCCGAAGAAATCGAAGCCCACCAGCGTGCTGCGGTGCTCGACCGCATGGATCTGCTCCTGCACGCGCGACATCACCGCAATGTGCACCAGCGTCTCCGCTATCGAGCGGCATCCCTCCGCCGGACGAAAACCGTACTTCTCTTCCGGGATCTCCTCGGCAATTTGGATCGTATTATTGCGGACCGTGCGGAACGATCGCGCGAGCTCTTTTGCTCCGTAATAAGTCATGACTGATTTTATCGCGCCGTCTGGCTAATATAAAGCTCGGTGCGTCTCTTCACGGTTCTCGAACCAGCTCTGCCTCGATCTCCTCGATCGTCGGCAGCGTGCCTTTGAGTTGCTCCGGCAGCTTTTCGAGGTGCTGGAACGCCGAGGTTCCAAGGGGCTTTCCAATATGTAAGGCCGTCACGCCGCAGTACTCCGCATCGATACTGTTCTTGGATTTGCACAGAACCCTGAAAGTTCGTTACGACCTTCCCCTGGCGGCGGTAAAGGTCGCTCTCGATGTGGATCACGAGGATGTTCCGGCTCCAGCCATGCTCAATCGCCTGGCCGATGTACCAAAGGCGCTCTTCCCGCTCTTCACCTTGTCGAGAAGAACGCAATTGTGAACCAGGGCAATTGTGCAACAGCTTGTTGCACAATTGTTTCGTCCGGCCAAGCTTCTGCTAAAGCCCTCATATACTTGAAGTTACGAGGCGAGAAATCCTGCATGTCAGGAAACTCTGGTGCAGATCCTTAGCGAGTTGGTCAATGACTAAGGTAACCTGGAAATGTAAGGGCTTGCTGATGACTGTGACGCTCGATCTTCCGCCGAATGTTGAACAGGCCTACCTCGCTGAGGCGCGAGCCAAAGGCGTACCGCTTGCTGACCTGGTGCGCGAGGTTCTGATTGCCCGGCAACCCGCCCTTCCGGCCACTGAAACGGTGTTCCAGCAGGGGTTAGGTTTGTTTGGCAGCCCGGAAGACACCGCTTTACTGGATGAGGTGGTCGCCATCGCTTACGAGGAGAGACGGCGCCCGGCGAGCCCGTCTGTCGTGCTCTGAGCGATGGTCAAATCCCTCCTGGATACAGACATCCTGTCCGAATATCTGAAGGGCCACGACCGACCGTCATCGGCCACGCCGCGCGCTACGCTCAGCAATTTACGCAGTGCCACTGTTGAGCCGCGATGCCCGTATACGGTCTTCGACCATTCACGCGATTTGGTGACGCGGCGCTGTGGTATGTTTTAGGCTCAGCGAGCGCCCGTGACTTTCCAGTGCAACATTTGCAACTTCCAGAATACTTTGGCACCGGCCGGATTTAAGCGTGACGAGCCCAGTTGTAAAGGCTGCGGCTCATCAATCAGACTGCGGGCCCTGATGCACGCGCTCAGCATCCAGCTTTTCGGGGTGCCGGTGGCACTAGCCGATTTTCCTGTGCTGAAATCCATCCGTGGCCTGGGCTTGAGTGACGAACGGGCATCTGCCGCGCTCCTGGCCGCTAAATTTGATTACCGCAACACGTTTTACCACCAAGAACCGCACCTAGACCTAACAAAGCTTCCGTCCAACGAGAGCGGGATTTACGATTTTATTCTGGCGGGTGAGATTTTTGAACATGTGCCTCCGCCAGTGCAGAATGCGTTGGACGGCATCTCCGCACTCCTCAAACCAAGTGGGTTTCTAGCGATGACGGTACCATATTCTACCGACGCGACTACCCGCGAACATTTTCCCGAGATGCAAGATTATAAACTCGTCTCGGTGGGCGACCGCCTGGCGTTGGTCAACCGGACTCAAGCTGGGAAGTGGCAGGTGTTCGAGGATGTTGTATTCCACGGCGGGGATGGCTCCACGCTTGAAGTACGCCTGTTTAGCGAATCGGACTTGCGCGAGAACCTCTCCGCTGCCGGCTTTAAGCGTATCCAGTACATCACCGACGACTATGCACCGTTTGGAATTCTGCATGAGGGATCCTGGGGTGTTCCGGTTGTGGCGGAGCGCGGGTCGTTTCGAATGCCACGCGAGAGCATTGCGGAGATGATGGAACAACATCTCTTGCAAACTACTCTGCAAGAAGGGAAGCTCCAGAGATCGGAAAGTGAGTGCCTGCGACTCGAAGCCTTATGCCGCGAGCTTAAAACTCACCTTGATCAGGTCGACGCGGATCTTGAAAAGAGAAGCCGTTGGGCTTTGTCGCTGAACGAAGAACTAGACCAAACCCGGCAGGAGATCGCACGGCTGCAGGCTCACGAGCAAGAATTGCAGAGTTGGGCGCAGGCTGAAGTTGAACAAACACAACAGACTCGCCTGGAGGTTAAACGGCTGCAATTGGAGAGCGATGAACGAACGCAGTGGGCCCTGCAATTAGAAGCGGAGAGGAAACAACAGACTCAGGATATAGGGCGCCTGGCCACCGAAAACGATCGCCTGCGCAGGCTGGTGGGTGCGTGGGAAGCTTCGCGATGGTCGCATCTTGGCAGGGTGCTGGGCCTGGGGCCAAAGACATCATGAAGGCTCGGCCGGTTTTGGGACTGCTCAAAATGTTTGAGCAGAAGCCGCGGCGGAAGGTCCGTTTGGCCGCGGGTTGGTGGCGGGAAGCGACCGTAGGTTTCAACTATTGCGGCTCCCATGGGCGGTAGAATGTGGCGGTAAAATGTAAGGTGGATGGACCGGATGGCGAACACGGATAGTTATATCGACTGGACGGGGTGCGAACTGGTTGAACGGATACCTGGCAAGGTTTCCGGACGTCCTATCGTGCGTGGCACACGGATTCTCGCGGATACCATCGTTCAGGACGCCGAGCTTGGTTCTCCGCTGGATGAAATCCACGAAAATTATCCCGACTTGCCGCTCACGACGATTCGGCGGCTCATCGCGTTTGCCCGCGCCCAATGCGGACTGCCCGTGTCGTGAGAGTTCTGTTAGATCACAATCTACCGGGGACTTACCGGGGTGACTGGGCGATCATTCCGATGAGGACCCCTCCTGTACGGCCAGCTCCGCCTCGATCTCCTCGATCGTCGGCAGCGTGCCTTTGAGCTGCTCCGGCAGCTTTTCGAGGTGCTGGAACGCCGAGATTCCAAGGGGCTTTCCAATATCGCGGAGGGCATACTCCGCAACGATACCGTTCTTGGATTTGCACAGGACCAGGCCGATGCTCGGCTTGTCGTCGGGGTGACGGAGCATGTCATCGACCACCGACAGGTAGAAGTTCATCTTGCCGGCATACTCCGGTTTGAACGCCGTCATTTTCAGATCGATCACAACGAAGCATCGGAGCTTCAGGTGATAGAAGAGCAGGTCGAGCTTGAAGTCCTCTCCTCCGACTTCCAGCGGGACTTGGCTCCCGACGAAGGCGAAGCCGACGCCCAGTTCGAGGAGAAAGGAACGCAGGTGGCCGATGAGCCCCTGTTCCAGGTCGCGCTCGTGAGCTTCCGTGGTGAGGGTCAGAAAATCGAAGTTGTACGGATCCTTGAGGAGCTGCTGGGCAAGGTCGGATTGCGGAGGCGGAAGGGTCGCCTGAAAGTTCGTCACAGCCTTCCCCTGGCGGCGGTAGAGGCCGCTCTCGATGTGGATCACGAGGACGTTCCGGCTCCAGCCGTGCTCAATCGCCTGGCGGATGTACCAAAGGCGCTCTTCCCGGTTCTTCACCTTGTCGAGAAGGATGCAATTGTGGAACCAGGGCAATTGTGCAGCAGCTTGCTGCACAATTGCTTCGTCCGGCCAAGCTTCCGCTAAGGCTCTCATATACTTGAGGTTACGAGGCGAGAAGCCCCGCATCTCAGGAAACGCCTGGTGCAGATCCTTAGCGAGCTGGTCAATGACTTTTGCTCCCCAGCCCTCCGTCTTCTGCCGAATCAGGATTTCCTTTCCAATCCCCCAATAGAGCAAGACCAACTCCTGATTCACCGCAGAGGCGGCGCGGACCTGCGCTGTCCGGATACGTCCTTTGAGCAGGGTCAAGAGGTCCTGGTAGTTCTTCGAACTGGAAATAATATCAACCATGAGTCACATCAGTCTTAACCGATAAAAGGCGCCGATGCCAGTGGGTCCTTGTATAGTGCGCACAGTACTTTCCGCTCTGCATTTCCGCACCAACAGTGGGGACCCACAGTGGGTGCCACGTAGCCTGCTGGCGCGATTCCGGCGAGCCTGTCTTGGCCTCATTCCGCCGCGACAGGCCCGTGGAATTCGTGACAAGTGGCCATATATCCTTTACTCTGAAAGAGACGCAAGGAAAATGGCCATGACCGTGATTCAACTCCCCGATGAACAGGCGTCGGCACTGAAAGCAAGAGCGGCGGCGCAGGGCCTGACACTGGAAGCATGGTTTGAGAAGCTCGCCGCCGAGGAAGCGCCTTCGTCCGCGCCACGCTCCCCGCAGGAAGCGGCGGCCCGCATTCTCCAACTGCAAAAGCGTGTGAAGCCCGATCCCGAAGGCTGGACTGTTCATGATTACGTCAATTATGGACGCCCGTGATGGCCGCCCTCGTCATTGACTCATCGCTTGCGGCCGCATGGTGCTTTCCAGATGAGCGTACCGATTACACGGAACGCCGTTCTCCAGACCATATCCACCCCGCTCGAAGCCGTAGCGCCACGCCTGTGG
>PMTT01000513.1 GCA_003167275.1 Bryobacterales bacterium | reverse complement strand
GCGGGGACCATGAGAAGGTCCCGGCGATTGATGGCGACTCCGGGGCGCTTCTCGGGAGCTCCGCGCTCGCTTCTCTTCTCCTTCCATCTACGCAAGCCCAATTCCCAAAGACCCAGAGCCTGTAGCGCGGATGTCTTGCCGGAGTTGTTGGGCCCGATGAAGACGACAGGGTTCGCCAGGGGGATCTCCACTTCCTCGAACCGCTTAAAGTTTCGAATGGTCAGTTTCGTTAGCATCGCCTATCTCCAGGTCAAACGGCATTCGCCCTTTTCCCGCGCCGACTCCTTATTGATGGCCTCCAGCGGCAATGCGACTTCAATCAGCTTCTTCTTCATTTCTCTAAACTTGTCTTCCACGCATCGCGTATCGTCTTATCTACCAGCCGATGAATATCGGGCATTCCGACGCCGAATGGCGCTAGCTGCATCCACGCCTTCTCTACGATCATCCTCATTTTCTTCTCTTCCTCGGACCACGCAACGATCCCTCTGGACCACGACGAAGTCCCTCTCGCAAGCGCTTCAGCGACCAAGTTCTCCACGGCTAGTCTCTCGACGCGCAGAGGCTCGAGAATCCCGGCGGCCGCCGAAATCAAAACCTCCTCGTTGATTGCGGAT
This sequence comes from Bryobacterales bacterium, assembly GCA_003167275.1. Classification (GTDB taxonomy): domain Bacteria; phylum Acidobacteriota; class Terriglobia; order Bryobacterales; family Bryobacteraceae; genus JAIQFL01. The sequence continues at coordinate 4,243 of PMTT01000513.1, read as the reverse complement.
CGCTCGGTGGGCGCCGGTTGCTCCCTTGGCGCACCCGAGCACGGTTCCGAGTACCGGTTCGCGTAGAGCCGTCCCGCATCGACACGTAGACGGATCGGGTCGCCTGCGGGCATGCGCTTCGCCAGGCGGCGGACCCACGATCCGCCTACGAATATCGAAAGGGGCCACGTTCCGCTGGCGGGCGCATCGGCCACCGTATCGCGGGCTTCGATAGACAGACGGCCATCCTCGAAACGAAGGCTGGCATCCACCGGGAGTCTGCCGATCGCTCGTGCGACAATCTTCAGGGCCTGAGTCAGATCGACGCGGGAGGCTTCCAGTTCATAGGGCGGGTCTGAGGAGGGCATCATGCGGGCAGAGCCCCTTCCGGACCTCTTTGAGCCGATGATGATTGCGCCATCATTGCGCTATTGTGCCAGCGCATATCATTGAAAACAAGGTGAGTATGGACTGCGATTGCGCCTGGATTGCGCGGAATTGCGCTTTTGGCTAGAGGTTCAGGCAATTCGATTTCTTCGCGGTTCGGTGCTGTCGGGCCGGATTCTCGGAATGAAACGGCCCATATAAGCCTTTGAAAACAAGGCTGTTGGCCGGTTCGTTTTGGGCCGTTTTGTGCCAAGTGCAGGAATAGCACTTAATTCTCCGGTCCTTCGGGTTGCCCATCGGGCGTGCTCATGCTGGCACCTCTCCTCGCGCTAATAGCTCCTGGAGCTTGTAGTTGATGCTCTCCACTGCGAAGTCGGGCTCCAATTGGAAAGGGCGGCGGACGTAACGGAGTTGCCGATGGCTGCCGAGTTTGGCCTGGACGTCCTCATTGCGGCTCAGCTTGTCGAGACGGCAGATGGCCATGGGATTCTCGGCGAACCAGTTGCGAGTGCGCGCCGATTCGAGCTTGTCGTTCGTCAGGATTTCGAAGGGAAGTTGGAATTCCTGGTAGAGCTCGTCCTGCCACTGCTCGGCGAGATTGCCGGGGCATACGATCATCGCGCGGTGCAAGTCGCCGCGGATGAGGAGTTCCTTGATGAGCAGACCGGCCATGATGGTCTTGCCGGCGCCGGGGTCATCGGCCAGGAGGAAGCGGAGGGGCTGGCGCGGCAGCATCTCGCCGTAGACGGCGGTGATCTGGTGCGGCAGGGGGTCGACCATCGAGGTGTGGATGGCGAGCAGTGGATCGAAGAGGTGGGCCAGGTTGATGCGGTGGGCTTCCGAGACGAGGCGAAAAAGGTAGCCATCACCATCGAAGCTCCAGGGGCGGCCGGTTTCGCCAATTTCCAAAGTGGGCTCGCGATCGCGGTAGAGGAGGATCACGCCTGGTTTTCCAGCCGGATCTTTATAGGTGAGCTCGATCGCGGCGGTCCCGTACCACTTAACGTCGATGACGATTACGAGGCAATCCGGCAGGATTCCTTTGACAGCGGCGCCGCGCTTGAGTTCTTCGAGCCTGGCCATGGGAGGGCGGTGGTCTGTGCAGCTATTCGAGAATGGGACCGAAAGCTCATGATATTACTTTGCGCAGCGGGCTGCCGACTTGTTGAACTCTTTGACCGCCCCCGGCTTACGCGTTGTCTTTTCCCAACGCGATCACGAAATACTGTGCCGGACCGGGGCCGGGATTGCGCCATCCGTGCTCGTCGTTGGACGCCAGAAACACCACCGAGCCGGCAGTGACTTGGGTGGTCTGCCCTTTGATGGTGGCGTCGAGCGTGCCCTGTTGGAGCATCAGCAGTTCCTCATGCACGTGCTGGTGCGGAGGATGCGGCGCCTGGCCGGCGGCCAACTCCGTCATGTGCAGTTCGATGGGAAAGCCCGAATGGGTCTCGCCGTTCAGGACGGCGCGGGACTTGTTTTCGCCGTTGATCTTTACGGGCAGGTCTTCGTACTTGAAGGCCTTCGAGGGCAGTGTCTTGTTCTCTTTCTCTTGCGCGGACGCGGTGGCGGCCGCCAGCGCGGGAAGGATGATTCCAAGGTCTCGACGGGAGGGGTTCACGGAGATTCTCCTGGATTCAGTGTATCGCGATGGGCTGGGAGGACTGAGGGGGGCAATTCGCTCAGTACCGCATTTCATGAATATGGCCCCATATTCTCCCAGGCGTCGACAAAAGTGTCGGCGCGGCAGCGTCGAAAACCACACGGGAAATGCGTCGAGACGAGTCTGACGCGGCAGGCACGAGTGCCCGCGCCACGTGTCAGTTGAGTTTCTTGAGCCAGATATTGCGGACCGAGACCTTCGTCGTCGCCTCAATTTCAACCCCAAAAAGTCCCGACTGATTGTTAATGGAGTCCGGATCGTCATCCACCATCACCGCCATCAACTGACCGTTCACGATGTGAATGAAGGTTCCGCCGCGCGCGATGACCGTATACTCGTTCCAGTCACTCATCTTGACCAGTGTGCCGAGCGTGGTACGGTCGCCGATGTTTCCCATCAGACGCTTGGCGCCCAGACCGGCCCCCTCCACCACCTGGCCGCGGTAGGCCATGATGCCCATGGGACTGTTCTCCGTATAGAACTGGCCGCTGTAAATCCGGCTCGGCCAGAAATCGGCCTGCGGCCCCGTCATCATCCAGGCCAGATTCACCGGGCCCACGTTGGCGGTGACATTGGCCGGAATGGGACGGATCCAGGGAATCCCGGTCTTGCTGCGATGTTGGAGCCCGCTTCCGCCGCTGCCCTCGACCTTGATTTCGAACTTCAGCGTGAAATCCCTGGCTTCCACATCGCGGTAGACGATGTAGGTATTGCCGCTGGGGTTTTCCGGAGTGGATTCGCCAACGATCGCCCCGCCCTCCGCCCGCCAGAATTTCGGATTGCCATCCCAACCCTTGAGGCTGACGCCGTCAAACAGGGAGACGTAGCCGCGGTGGTCATTGAAGTTCATCGGCTCGGGCTCGGTGAAGCCGCCGCCCCCGTACGAACCGCCTCCGGCGACCAGCCACGAAAGCTGTTCGGCATCCAGCTTGTCCGGGGTCGACTGGAATCGGGCGAGAGCATCGGCGCGCGCGTTCGCCAGCGCCAGTTCGGCGGCAACGACGGCGTCCACTTTCGCCTGGATCGCCCGATTGTTCCGCGGCAGCGACAAGGACGTTGAGATCGCGTCGGCGCGGGCCGAGGTCAGGGCTGAGGATTGCGACATCAGACTTGACGTCATGTCCGTGAGTCCGAGCGCCTGCTTCGCGGTGACATGGGGCATGCTGCTACGGGCTGCGCCGCCACCGCCGCGGCCTGAGGCTCCCACCGCTCCGGGCAGCGCGGCAACCTGGGCGGGAGCCAACCGATTGGCAGACGCCTGCAGTTTTGCCAGGGCATCGGCGCGGGCATTCGCCAAGTCCCGTTCGGCGGCGCGGATGGCCTCCACCTTCGCTTGGATCGCGGAATCATTGCGCGGCTGGGTGAGCGCCGCGGCGATCAGGTCCGTGCGGGCGGCGGCCAGGCGCTGAGTCTGCGGCGCAAACTCGGCATTCATTTGAGCCAGCGCGGCATTCTGTTCTGGTGTGGCGCCTGGCAACCCGCGGCCGCCACGTCCTGGATTGGCGGACGGCGGCACCGTGGGCGGGCCCTGTGGGAGCGCGAGGGTCGCCGCGAAGTTCAGCAGCGCGATGGTTGCGAGCGTGCGGCCGGCGATGAGGCGGACGCTAGAGTGAGGGGTAGGTGGAAAACTCAATGGCATAATTCCATCTCTCTTTCACGGGATAGATGCGGCGAGAATTATAACACTTACGGGCATGAGCCAAAGGGGCGGATGGTGGGGCGACGCCCTCATCAGCCCCGTAGCCTCGGTCCGGCTGTTCTGTGCTGCGTGCAGGCCGACCAGGGGGTCGGCCNNGCCAGGGGGCCCGCCCCACAAAAAAATGGCCCCGGGTTCCACCCGTATCTTTTCGGCCCTCCGAATGAATAGCATGTAGGGACGGGATGGCAAGCGACCAGGAAACCAGGCTCCTCACACGGGCCGCCGAGGGGGAAACCGAAGCTTTCCGGGTGCTACGCAACTGCCGCCGCAGACGTGGGGAAATACCAGCAGGTGGCTGACACGCTATTCCAGAATCAAGCGGCTTGGGGCGCAAGCGGCCGGGTCTGGGATACGGTGGCGGTTGTGCTGACCACGGCAGAGCAGAATAAGGTCCAGGAACTGGCGCAGGCGCCGGCCACTCTCGCCCTGGTGCAGCAGGACGTGGATTCGGGACAGAAGCAGAGGATCGGCCAGCCTCCCAAACAAATCGTCAGGCGGGGGGCGAGGCAGTATCC
>PMTT01000478.1 GCA_003167275.1 Bryobacterales bacterium | reverse complement strand
GAAGCGGGACGATACGCATCGTGCTGCATGTCGTCCTCGCGCGACCAGGTGAGCTTCACCGGAACGCCCGCAGCCTTAGAAACCTCGACCGCCTCACCGATATAGTCCGGCTGGGCGCGCCGTCCGAAACCGCCGCCCATGTACTCCGTGTGGACCTGGACGTTCTCTGGCTTCAGGCCGGTGATCCGCACCGCTTCGGCGCGCGCCGAGCTCTGCCCTTGCGTGGAGGCCCAAACCTCGCAACTGTTGGAGCGCACGTCAGCCACGCAGTTGAGCGGCTCCATGGGAGCATGCGCCAGGTAGGGCACTTCATAGACGGCCTCGACCTTCTTCGCCGCGCTGGCCAGCGCGGTTGCCGCGTCGCCCTCCTTGCGCGCCACGGCGCCAGGCTGATCCATGGCTTCAGCGAAGCTCTTGGTGATCCCCGCCGAGTTCACGGACGCCACCGGCCCTTCAGTCCACTGGACCTCGAGCACGCGCCGGCCCTGCATGGCCGACCACGTATTGTCCGCTACGACAGCAACGCCTCTCGGGACGTGCACCACGTTCGTCACTCCAGGGACAGCTTTGGCCTTGGTGGCATCGAAGCTGGCGACCTTGCCGCCGAACACCGGGCATCGCGCCATCACCGCATACTGCATCCCAGGCAGCCGCACATCGATCCCGAAGGTCGCGCGCCCGTTCACCTTGTCGGGCGTATCCAGACGCTTGGTGGGCTTGCCGATCAGATGGAACTGCTTCGGGTCCTTAAGCGTTACGTTGGCGGGAACCGGCAGCTTGGACGCCTCCACGGCTAGGCTTCCGTAGGCCAAGCGCGCGTTGCTGGCGGTGTTGACCACCGTATTGTTTTCCGCGCGGCACACCGAGCGGTCGACGCCCCACTGCTGCGCCGCTGCTCCAATCAACATCTCGCGCGCCGAAGCGCCCGCCCGCCGCAACGATTCCCAGGAACTCCGGATGCTCGCGCTTCCCACTACGCCCTGGTTCGCACCGTATTCGCGGTCGACCCCTGGGAACTCGGTGCGGATCTTTTTCCAGTCGCACTCCAATTCCTCGGCCAGCAACATGGAAAGCGAGGTGACCGTGCCCTGGCCCATCTCGGCTTTGTGGATGAACAGAGTGACCATGTCGTCGGTGCCCACATGCACGAAGGCGTTCAACTTCAAGGGAGCGGTGGAGGCGGCCGCGAGCGGAGAGCGTTCCGGCAAGTAGAAGCCGACCAGCAGTCCTCCCGCCGCGGCGGCACTGGTGCGGAGGAACCCGCGGCGATTCAGGAGCGCCGGCGATCGCTTTCTGTCGCCGGTGTTTTGTGCGCTCACCGGGCACCTCCCTGGCGCTGCAGAGCGGCCGCGCGGTGGATGGCCTGCCGAATGCCGTCGTACGTTCCACAGCGGCAGATGTTGCCGCGCAAGGCCTCGTCGATATCCGCGTCGGTGGGCTGTGACGTCTTGGCGAGCAATGCGGCGGCCGTCATGATCTGGCCGGATTGGCAGTAGCCGCACTGCGGTACGTCCGCCTCGATCCAGGCCAGTTGAACTGGGTGGCTATTGTCGGCGGAGAGTCCCTCGATGGTGGTGACGCTCTTTCCGGCGACAGAGGAAATTGAGGTCACGCACGACCGCGCCGGCTGGCCGTTGATGTGGACGGTACAAGCGCCGCACAGCGCCATGCCGCATCCGAACTTGGTGCCGGTCATGCCCAGGGTATCGCGCAAAACCCAAAGCAGCGGCATGGCGGGCGCCATGTCCACGGTCTGCGGCTTGCCGTTTAAAGTGAACTTGACTGCTGCCATCGCATCCTCCTCTGGCCTGCCCTCTCGATAGAGAAAGTATACGGCAAAGCTTTCACGGTTTGTGGAATTAAGAGGACAGGTTGAAGGAATCGGAGGATCCGAGGGCCAGGTAGGGCACGTCAGCGTTAACAGGTTTCCTCCCGCATACCGCTTGACAATCGCGACGGTCGGTTATATTCTGAACCCACTATCGGACTTTGAATCGTTTCAAGGCGGAGAGAATATGTACGCGACCAAGGCGTCGTCTAGGGGCACGCCACCATGGCACGGACCGGCACTTCCATATGGAAAACCGGGTCGGTTCGCGTCGGTCCGGAGCGTCTCCGGTTTTCTCGCCCGCTTCCCGCAGCGTTTCTACTCACCGTCACCCGTCACTCGCCGGCGTTCGACTGGCTCTACGCTTCCGCAATCCGATCCGCGTCCCGAAAACCGGCATTCGCGCCTCAGGTCCCAGGATACTCGCGAGGCTCCACGCCTCAACTCAGGGAAGATCATCAGGGGGATCATCAGCAGTATTCCAAATATTTTGGAGGTTAGTAGTGAATCGACTACGCAGTCTCGCAAGCGTCTTTTTCCTGCTGGTGGCTATGCTGCCATCGGCCAACGCCCAAAGTGTAACGGGCCAGATTTCCGGAACCGTGACCGATTCCACAGGAGCCGTCATCGCCGGCGCCACGGTCCAGTTGACACACGATCTCTCGCAGCAGACTCAGAAGTTCGCAACTGAACCGAACGGCTCCTTTGTGTTCGTAGGCCTGGTGCCCGGCGCCTACAGTCTGCGCGTCGCCCAGTCGGGTTTCAAAGCCTACGATCAGAAGAACATTACCGTCAGCACCCAGGAAAGAGTGGATCTGCACGAGATCAAACTGGAGATCGGCGAACTGACCAGCACGATCTCGGTTCTAGCCGACTCGGTGCACGTCGCCACTGACAGCTCCGACCGTTCCGTGGGCATCAATCTGAAGCAGATCGAGGACACCCCGACTCGCGGCCGCAATCCGATCAGCCTGATTATGACGCTGCCGGGTACGCAATCGCTGGCGCAATCGTACGATTACCGCGGCTGGAACGGCGGCGGCATGCCGGGCGTCAACGGCGGCCAGCAGGGCCAGATCATTCTCAACATGGATGGCGCGGCCAGCCAGGACTCCGGCAACCTCAACACCGGTTATATCAATCCCTCGATCGACGCAATCAATGAAGTGAAGCTGCTGATTTCCAACTACACGGCAGAATACGGCGGGCGCACCGCCGGACAGTTGACGTTGTCGACCAAGAACGGCACGCCCCAGTTCCACGGCAGCGGTTACGACTACTACCGCCAGGAAAGTCTGAACGCCAACGAATTCTTCAACAACAAGACCGGCGTGGTGCGGCCACGCTACCGCTACCAGAATTTCGGCGGCACCATCGGCGGTCCGCTGATCGTTCCGGGCACGCGGTTCAACAAGGCCCGGCAGAAGCTGTTCTTCTTCTTCTCCTACGACAAGCTGTTCAACAGCACCACCAGCTTTGCGACCTTCACGATGCCGACGGCATTGGAGAAGACGGGCGATTTCTCCAAGAGCGTGACCACGACGGGCGCGCTGATCCCGATCTACGATCCAACCACGCAAACGCCGTTTCCGGGCAACGTGATTCCCGCGAACCGCATCAGTGCGCAGGGGCAGGCCATGTTGAACCTGTTCCCGAACGCGTCGCCCCTGGGCCTGGCGCTCGACCCGACCGGCAACCGCGGATATAACTTCCGGTACCCGCAGCAGCAGTTGCGGCCGCTGGATGACAAGATCCTGCGTATCGATTACAACATTTCTCCGAAGCTGCAAACCTTCGTCCGCCTGCTGCAGGACTACCAGGCGCAGAACGGCTACAACACCACGGTGGGACCTCCCGGAGGCGCCTGGGGGCAGTTCCCGGACAGCTATCACGTGCAGTCGGCGGGCGCACTGGCCACGCTGGTTTACACCATCAGCCCGACGCTCATCAACGAATTCAGTTGGGGCATCAACCGCGGCAAGCAGGGCGTGGATCCGCTCACCGACGCCAGCAGCAACCCCAACAGCGGCGGCGTGCGGACCTATCCGCAGAGCCTGCTGCCCCTCAAGGACGCCAACGGAAATGCGCTGACGCTGCCGCGCATCAACCCGGCCAGCAGCAACTACCTGAACCTGCTGCCGGCCGTCAACTTCGGCCTGCCTTCGGGTTACAGCGCCCAGTCCTCGGGCCAAGGCGTTACCGCCGCTCCCACGTTCAGCCTGGACCCCCGCTGGCCGTTCACCGGGACCGACCAGTTGCAAACCATTCAGGACAAGGTGACCTGGGTGAAGGGCGCGCACACGCTGAAGGCCGGCTTCTATATCGAAAAGATGGCCCGCAACGTGAGCGTGTATTCGGTCTACAACACGGCCGGAACCTATTACTTCGGTTCCGACCGCGCCAACCCGCTGGACGCCGGGTACCCCTACGCCAACGCCATGGTGGGCAGCATCTTCGCTTACGGCGACGACAACACCAAGCTGGTGAACCACGCCCGCTACACACAGGTCGAGTGGTACCTGCAGGATACCTGGAAGGCGAGCCACCGTTTGACGTTCGACTACGGCGCACGCTTCTATCGTGTGGGCGACCTGAACAGCGTGGGAGCGAATCTGGGTCTGTTCAACTCCGCTTCCTACAACGCGAGCCAGGTGGGCCAGTTGCTGTACCCGGGCTGCTCGATTTCCTCGGCCACCGCCACCTGCCCGGCGGCCGACAAGATCGCGGTCAACCCCAAGACCGGCGCAGTCTTCCCCTACGTTCGGCAGGGTACCTTCGACACCTCTTCTTATGCCGCGAGCGCTCTCCCCTACTCCGGCATCAAGTATTACAACACGCACTTCTGGAACGTGGCNNCGCAACTGGACGGTGGATTACATCGGCGCGCAGAGCGCCGGCCAGGGTCCGATGATGGTACCGCCGACGTTCCTGGCGCCGACGGTCGTCTACACCAACTTCCAGAACCTGACCGGAGCGCAGTCCGTGTTCACGCCGCAGAACCTGATCGGCGGAACGCCGAATGAGATTCCGGAGGCGACTTACAACTGGAGCTTCGGCATCCAGCGCGAGTTGCCGTTCCACATGATCGCGGACGTTTCGTATGTCGGCAATGCGTTGAAGAACGGTTACGGCCAAATGTACGACGGCAACGCGGTGGCGCCGTTGACCACGTGGAAGCCTTCCGGCTGCGCCGTTCCGGTTCAGGGCGGCTGCCCGCAGGCGCAATTCGTCGATCCGACGTCGAACCCGGCCAACCCCGGCTTCTACTCGACCAACCTGATTCGCGCGATGACGGGCTACGCCGGCATCGGCAATATCTACGAATTCACCAACAGCTACACCAACAACTACAATTCGCTGCAGATGCAGTTGAACCGCCGGTTCGGGCACGTGCAGTGGAACGTCAACTACACGTTCTCGCGGACGATCGTCTACAACGGCGACAGCCAAACGGCGTTGAACCAGTTTGTGAATGCGGAACTGACCAAGAACGTGCTGAACCGCCGCCACGCGATCAACTACAACTTCGGTTACGACATTCCCGACGTGAGCCGGAGGTTGTTGAACCACCCGGTGGGGAAAGCAATTCTGGACGGCTGGCACATCAATGGCAACGGCTCGATCTTCGCGGGTACTCCGTACACCGTGGGCTGCTCGGCCACCGGCCAGCCTTCTCAGTTTTGGACGGGCACGCCAACCGCGGATCTGCCGTTCCGCTGCCAGATGGGCAACAACATTTTCCTGCCGGGCGGCCAGTTGCCTTCAGCAACGGAAGATCCGCGTTTGCAGGTTCCACTCAATGCGGCGAACTTCACGCTGCCGTCGGCTAACTCACTGGGCATCGGCAATACGCCTCCGACCCTCTTCTACGGTCCGTGGCTGTGGACGGTAGATTTGTCCCTGGCCAAGATGACCCGTATCGCGGAAGGCAAGACGCTGGAACTGCGCGTTGAAACCTTCAATACCTTCAACCACTTCAACCCCAACAACCCGAACACTTCGCTGACTCTGAACTTCGCCTCGGGCGCCAACACCAACGCGGCGTTCGGTACGATCCAGGGTGCGCAGGTTCAAGCCCGGCACGTAGCACTTTCGGCTCGCTTCCGCTTCTAACCCCTCAACCTGCAAGGCCATTCGCGAACCCTCGCGGGTGGCCCATGCAGGGAACCCCGGAACTCCGTTGAAAAGTTAGCGCCCCCCGGCATAATCCAGTTTTACTCCGGGAAGATCTCGCGGCTCAAGTCCTCGGGGGGCTTCTGGTGGTAGGTGTTCCAGCAACCGCCGGCGAACGCCACGCCGGCCACCACCCAGATCGCGATATCCACCATATCCACGGAATGGCGGAAGGCCACCGCCGCCAGGCACACCGTCATGCGGATCACCCAACCGTACAGTCTCGAAATCTTCTGCCAGCCTTTCCGGAAGGCGACCAGCGAGCGGCCCGCCATGTAAGCGCAGCCCAGGCCAATGACCCCCAGGACCCCGCGCAGGAACTCCATCGATTCAGGCATCCACTAAAGTTTGCCACAAAGCCGGGCAGAACTGGCCGCAACTTGGATTGACAGGTCCGCGCCTTCCTGGGTACCGTCTTTCATCAATTAAGATCTTCGAGCCACGAATGAACAGGAGAGGCTCGTCCGCGAACCGCTACGCCTTCGCCGCGGCTTGAGCGACTTCGCGAATCATCTTCTCCAACGCGGCAGAGTCCAGATCGCTGAGACGCTTGAAGCGGACACAGCCTTTGCCGATGCTGGCTTTGGGGAGCGCTGCCTTGTGACGCTCGGCGATGGATGGCTGGCCCTCCCCCGCCCCGACGTACAAAGAAATGTAGCTCTGGTTGCTGGCCAGGCCGATGCGGAACGAGTCCCCCTCCCGCCCGGCCGCCCGAAGCCCATTTGGCCCCGGCCCCCCGGCTGTAGTACACTGAATGTTTACTCCTGTGGTTCCGACGCACCCCGTGTGTTCCGGCTCCCAATTGAGGTTCGCATGCACGCAATCATTGAAACTGGCGGAAAACAGTACCGGGTTGCACCGGGAGACGTTCTCCGCGTGGAAAAAGTGGCCGGCGATGTCGGCTCCGAAATCGAACTGACTGTCAAGGCCGCCTTTCCCGATGACGGCGGGCTGGTAACCGCCGGAACCGCGAAGGCCACCATCGTCTCCAACGGACGTGGTGACAAGGTCCTGGTCTTCAAGTTCAAGCGCAAGAAACAGTATAAGAAAACCATCGGACACCGTCAGTCCTTCACGGAAGTGAAGATTGACGACATTCAGGTGTAGGTGAAGTATGGCACATAAAAAAGGTTTAGGCAGTTCCAAAAACGGGCGCGACTCGAATGCGCAGCGGCTCGGAGTGAAGGTCTTCGGTGGCCAACTGGTTCCGGGCGGTTCGATTATCGTGCGGCAACGCGGCACCAAGATCAAGCCCGGGTTGAATGTCGGCTGGGGCAAGGACGACACGCTCTTCGCCAAGGTCACCGGTGTGGTGGAGTTTAAGGACCGCGGGCGGATGGGCAAGTTCGTCTGCATCCAGGCATCCGTGTAGTTACCCGCCCGCCACTTTCACCTCTTCTGTGGGGCAGCCAATCCTGGCTGCAGCCGCCTATGAAAACCGGTGGTGGGGCGGACCCCCTGGTCCGCGCGGGTCCCCCCGGACCCGCTGTCACCCATTGAATCAAATTCCGGCGCGATGCCAACAGGCCGACGGGGGCGTCGGCTGCGGACCAGGGGGCCCGCCCCACCAGGGGTGTTTTTCAAGGGTGCCTGTGTAACCAAATGTTCATTGACGAAGCGAGAATTTTGGTAAAGGCTGGCGACGGCGGCAATGGCTGCCTGGCCTTTCGCCGGGAGAAGTATGTCCCGCGCGGCGGCCCGAGCGGCGGCGATGGCGGCCACGGCGGCGACGTTGTCATGGTTGCCGATCCGCACGAGAACACCCTCCTCAAGTACCGCTACAATCCCGAGCACAAGGCCCAACGCGGACGCCACGGCGAAGGCAGCAATCAGACCGGCGCGGAAGGCCACTCAATCGATCTCGACGTGCCTGTGGGCACCGTGGTCTACGACGAAGCCACTGGCGAGCGGCTCTTCGATTTCACCGAACCGGGCCAACGGTTCGTCGTGGCGCGCGGCGGTAAAGGCGGTAAAGGCAATGCGCGCTTTGCCACCTCCACCCACCAGGCGCCCACCGAACACGAACCCGGCCAGCCCGGGGACGAAAAGCGCCTGCGCCTGGAATTGAAGCTGCTGGCCGACGTGGGGCTGGTGGGCTTTCCGAATTCCGGCAAATCCACCCTGATCTCGCGCATCTCCGCCGCCCATCCGAAAATCGCCGACTACCCGTTTACCACGCTGGAGCCCAACCTGGGAGTGGTCCAAATCGAGAACTTCCGCAGCTTCGTGGTGGCCGATATCCCTGGATTGATTGAAGGCGCGCACCTGGGCCACGGTCTGGGAATTCAGTTCCTGCGGCACATCGAGCGCACACGCCTGCTGGCCCACCTGGTGGATGTCTCGGAATCGAGCGGCCGCGATCCCGTGGAGGATTTCGAAACCGTCATGCGGGAACTCGCCAGTTTCAATGAGGACCTGGTCAAGAAGCCCATGATCGTGCTCGCCACCAAGATGGACGCAGCGCAGGACCCGGAGCGTGTGGCGGCGTTGCGAAATCTCGCGGTGGAACGCGGGCTGCCCTACTTCGAGATCTCCAGCGCCACCGGCCAAGGTATCGATGCGTTGAAGCACGCCATGGCCGAGCGCGTGATGTTACCGGCCGCGTGATATGGTGGAGCGTTACCAGCCATGGACGCCGGCCCGATTCTCACCCAAATCGCCGAACTATTGGCGCGTCATAGCTTGGAAGTAGTCATGATCGGCAATGCCGCAGCCGCCTTGCAGGGCGCTCCCGTCACGACTATCGACATCGATTTCCTCTTCCGCAAGACGCCCGCCAACCTGAAGAAGTTGAAGGCCATCGCGGCCGAGTTGGAAGCCGTGATTCTGTCGCCCTATTACCCCGTGAGCGGGCTGTTTCGCATCTCTCGCGACACGGATGGCCTGCAACTCGATTTTATGGACGTCGTCGACGGCATTCGGTCCTTCGAAGGATTGCGCAAACGCGCCGTGTCTGTCCGATTCGGCGGCTCGCGAATCTACGTCGCCTCATTGGCTGATATCATCAAGAGCAAGAAGGCCGCCGGCCGCCCTCGGGACGTGGCCGTCCTCGAAGTGCTGGAGAAGACACTTGAGCAAACCGCGGGTCACACGAAAAGCCAGACTGGAAGCCCTCAGAAAAGAGAGTGACCTCGCGCTCCGCGACCAGATCCGCCGGCTCCTGGCCCTGCCGCCCGAAAAGCGCACCCATTTTCTGCGCAAGCGAATCGGCTTTCGGATCTCCTGCCTGTAGGACAGGCTCTCCTGGCCTGTCTATGTGGACCGACTCCTCCATTCAGAGTTGTGTAAGGGCCGCAAGGCAGACGGGGGCGCTCCCCGGGTCCGGACCTGGTGTCTGCAAGACAGGCCAGGAGGCCTGTCCTACCGCACCGTCAGCGTGATTTCACCCGCCTTCAACCCCGGAGCCGATGCCCGCACCACAATCCTGCCCGCGACTGCTCCGGCGCGGACAATCGCCAGAATCCGCCCTTCATAGGCGTTGCGGCGCCCCGCCTGGACCGGGCTGGTGTCGCGCATATCGCCCGAATCCACCGCCGCCAGTTCACCAGCCCCAGTGGCCTGCACCTCGATCGCTTGCGCCGCCCCGTGCACAAGCCTGCCAGCCGCATCCACGACGCGGATTTCGACGCTCGCCATGTCCGCCCCATCCGCCCCGAGAGTGGACCTGTCCGGCACAAGCTCCAGGTGGTCCGACGCCCCCGCCGTGGCCAGTTCGAAGCGCGCCGCCTCCGCGCCATCGCGTTTGCCGATCACCCTCACCACACCCGGCTCGTTGGGAACCTCCCAACGCAGCACCGGCTGCAACCGGTCCGCCACCGCCTTCTCGCCCAGCGACTTGCCATTCAGGAACAACTCCGCAGCGCCGCAGTTGGTATACACTTCAACCTGGATCGTCTTGCTGCCATCGCCCGCCCAGTTCCAGTGCTCCACCAGCCGTCCTGGCCGAGCCCCAGTATTGAAATCCGTCTGCGGACCAGACTGGGGCCGCGCTTCCCGCGCGGCAGCGTAGATCATAGGGCGATCGCTCCAGAGGGCCTCCCGCAGGTACGAATCGGGCTTACGGAAACCGCACAGGTCCAGCAGTCCCGAAGTGCTGCCGCGGGCCGGGAATTGGCGCGACTCCCCCAGGTAGTCGGTCCCGGTCCACAGAAACTGCCCCGCCACGTAGTCGTTGGCAGCCACCGCGCGCCAGGCCTCCAGCGAGTGCCCATTCTCGCTGTCGAGGATGATCCGCTCCGGATAGGTGTTGTGATCCGCCGCGTAGCGCTGCTCCAGGTAGTTGTATCCGGTCACGTCCAAGAGTTCGGCCAGGCCCGTAGCGTTGGAGGCCAGTGTGTCAGCCAACGCCTGGGTCACCGGGCGAGTGCCATCCAGTCCCTTTACCGCCGCGATCAGCCGGCGTGCTGTCAGGGGCAGCACGTTAGCGTCCAGCATGCCCGGCTTCAGTCCGTTGTGCCCCCGCGGATGCCCGAAGGGGTCGCCGGGGTAGTCGATCTCATTGCCGATGCTCCACAGGATCACCGACGGGTGGTTGCGGTCGCGCATCACCATATCCTGAAGGTCGCGCGTGCTCCACTCCTCGAACGTTTCGTGGTATCCGTCCTTGCCCGGCTTGCCGGCATTCCATCCCTGGATCCATTTGTTCTTCCCCGCGGTCCATTCGTCGAACGCCTCGTCCATCACCAGCAGGCCCATGCGGTCACAGAGGCTGTAGAGTTCCGGCGCCATGGGGTTGTGCGAGCAGCGGATGGCGTTCACGCCGAGGTCTTTCAGCGCCTTCAGTCGCCGCTCCAGCGCGGCTTCGGAGAAGGCCGCGCCTAACGCTCCAAGATCGTGGTGCAGGCAAACGCCCTTCAACTTTTCCGGCTTGCCGTTGAGGAAGAAGCCATGGTTGGGGTCGAACCGGATGCTGCGGATGCCGAACGGGGTCCGATAGTTATCTGTGAGCGTGCCGTCCGTGAAGATCGCTGTCGCCGCGGTGTAAAGGTTCGGGTCAGACGTGGACCAAAGCTTCGGATTGGCTACTACGCCCTGTTGCGCAAACACATGAGTACCACCCGGAGGGATCCGCCCTTCGACGGCAGTAAACGTGGCTGCCTGGCTGCCGGCCGGATCAAAAAGGGCCGTCACCACTACGACCCCAGCCTCCGCTCCAGATTCGTTCACAACGCTAGTCTCGACCGAAACCAGGGCTTCCCCAGCCCCAACCACCGGCGTGTGGACAAACGTCCCCCAATGCGACACGTGCACCGGTTGCTCGATGTTCAGCCACACGTGGCGATAGATGCCCGACCCGGTGTAAAAGCGCGAATCCCCCACTTCGCTGTGGTCCACGCGAACGGCCAGTACGTTGCCTTTCGATCCCAGGTTCAGATGCGGCGTCAGATCGTACTCGAAGGACGAGTAGCCGTAGGGACGGTGGCCCAGGAGGTGGCCGTTGATCCAGACGTCGCTGTCGCGATAGACACCGTCGAATTCCACCAAGACCTTGCGGCCCTTGACGGACTCGGGCAATGCGAAGCTCTTCCGGTACCAGCCGACGCCGCCCGGCAGGTACCCCGTGCCGCTGGCGTTGTCCTTGCTGTAGGGCCCTTCGATGGACCAATCGTGCGGCAGGTTCAGCTTCCGCCACGACGCGTCGTCGAAGCCGGTCTGTTCGGCGCCCTTCAGGTCGCCTTTGTGAAAGCGCCACTGCTCGTCGAAGTTCCGATGTTCCCGGACGGGGCCATCGCACCACGCAGGTCGCGCCGCCGTCAACAGCGTGACGAGCACGAAGATTCCTCTGGTCATCTGGGTCCCAGTTTAACTCCTGGCGTTTTGTAGGGTATGCTTTAGCTTGCCCACCAAAATGCAGTTGCCTCTTAATTTTGGTGGGCAAGCTAAAGCATACCCTACAAAGCCTCCCCCCACGGGCGCCCTTTCCGGCGTACACTGATTTCTTGTAGAAGATCCCCGCGGAGTAGTTTTCTCAGGAGACAAAACATGCGAAGAATCGTACTCGCTTTGCTCGCCGCAACCTGCGCCCTTGCCCAACCAAAGATGGCGCCCGACAAGGAAGCCGCCATCAAGGCCGACCTCGTTGGCCAGATCGACGCCATGAAGAAGCAGGCGCAGGTGATGGTCGACAGCGTCTTCAGCTTCGGCGAACTCGGCTTCCAGGAGGTCGAGACCAGCAAGTACCTCTCCGACATCCTCGAAAAAGCGGGCTTCAAGGTCGAACACGGCGTCGCCGGCGTCCCCACCGCCTGGGTGGCCACCTGGGGTTCGGGCAAGCCGGTGATCTCGCTGGGCTCCGACATCGACGACATTCCGCAAGCTTCGCAGAAGCCCGGCGTGGCCTGGCACGATCCCATGATCGAGGGGGCTCCCGGCCACGGCGAAGGCCACAATTCGGGCGTGCCGATGAATATCCTGGCCGCGCTGGCGGTGAAAAAGGTCATGGAGCGCGAGCACTTGCAGGGCACCATCCAGCTCTGGCCCGGTGTGGCCGAGGAACTGGTGGGCGCCAAAGCCTACTTCGTCCGCGCCGGCCTGTTCAAGAACGTGGACGTCTGCCTCTTCGCCCACGTGGCTAACAACCTGGCCGTCTCCTGGGGACCGTCGCTCAACCAGAACGGCCTGGTCTCCGTCGAGTACATGTTCAAAGGCGAAAGCGCCCACGCCGCCGGCGCTCCCTGGCGTGGCAAGAGCGCGCTCGATGCCGTCGAGCTCATGGACGTCGGCTGGAACTTCCGCCGCGAGCATCTGCGCCTGGCTCAGCGCTCACACTACGTGATCACCGATGGCGGCGACCAGCCGAATGTCGTGCCGCCCACCGGCGCCGTCTGGTATTACTTCCGCGAGGCCGATTACGACCACATCATGGACATGTGGCGCATCGGTAACAATATGGCCCAAGCCGCCACGCTCATGACCGATACCACCTACACCTCGCGCCTGCTGGGAAGCGCCTGGCCCGGCCACTTCAACAAGGCCATCGCTGAAGCCATGAACGAGAACATCAAGAAGGTGGGCCTGCCCACGTGGTCGGAAGACGACCAGAAGCTCGCCAAAGCGTTGCAGGCCGAGTTGAAAGCCCCGGTCCGGGGCCTCGCCATGAAGCTGACCGAGATGCGCCCGCCGCGTCCCGCGGTCGACCCCGCCGCTGCGGACGAAGGCGGCTTTGGGAATCAGCCCACGGGCGGCGGCTCGGACGATATCGGCGACGTCTCCTGGAACGTGCCCACCGTCACGTTGCGCTATCCCTCCAACATTCCCGGCGGGCCCGGCCACAACTGGGCCAACGGGATCGCGATGGCGACCCCCATCGCGCACAAGGGCGTGATCGCCGGCGCCAAAGTGCAGGCGATGACCATGCTCGACATCCTGGTGCATCCCGAAATCGTGAAGAATGCCTGGGACTACTTCAACAACGTGCAGACCAAAGATATGAAGTACAAGAGCTTCCTGCGTCCCGACGACAAGCCTGCGATCTGGCTGAATCAGAAAACCATGGAGAAGTACCGCCCGGAGATGAAGAAGTTCTACTACGATTCGTCAAAGTACGACACCTACCTGGAGCAGCTAGGAATCAAGTACCCGACGGTGCGCGCCACCCCGCCCGCCACCCCTGGTGGAGGCCAATAGCTAGCGCCCCCTCCCAGCGTAGGCAGGTCCTCGACCTGGCCCGTTCCCGTGGCCCTGTTTGGTTTTTGGTGGGACAGGCGCTTTCCGCCTGTCTCGCCCGCTTGCGGGCGATTCTTTCACATGCCACGGTTGTGGCTCCCCCTGTTCCCCCATCGCCGTACGCGCAGGAGTTGCCATGCCAGAATGGGCGAACCGTGAGAGAATGGCAATAACCTCCCCAGGATTGTAGGAAACCCCGAAAATGCGTCGCGCTACCGCTCTTATCTTTCTCTCAATGCTCGCTGTGGTGCTCGCGAGTTGCCAGTCCAAGGCTGGCGGACCCGCCGGGAGCAAGGGCACCGCCAAGACCGGCGCGGCAGCCCCGGCCGACCCCTCCAACCCGGCCGCCATGCCGAGCACGCCCTCGTCCGTGTCGCCGGAACGGGCCGCCGAGAATCCCTTGCCGGGCATGCCCCCCGTCACCGATCCCCACGACATCTACGCCGCCGATCGCCCCGGAATGCTCAGCCCCGTAGTCCGCGATTTCATTCCGCGCATCTACGTACCCAACACCCAAAGCAACACCGTGGATGTGATCGATCCCGCCACCTTGAAGGTGGTCGACCACTTCAACGTCGGCAAGCAGCCGCAGCACGTGACCCCTTCCTGGGACATGAAGACCCTGTGGGTGCTCAATGACAAAGGCAACAGCCTGACCCGCATCGATCCCAAGACCGGCCACAAGGGAAAAACCATTCCGGTCGTGGATCCCTACAACATGTACTACACTCCCGACGGGAAGTACGCCATCGTGGTAGCCGAGCAGCGTATGCGCCTGGAATTCTATGACGCCGCCACCATGAAGCTGAAGAACGCCGTCTGGGTGCCGTGTAAGGGCGTCGACCACATGGACTTCTCCCCCAACGGCCGCTACCTGATCGCCAGTTGCGAGTTCTCCGGTGCTGTCATTAAGGTGGACGTGGAGCATCAGAAGCTCATCGGCAAGCTGCCCGTCCATCACGGCGGCATGCCCCAGGACGTCAAGCTCTCGCCCGATGGTACCGTCTATTACGTCGCCGACATGCATGCGGACGGTGTCCACCTGATCGATGGCGAAGCCTTCCAGCAGATCGGTTTCATCCCCACTGGCAAGGGCGCGCACGGCCTCTACGTGAGCCGCGACTCGAAGGTGCTATACGTCTCGAACCGCGGGGAAGGCAGCATTTCGCTGATCGACCTGGCCACGCGCAAAGTGACTGCCAAGTGGCAGATTCCCCCGCCGGCCAGTCCGGATATGGGTGGTGTCTCGATCGACGGCAAGGTGCTATGGCTGGCAGGCCGCTACAACTCCGAGGTCTACGCCATCGATACTGAAACCGGAAAGCTCCTCGCCAGGATTCCGGTAGGCCACGGCCCCCACGGCCTATGTGTCTACCCGCAACCCGGCCGCTATTCCCTAGGCCACACCGGCGTATTTCGGTGACAGTCACCGCAATCCCCGAATTGGGCGGAGTTTCGGCGCAATTCCGGTGGCAGTCACCGCAACCCCCAATTACCACACCCCCTGTATTCGGGAGTTACGTAGACTGCCACCGAATTAGGGAACTTCCGCCCCACCCGCGGTGTCAACCCTGATCATGTACCAGGATGCCCTCTACGCCCTCCGCGTGCTCGCCCGCAACCGGACCTTCACCTTCGCCGCGATTCTCTCCCTCGCGCTCGGCATTGGCGCCACCACCTCGGTATTCAGCGTCGTCGACCGCATCCTCTTCCGCAGTCTGCCCTACGCCTACGGCGACCGCCTGCTTTCCGTCGGGGTCGCCGCCCCCATGCTCCCCTACGAGTTCGTCTTCGGCGCCCCCTATCTCGATCTCCGCACGCACCAGCAGACTTTTGAAGCCGTCACCTCCTGGTCCGGAGTCAACGACTGCGATCTCACCGATGGCGAGCCGGTCCGCTTAAGCTGCGCCGCCGTAGAATCCACCTTTCTTTCGACCGTCGGCATCGCCCCCCTGCTCGGCCGCAGCTTCACCGCCGACGAGGACGGCCCTTCCAGGCCCAAAGTCGCCCTACTCTCCTACGGCCTCTGGCAATCGCGGTTCGGCGGGCGCCCCGACGTCCTCGACCGCACCATCTCGCTCAATGGGCAACCGGCCCGCGTGGTGGGCGTCCTCCCGCCCGAGTTCGAGACCCCCACGTTGACGCGCGCGGACCTCGTAATTCCCCAAGGCTTGGACGACGCCACTTTGCAGCGCGCCGTCACCGGGCGCCCGTTGCGCGTACTGGCGCGCATGCGTCCGGGAACCGACATCCAGGCGGTCCGGGCCGCCTCCGAAGCGGCACTCGCGCGCAGCCTTCCGAGCTTGCCCGGCGGCGGCGCCAGGGAACTCCGGGCCCGGGTCCGCACCTTACGCGACTTCCAGGCGGGCGATGGAAAGACCGTTTCGTGGGTGCTGTTCGGTTCGGTGATGGCAGTCCTGCTCCTGGCCTGCGCGAACCTGGCGAACCTCTTGCTGGCCCGCACGTTCGCACGGCAGCGCGAACTGGCGGTCCGGGTGGCTCTGGGCGCCGGCAGGCTGCGCCTGGTCCGTCAGTCCCTCACCGAAAGCCTGGTGCTGGCGCTCCTCGGCGGCTTCGCGGGCACGCTGTTGGCATGGGGATTCCTGAAGCTGTTCGTCAACCTCGCGCCGGAGGGCATTCCGCGCTTGGCCGAAGCCACACTGGATCCTCGTGTCCTGGCGTTCACTTTCGCCTCCTCGCTCGTATGCGGAATCGTATTCGGGATCGGCCCGGCCCTTTCCAGCGGATTGCCCTCGGGCGCTGCCATGAAGGGAGGGCTGACGGGAGCCCGCGGCTGGCTTCGCCCGGCGCTTATCGTGACCCAGTTCGCCCTCTCACTCGCATTGCTCACCGGCGCCGGCCTGCTGGGACGCGCCCTCTGGAAGCTCCAACACATCCCGCTCGGCATGGAGACCGAACAGGTGCTCACCGCCTCCTTCTCGCTCGCCCCGCTGCGCTATCGCGATGGCGCGCACCAACTGGCATTCTCGGAAGCCCTCGAGGAGCACCTCCGAAACTCGCCCGGAATGTTGTCCGTGGCCCTCGGCGACTCGCACCCTCCCAACGTCCCCCTTCGATCCAAACCCATGTGGGGCCTCGAAATCGATGGCCACCCGCCCGACTCGCCTTATCAGGGAACCGTCGTCTGGCGAGCCGTAAGCCCCGACTATTTCCGCACCCTGGGAATCGCCATCCTCCGCGGCCGCGCCTTCACGGAGCAGGATCGCGACCCCGCCACCGAGGTCGCGATCGTCAGCCAATCGCTAGCCCGGCGCCTGTTCCGCGGCGGCGACGCCCTCGGCCGCCGCCTTGGAAAAGCCACCATCGTAGGCCTCGCCGCCGACGTCCGCAATAGCGGCGGAACCTCCGGCGACGATCCGGAATACTACCTGCCCCGCAGCCGCTCCGCCGATGCGCCGGTCTATCAGTACCCCGACGAGCTCCGCCGCGTTTCGGCCATCGTGCGCACGCCCTTAGCCCCGGACGTAGCGGCCCGCGTCCTGCGCGAGGCCGTCGCCGGTCTGGACGCGGCGCTGCCCGTGCAGATCGAGACCCTGTCCCAGAGCACCAGCCGCCTTTCCGCCCGCCCGCGGTTTAACGCCCTGCTGATCGGCCTGTTCGCCGCGGTCGGACTCGCGCTGGCGGCCTTCGGATTGTACGGCGTGCTCGGGTACCTGGTCGCCCAGCGCACCCGCGAGATCGGCATTCGGATAGCGCTCGGCGCCACCCCCGCCGCAGTCTCCCGCCTCGTGCTGGGAAGCGCCGGACGTTGGCTGCTCTGTGGCCTCGCGTGCGGCCTGGCGCTATCCGCGGGAGTCTCTCGCGCCCTCCACTCGCTGCTCTATGGAGGCGTCTCCGAGCACGATCCCGCGGCCTGGACCCTTGCGGCCGTAGTCCTTTTCCTGGCGGCCTTGACCGCCGCGTGGCTGCCCTCGCGGAGAGCTTCCCGCGTGGACCCGATGGTGGCGCTCCGCCATGAGTAGCACCCCGATCCTCGAAGCTCAGGACCTCACCAAACGCTACAGCGCCACGCTCGCCGTGCAGGATATCAGCTTCGCCATCCACGCCGGCCAGATCCTCGGAGTGCTGGGCCCCAATGGCTCAGGCAAGAGCACCATCGTCAAGATGGTGACGGGCCTGCTCGACCCCACCCGCGGCGCCGTCCTGTTTCACGGCGAACGCATCGGCCGCGAGCTGAGCGCCTTCAAAAGCAGTCTGGGCTATGTCCCCGAGCAGCCCGATCTCTACGGCTTCCTCACCGGATGGGAGTATCTCGACCTGGTGGCTACCCTCCGCGGCCTGAACCGCCGCAGCTTCCGCGAAAAGGCCTCGGCCATGCTGCAAGGCTTCACGCTGTACCCAAGCAGGGACGTCCCCATCGGTTCCTACTCCAAGGGCATGCGCCAGCGCATCGTGGTGATCGCAGCGCTGATGCACGATCCCGAGCTGTTGGTGCTGGACGAGCCGTTCTCGGGCCTCGACGTGACCAGCGCCCTAGTCCTGCGAAGCGTCATCGCGAAGCTGGCCGCCGAGGGCACCGCGGTCTTCTTTTCCTCCCCCGTGATGGAGCAGGTGGACCGCCTTTGCACGCACCTGGTAGTGTTGAAACGCGGAACGGTGGTGGGCCACGGTTCCATGGAGGAGATGCACGCCGGTTTTGCCGGACTCGGCCTGGAGGCCGGGTTCATGCAGTTGACGGAGCAGGTGGATGCGGATCGCATTGCGCAGGATATTGTTTCCGCGGTTCGTGCGCCGGCCCATTAACCGGTTCGTGCGAAGCCCTTTCGGCCGGCTGGTAGGCCACTTCCTCGCCCGCCTGGTGGCTCCCTCCGAGTCCGCCGGCCAGGACTCCGCCTCCACCGAATTCGAGTTCGGCACGGGCGCTCTCCTGGGCCTTCTGGCCGCTCCCGGCGCATTCCAGTGCCTGATGCTGCTCGACAAGTACTCCAGCCTCCTGAACTGGTTCCGCGGCCGCCGGCACCTCGACATTCTGGTGACGTCGCTTCCGGACAAGTACCTGTTCCTGTCGCTGGCCATGGCCGTCACCGGCATCGTCACAGTCCTTAAGTGGGATCGCATCCTCCCGGACTCCCAGGACTACTTGAACCTGGCACCGCTTCCCATTCGCCCGCGGCGAATTCTGCTGGCCAATGCCACCGCCATCCTGATCGCCGTAGTGACGGTGGCGGTGGATGTCAACGCCCTTCCGTCCCTGCTGTTCCCCTTGTTCGTGACCGCATCGGCGCACACTACCTTCGCGGACTTCGTGCAGTTCGCCGCGATCCACGCGGCCTCCGTACTGCTGGCCAGCTTCTTTACCATCTGCGGGGTCTTCGCTCTGCTCGGGACGCTTTCCGCACTCCTCCCGCGCGAGGTATTCCGCGCCTGCTCGAGTTGGGTGCGGGCCGTCACCCTATTGGCGTTGCTCGCGCTACTCCCCACCGGGTTTGCGGGCGCCGCCCTGGTCCGCAGCCTCGAGCTGCACCCCCATTCGGCCCTACAATTCCTGCCCACGCTCTGGTATCTCGGGCTCTACCAGAGTCTGCAGCACCGCGCGTCGCCGTTCCTCGAAGCGATGGGGCGCAGGGGCTTGGTGGCAGCCGGCATTGCGTTCGCGCTGATGGCAGTCTCTTACGCGCTCAGCTATCGCAGGCGGTTCGCAGGCGTGCTGGAGGGCGGCCGGCGCCCTTCGGAGCAGCGCCTCTTCGCGCTGGTCCTGTCCCTGCTCGACTTCTTTTCCCGCCGTGCCCCCGCATTCCAGCGGGCCTGTCACCGATTCGTGGTTCGCGCCCTTCTGCGGAGCGAGTCCCATCGCCTCGCCATCTCGGTCTCCATCGGGTTGGGCTATTTGTTGGCCTCTCAGGACATCCTGGGCGCGCCGCCACCGGTGCTGTACGATGCTCTGCCGGCGGTGGAACTGCTACAGGCGCCGCTAGCCGCCGCCTACCTCTTGATCCTGGGCCTGCGTCTCGCCTTCGAAATGCCGGCGGGCGTCTCATCGAACTGGATCTTCCGGACGATCCTGGACCCCCGCGAGAATGAGACGCTCCCCGTGGCCCGCCTCGTGATGCTCAGCTTCCTGGTCCCGCTGGTGCTCTTCCCCACCTGGTTGCTGGCGTACATCACATCGGGCTTCCCGAGAGCCGCGATGCAAACCTTCTACGTGCTGGCGTTATCGGTGTCGCTGATCGAGGTGCAACTGGCCGGCTACCGGAAGGTGCCGCTCACCTGCCCGATGCCGGGCTTCCGCGATCACCTTCCGATGCTCTGTCTGATCCAGTTCCTCGGCTACGAGCTCTTCACCCGCGCCGGCGCCAGCCTGGAACTCTGGATGTTAGGCCAGCCCGTAGCCTTCCTCCTGGTCCCCGCCGCGATGGCAGGAGCCTGGTACTGGAATCGCCGCCGGATCGAGGATGCCCGGGAAGCCGGTGAGTGGGAAGAGGGAATGACATTCGAGAATACCCCCGTGCGTGCAGTCGAGAGGCTGGACTTGTAGGGTTAAGGCTTCGACTTTCGATCTTTCAACTCATCCGAATGACCTTGGATCTGCATCCACGGTCGCGGCTCGGTTTGGTTCCTGGTGGGACAGGCGGTTTCGCCTGTCGCGCCCGCTTGCGGGCGATTCCTTCACACCTTCTCACTGTCGCGGCTCGGTAACTCACNNATCAGCAACAGCCGCAACCGAGCCGCGACCGTGAGGGAGCGGTTGCTGCCCTTGGTGCGAATTCCCGAAAGCCGTCACGCACCCCTGACCAGACGGTTGCCCGCCACAATTCCTGTATAATAGTCTTCCGTGCCAGGCGTCTTCCTCAGTTACAGCCGCAAAGACAGTCTCTTCGTCCGCGAGCTACACCGCCGTCTGACTCGCGACGGAGTCACTTGCTTCTTCGACCAAGAGTCCATCGAGTGGGGCGCCAACTGGGTACTGACTCTGGAAAAAGCCATCGACACCTGCGAGTTCTTCGTCCCCATCCTCTCCCCCGCCTTCATGCAGTCCAAGTGGGTGGAGTTGGAGAGCACCTCCGCCCTCACCGGCGACCCAGCCGGCCCCAGCCGCAAGACCCTCCCCCTACTGCTCACCCCCTGCGACGTCCCGAGCTTCCTGAAGCCCATTCAAACCATCGACGTCTCTACCGCCGCTCTCTTCGAATCCAACTACCCCAAGATCTGCGGTGCATTCGGCGGCGCAGTCCGCCCCGATCCCACCCCGCCCACCGACCGCAGCGCCATCCCGCCCGTCACCCCGCTGCGCCCGCCCTTCCACATGCCCTTCCGCTCGCTCGAATCCCAATTCGTAGGCCGCGTCGATGCGCTCTGGACCGTCTTCGACCAGCTCTCCCACGGCCAAACCAGCATCGTGCAGGGCGTCGGCGTAGTCTATGGCGCCGGCGGTCTCGGCAAGACCCAGCTCGCCGTCGAGTACGTCCACCGCTTCAACCTTCACTACCCCGGCGGCGTCTTCTGGGTGGAAGCCGACCAGGGCATCCCCCGCCTCATCAACGTGCTCTCAGCCTCCGCCGAAATCGAGGTCGATGGCCGCCAGAAAGAGCCCGACCAACTCGCCACCATTTGGACGGCCCTGACACGCCGCCCCGCCATCCTCCTCGTGCTCGACAACTTCCCCGAAACCGTCCCGATCGCCCCCTGGCTCCCGCCCGCCGGCGACATCCACGTCCTGGTGACCACCCGGCGCCGCGACCTCACCCGCTACCCGCGCCTGACCCTGCCCGTCCTGACTCCCGAAGAAGGTCAGCGCCTTCTCAACCGTTTCGATACCGAAGCCCGGGCCTTGGTGGAAGATGTCGGAGGCCTGCCTCTTGCCCTGGAACTCCTCCGCGCCTACCTGGAAACCACTCCCGGCATCACCCCCGCCGACCTGCGCCGCGCGATCCAGGAGACCGGCGCGATCCCACAACTCGCTCGCTTCGCCGCCGACTACCGCGACGATCTCCCCACCCAACACGAGCGCAACGTCGCCGCCACCTTCCAATTGAGCTGGAGCCTGGCAAGCGAGGACGCCCGCGACGTGCTCCACGTGATGTCGCACCTTGCCCCCACGCCCGTCCCACCGCGCCTGATCCGAGCGGCCCTCGGTTGGCCGGAGGCTGCCTCACTGGACGACCGCTTTTTCACCGCCCGGAAGGATCTCTGGCGCCTTTCGCTGATCGATCTCGATCCACAAAACCAGCCCTCCGCCCACCGTCTGCTCCTAGGCTTCGTTCGCTATCTCGCCGATGGCGATTCGCGTTGGCTTGAAGTCGTAACCGCGATCGAAACGGAGATGGATCGCGCGTTCGACGAACAGGACACGGCATCCTATCGGGAGTTGGAAGCCGTGCTCCCGCACGCCGAAGCGGTGCTGTCGCGGCCGCATCTGCCAGTGGAGCAACGTATCGACATTGTTGGGGCAGTAGGCGCGCATCACCAGACGCTGGGCCGGTTCCAGTTGGCGAAGCCTTTCCTTTGGGACGCGGCGGAGTGGGCGGGGCGAGCGTATCCGGAAGGCCACGCCGAGGTCGCGGTGCAGCAATCCAACCTCGCCCTGCTGCTCAGGGATCTAGGGGAGTTGGCCGAAGCGCGCGACTTACTGCGAAAGGCGCTGGCCTCGGACAAGCTGAGTTACCCGCCGGGCGATCCCCAAATCGCTATCGATCAATCTAACCTCGCCCTGGTGCTTCAGGCGCTGAACGAGTCTGCCGATGCTCGGGAACTGCTAAGGAACGCCCTGGCGTCGGACGAGCACAGCTTTCCTGCTGGCCATCCCTACATCGCCATCGATCAATCCAGCCTGGCCATGGTGTTAAAGGATCTGGGGGAGTTGACGGAAGCTAAGGCAATGCTCCGGAAGGCGCTGTCGTCGGACGAACTGAGCTACCCCGCAGGTCATCCCTACATCGCCATTCGTCAATCCAATCTAGCCATGGTACTAAAGGACCTGGGGGAGTTGACGGAAGCGCAGTCCCTGCTCCGGGCGGCGCTAGCGTCAGACAAACGGAGCTTTCCGGAGGGCCATCCCAGCATCGCCAGCCGGCAAACCAACCTTGCCATGGTGCTGAAGGATCTGAGTGAGTTCCCCGAAGCGCGCAACCTCGCCCAAGAGGCTTACGCCTCGACTCTTGCACAGTTCGGCTCCGACCACCCCCGCACCCTAACCATGAAAGCTAACCTCGACTCCCTTTTCTCCCCCACCTCCTGACCGCTTCCCAAACTGTGTCGAAATAAAATCCTCCATCTCGTCAACGAACCCCTACAGCCCCGGCCTCAGCCCCCCCCCACTTTTGCATCACGCTATCATGAAACGTAAGCATGCGGGCCGAGATCTTTTGGAAAACCGTGACACTCGATCGCTCGAATTTTCTCGAATCGCTCATCGCGCTTCTCGAGGAGCACGGGATCCGCTATTGCGTGATCGGCGGCCAGGGGGTCAACGCATATGTCGAGCCGCTGGTCAGCCTTGATTTGGATCTTGTGATCGCGGTCGACCAGTTGCAAGCCGTCGAGTCTCTACTGAATGCGCGCTTTGAACTGGTCAGATTCCCTCATAACCTGAACATCGCCGCTGCCGGATCGGATCTGCGGGTCCAGATCCAGACCGATCCCCGGTATTTCGATTTCGTGGATCGTGCCGCCCGCCGGGACGTTCTCGGAGTCCCCTTACCGGTTGCCAGCGTGGAAGACATCCTCCAGGGGAAAACCTGGGCAGCGTCGGATTTCACACGTCGTCCAAGCAAGCGGCGCAAAGACCTCTTGGACATCGAGCGGATTCTGGAAGCCTATCCCCATCTTCGCGACCGCGTCCCATCGGCCCTTCTGGCCCGACTAGACTGACGCCGCGGTCCGCGCCGGTAAAATACCTTCCGCACGAATCCCGATCACAACCAATTCCCCCATTAGAATCAACCGCTTCCGCTTAAATCCGCCCGACACCATGTTATCGTCGCCTTTAAGGGGGTTCACGGCGGCCGCGCCAACCGAAAATGGGTCGACCTTCGTTTCGCCAGCATCGACAAATTGGCTTCGTTCCGAAACCAACGCCACCCGGAATTGGGTTCGTTTCGCTTCGACTAAACCTTTTACTTCCAACTGCCTCCGCAAGAAATTGGCTTTGTTTCGTAATTTCTAAATTGGGTTCGTTCCTTCATTTTGCCACCTGCCATCAGCCCCCGGACCCGTCCTGGAACCCATCCCCAAATTGGCTTTGTTTCGCAATTCAGCCGAAGGAATTGGACCCCGCCCCCAATTGGGTTCGTTTCGTCATTTCCCCTTCCCCAAGCCCCCGGCGCGGACCCCACGGTATCATAAAGGTAAGAACGCACCATGCCGCTGCCACCCGACCCTGACCTGGGCATCAATAGCTGGCTCGAAGACGAGCTCTACGCCCAATACCTCCGCGACCGCTCCACCGTCGACGATTCCTGGAAGCTCCTCTTCGACAAACCAAACGGCCACACACCCCAACCGAGCGAAACGAGCCCCTCCCCGGCCCCCCCTCGCGATGCGAGCGCACCGCCCCCAGCCCCCAGCCCCCAACCCCCAGCCCCGCAGTTGGAGGGCGAAGCCCTCCAACTGCTGAGAGGCGCCCCCGCCCGCATCGCCGAGAACATGTCGGCCTCCCTCTCCATCCCCCTCGCCACCTCCCAACGCACCATCGCCGTCAAGGTCATGGACGAGAACCGCCGCATCATCAACCAGCACCGCAC
>PMTT01000268.1 GCA_003167275.1 Bryobacterales bacterium | reverse complement strand
ACGGGTTCCACGCCCGCTTGGGCCCCCGCTTATGCGGAGCCAACGCCGCTTGCACCGCCTGGTCCCGCTGTCGCCGCCAAGTCGTCAGGTGGGACGAATACAAACCTTCCCGGCGCAATAAAGCGCCAATCGCACCTTCGTCCCTACAAAGATCCAATTCGCGCAAAATGCGCTGTTTGTATTCGGCGGTGAAATGCCGCCGCGTCGCCTTTGCCGCCACCTCCGGGTCCGGCCGTGCCGGCCTCGAACCCTCTACCGCACCGCCGTCCGCGGGCGTTGCGGCCGACTCGCCGGGTTCACTTTCCCTCCGCTCCGCGGCCACCAGTTTCGGCAACGGAACATCTATCCTCTTCACGTTGGTCTTGCTCATCCTCAATTTCCTTCCCCGCCCTCGACAGTAATTACCGGTGGGGTAGGTGTCTCACGATTGTAGGCACAGAGGGTCGAGACTTGTGGATCTTCGCAATGGTAAGTGCCGGAAGCCTGAAGTTGTTGGTGAGGAACTTGAACCGGTTCCTCGTTGCTACATCCAGATAGCTTATGCGGCGCAGTTGCTCCGGGTACGCTTTGGCGGAGTCGAGAGAGGTAAGGATGACGGCGTGATCGGATCGGACTCCAGTGGTCTTGTCCACGGGATGGGAGTAGCGACGCTGGAGCAAGACGTTGGATTTGGTGCGAACCACGAAAAAGGCCGCACTGAGCGTGAAGACGTACAATACAATCGCTCGAAATCCAGGTAGGCGCGATCGATGACGTAGAACGCCCCGGCCTCTGGCAGGATCTCGTCGAGCATATTCACGTCGTGCACTTTGCCCTCTGTAATGCCGATAAACGTTGGGATATTTCCACGCAGGTCGAGCAGCGTGTGCATCTTGACTGCGCCCTTGTGCTTGCGGAACCTGGTTACCACTGACACGGACGGCTCCGGCAGCACCTCCTTCAGCCAGTGCGGCAGCAGCTCAAGCCCGGCGCCGGTTGCCATGTTGCGATTCGGCGAGAACTTCCCTGCCGCGTTTAAGACCCGCGTGGTTCCCACTCTCATGTCGAACGGGCAATCCAGCGCCGGTCAGACCACGGAAACAGCGAAAGGCAGAGGTCGATAGTGGTCGAATCGAATGCGTACAAACTCGCATCCAAGTCGATCCCGATCGGATCGCCGGCATACAACGGGCGAGCGATGGCGATCAGGACTTGCGCAAAATCC
Organism: Bryobacterales bacterium; assembly: GCA_003167275.1. Classification (GTDB taxonomy): domain Bacteria; phylum Acidobacteriota; class Terriglobia; order Bryobacterales; family Bryobacteraceae; genus JAIQFL01. The sequence continues at coordinate 41,913 of PMTT01000268.1, read as the reverse complement.
GCGAAGATCCTCCAATCGCGCAACTCGTTGGCGTCTGCCAAAGTCGAGCGCGCCACCTTACTACGAAATCCCATGTGGTAAAGTTTGCCACCGATTGAGCCGAGGCACGCCTCAATGTCACGAAGGCTTTCACGGTAAGTGAACTGAGCGAAACTCATCGCGAGAAACTGGTCCCAACAGGAAAAGCTCTTCTGCTGATGATCGCCATGATACCGACTTACACACTTCTGAAACTCGTACCGGGGAAGATGCTCCATGAGCTGAGAGAAAACAGTCTGGCCAAGGTTCACTCCTCATTGTCGGCAATCGCCAAGGAAGCCGAGATCCACCCTGCAAGCGCTTGCGCGACCAGAAAAAGTTGAAATCGAAAAATCTCAAAAGCCCAGTTAACTTCCATGAATCCTATGCCTTGGCCGGAATTGAAAACTCATGTCCTGGACAGCAGTGATCTCTGCCCCTCAATGCAGAATACAGATTTCGGGCCATCCGATATTGAACTTCGAGATTATCGATCAAAACAATAACTGTCCTACCGGATTCCCGCGCAATTTCGCCAATCAGCTTGATATCCCACGAGTCAGCATAACGATTGCCTGAACGGTAGAACTCTCTCAACATAATCACGGGCGCAGGCCGGTCGATGCCCGTCGCAATCTCCCACCCCACTCGCCTAAGGATCGTGCTCTTTCCACTGCCGGCAGGACCCGAAATCACGGTGGCCCTGGCAGGAGCGGTGTCGAGCGCTGTCCAGACTTCCTCTTTGATTCGGTCAGTGATAGCGTCTCGACGAAAATCGACGTCGGCAGCAATGTTCCGCCAACTGGGATCGCCGCCGAGAAAGAACTCTTTGCTAGAGGTGTCGGGGTCAACTGGTCCAACAATCTCGAACTGGTCGTCCATTGCGACTCGTGTCGATGAGGTAAAATACATGGTCACGCCTCCGCTCTGGACGTCCTCACCGACCTTCCGAGTTCGGAGATGACCCGCCGCGTTTCTGGATACAACTCCATCAATCGCTTCAAACAATCGCTCGCAAGTTCCAGCTATTATCGAGATTCTATACGGGGAAGTAGTTCAGTGTCCTCCTCCGTCGGGTGCGGCAGGATCGCGAACGATTCTCTTGGCATGGTGTCGCGGTTGGTCCGCTTCACCTCATTCAGGAGCTGACGTAGAATGCCATCTGCGAAGCTGTATCCGATGAATACCCAGTAGTAGTCGATGAGCAATCTGGGAATTTGTGACAGCATCGAGGACCGCTGACGAAACGTGTCCGTGACATCTTTGGTAGTCAAAACTAGAACGTCGTCTGGCAGGTGGATTTGGTCGATGCTTCCGTGAAGCTTGAAAAGATGGACCTTGGAATTATCGTGGATATTGTAGTCCTTCGAGAATTGGTAGACAGGTACCGATTTTTGTGCAGCCAAAGGCTTGTTTCGGTAAGCTTGCTCAACAATCATGTCGTAGTTCGTAGTAAAGATAGCGGCCCAGGCGCTCTTGCACATGAGCAGGTGATAAGGTGCTGGCTTTAAAATCTCCAGTCTGTCACGTACAAATGTGTTTAACTCCGGCCGTGGGGGACTTCCGCACACTACATCTGCAGCGCCCCAAGGATCGTTGCGGGAGAAGTATTTCTCAATACGAGTGACGAGGTTTGGAGCAAAGCGGTGGGCAATATCTTCCAGGAAGCGTCGCCAAGACGGTGCTCCCGCTCCTAGCGATGAGCCCGTATTATAGTGGTCCCAGGATTTCAGACCAAGCAATAAGCTAAGATTTTCGGCGGAGTCGTTGACAAGGAGGGTCGATGACGACGACGAGAAAACAGCATAGTGCTCAGTTCAAAGCTCGGGTGGTGATCGAAGCGATCCGCGGTGAAAAAACGCTCAGCCAGTTGGGATCGCAGTTCAAGGTGCATCCCATTCAGATCGCGAAGTGGAGGAAGACGGCGCTCCAGCAGATGCCGGAACTCTTCGTGGATGGCCGGACGCGCAAGACGCATAGCGGTGAGGCGGACAACACCGCCCTCTATGAAGAGATCGGCCGGCTGAAAGTCGAATTGGACTGGCTCAAAAAAAAAGTGGGGATGCTCGATTAGAGGATTGGCGTGGATTGGTAGAAAAAGGCCATCCGGACCTCAGTGTTCGGCGGCAATGCGAGCTGCTGGGTGTCAACCGCGCAGGCTTGTACTACGAACCAGTAAGCGAAAGCGAAGAGAACCTGCTGCTGATGCGATTGCTGGATGAACAGTACACCCGGACGCCATTCTATGGAAGGCGGAGGATGACGGAGTGGCTGGCGACCATGGGCCATGAAGTGAATTGCAAGAGGGTTGCGCGGCTGATGGCGTTGCTGGGCATCGAAGCGGTTTACCCGAAGCCCAAGCTGAGCCAGCCCGGGGAAGGCCACCGGATCTACCCATACTTGTTGAGAGGCACCACGGTGGATCGCGTCAACCAGGTGTGGAGCACGGATATCACGTATATCCGGATGGCGCCAGGTTTTTTGTACCTGGTGGCGGTCATCGACTGGTTCAGCCGGTTCGTCCTGAGCTGGTCGCTGTCGCTGACGATGGAGGTGGAGTTCTGTGTGGAGGCGCTGAAGCGAGCGCTGCGGCGGGGTCTGCCGGAGATCTTCAACAGCGACCAGGGCTCGCAGTTCACCAGCGAGAAGTTCACCGGAGTGTTGGCGGAGCGCCAGATCGCCATCAGCATGGATGGGCGGGGGCGGTGCATGGACAACATCTTCGTCGAGCGGCTGTGGCGCTCTCTGAAATACGAGGAGGTCTACTTGAAGGATTACGCGTCAGTGGCGGAAGCGCCCAGGAGAACCCCATACGGTCCATTGCGCCAGGGGCGAAGTTCTCCACCAATACGTCGGCTTCTCGGATCAGTTGTTCCATGATCTTTTTGCCTTCGGGCGTTTTGGTGTCCACCGCGAGAGATTTCTTATTGCTATTCAGTTGCGTGAAGTATAGAGCGTCTACGTCAGGAATGTCACGCAGTTGCCGGCGCGTCACATCACCGCCGCTGAGGCGTTCTACTTTCAGCACGTCCGCGCCGAACCAAGCCATCAGTTGCGTACAGGCTGGGCCCGCCTGCACGCCTGTAAAGTCAATTACTTTGATTCCTTCAAGAGGTAAGCTCATTGATAACAGTCTCCTAATTTGCTTGTCGGTTTCCGCGTAACAAATCCAGGCGGGCTCCGAACTGCACGCCATCCTCTGAAGCATCTGCGATGCCAAACACAGAGCGATTGAGGGCAAGAGTCTAATTAACTCCATCGTTGTAGATGGCGCGGCACTGCCGACGCAATCCCAGATATTGAAATCCAGCCTCGACGGTCGTTTGCAAGGCGTCCAATGGACAGGGGACGGCGCTAGGTCGACACGATCCACCCCCCCAATGTGTTCGCGACAGCAGCCTGAAGAGATCCCGTACAAACGGTAGATCGATTGCTTGGTTCCTGCTGACAGTCCTGTTGAACCGTGGATGAAGCCGCCTTCTCGGCTGTCCAGAGGCAACTACCTGGAGGCTTTCTGAGACACCTGATCGCAACGTCGACAACAATTCGAATCATTCAAACATCTCTGTTCGTGTTCTTCTATTATTTGACGATCGGCCTTCTCCTAGCAGTCTTGCCCGGTTTCATTCATCTTCATTTGGGCCTTTCTCCCTTTTGGGCTGGGGTGGCAATCAGCTCGCAATACGTGGCAACCCTTGCCACTCGCTCGAACGCCGGCCGAATGGCCGATGTCTTAGGTCCGCGTGCCACTGTTTTGATCGGTCAGGCGATCGGTTTGCTTAGTGGACTCTGTTTGATTGTTGCAGCGTCGCTCCAATCCAAAGCCGTTGCCTGTTTTGTGGTTCTTCTGATAAGTCGCCTGATCCTTGGCTGTGGCGAAAGCTGTGTGGCGACGGGTGCGATTACCTGGGGGTTGGGACGGGTCGACGCAACATATGCCGCACAGGTGATCTCCTGGAGTGGAATAGCATCCTATGGCGCCATGGCAGCGGGGGCCCCTCTTGGTATTTGGCTTGAAAGCAGGTATGGGCTTGAATCGATCGGTGCGGCCGCCTCAGGACTAGCGGTGCTGAACCTGGCTCTCGCGATTCCAGTAGCCGGAGTGCCAATACTACGCGGCGCTCATCTGGCGTTTTCGAAGGTGTTCGGCAGAGTGTCGCTTCACGGGTTGGGACTGACTTTGGGCACGGTCGGATTTGCTGCGATTGCGACCTTTACCGGGCTGTACTATGCCAGTCGGAACTGGACTGACCCTGCGCTCGCGCTGATACTGTTCGGCACCTGTTTCATCGTCACTCGCCTGCTATTCGCCGGCGCCATTAATCGTTGGGGCGGATTCCGGGTTGCCATGGCGTCATTTGTCTTGGAGTCTGCCGGATTGTTAGTTTTGTGGTCCGCCACCACTCACGATGTGGCCCTTGCGGGGGCAGCTCTCAGCGGGTGTGGGTTCGCCCTGGTGTTTCCAGCACTCGGAGTCGAGGCTCTCAAAATGGTTGCCGATCAGAATCACGGGGCTGCACTCGGGGTGTACACGGCATTCCTCGATCTGGCAATGGGGCTTACAGGCCCAGTTGCGGGAGCTATTGTCGGGAAGTTCGGCTATTCGGCGGTTTTCTTTTGTGGCTCAGGCGCTGCTGGCTGCGGGTTTGTGCTTACTCTCCTCCTCTATCGCTCAGGCCATGAGCCGCACGCACGTCTCTCGTTGAGCACACTCGAGCGCGTGGAAGCAGGAGAAGCACAGTAGGAGTCGCTGTTGCTCACGTGGTCGTAGACGTACTGTCCCGAGTTGGAAGGAGTGCAGAGATTCTATGCTGGGACGACTACCAACTGGCTTTGAGAAAAGATGAAATAGGAGGAAAAATATGAAGGTCGGGGTTGTTGGAGCGGGCGCGGTCGGTTCGGCGTGCCTCTTGTCGCTGGTTATGCGGGGAGTGCGCGCGAGGTCGTGCTGGTCAACCGGGACCGCAAGCGGGCTCAGGGTGTGGTGACGGATGTTCAATACGGCGCGGTCCTGTCGTCGCCGATTTCGGTGCGCGAGGGCGACTATTCGGACTTGACTGGCTCGTCCGTGGTGATGATCACTGCCGGAGTCAACGAGAAGGGTGGGGCGCAACCGACCGCAACGACCCCGTCGGGCGCCTCCGTTTGCTCGAGGCGAATGCTGCGATCTTTCAGGACATCGTCCCGAAGATCCATTACTCAGCTCCTGAGGCGGTGATTCTGGTCGTTACCGATCCGCCGGACGCGCTGGCCGACGTCGTTCGTGTATTGGGGCACGAGCGCGTGCTGAGCACTGGAACATCTCTCGACTCGTTACGGTTCCGGTTTCACCTGGCGAAGCGTCTAAACGTCAGTGCATCGGACGTGCAGGCGCTGGTCTTAGGTGAACATGGTGTGTCGTCAGTGTTCCTGTGGTCATCGGCGCAAGCGGGTGGCAGGAACGTATTGGACCTCTTTTGAAAAAAGCCCATCGCCGCAAACGGTGCGGGAGGAGCTCGAACGGGAAGTCCGTTACGCTAACATCACGATCATTGAGGGTATTGGGGGTATTGGGGCCAGCCAATACGGCATCGGGATGGTCTCCGCGCGATCACTGAGATGGTATTGCGCGATGAGAGAGCTGTGATTCCTGTCGGCTGTTACAACCCAACATTCGGCGTTACGCTTTCCTTGCCAAGTGTCATTGGCCGGGAAGGGGTTCATCGCGTGATCGAACCCGAGATGTCCGACGCGGAACAACAAGGTTTACAGGGCAGTGCCGAGGCAATCAAGGCGGCGCTGTCTCGCCTCAGCCTCAAGGAGTCCCGGCGGAGAACAGCCTGAGACCTGCTGAGGACAGCGGCGACTTCGAACCGGCCGCAGCATTACCTGCAGGCGCTCAAGGCAGCTCGGGACAGCAGCAATCCCTCTGGACGATTCGTGGTTGATCCACATCCGACATTTTTCGCGGTCCTTGCCCGTTTGCGTCGAAGTATGGCCTTCACGCGACGTCTGGACGCCCATCGACCGAAAACACGACCTCCCGCGCTAGCTGCGACTGGCAACGACGCTCCCGCACGGGTGCTCCGCGTGAATCGGAAGAAGAGCGGCGGGAACTTCTCCAGATCGCAAAAGTGGGATCTGTTCAAGATGCACATCGTGTGTATTGAGTGTCGTCGACAGCCGGGGGGCCCTGCTCAACATCGCAGTCCCTTCTACGAATCGGCACGGCTTATCCGCTCTGATACATCGCTAAGACTTTATCGGGATGATCCCCGCATTACTGCCGGAACCGCAAAACTGGGTGCAAGAAGCCGGGATGCCGATCTTCACCGATAATTGGCGACACGTCTGTCACCCCGCCGTCGCGAGCAACAAGCAGCGGCCGGCTGCGGACCTGGCCAAGCGTTTGACCTACAGCACTTCAGCGCTTGGCCGCACGATTGCATACTTCCAAGATAGGAGATGAATATGAACGCACACCCTACGGTTGTTGGTTTCCTTGGAGCCATGCTTTTTACTGCGACGGCATCATTCGCGCAGCAGGTAAAGACAGACTACGACCGAGACTCGGAGTTCGGGCACTACAGAACGTATTCGTGGGAGAAGGTCCAGACACCGGACCCGCTATGGGTCGACCGGATCAAAGAAGCTGTTAATTCAGCCCTCGCCGCAAAAGGATGGGAGCAGGTGGACTCGGGCGGCGACGTGGCGGTCGTCGCGGTTGAGACCACCCAAAACCAACAAACTCTCAACACCTTCTACGACGGCCTTGGCGGCGGTTGGCGGTGGCGCGGGTTCGGGGGATTCGGAGACACAACGACCACCGTCGACACTTATAGGGTCGGCACTCTGGTTGTCGATCTCTTCGACGCCAGCACGAAGAAGCTGATTTGGCGCGGGTCCGCTAGTGACACGCTTTCGGACAAATCCGAAAAGAACATCAAGGCTCTCGACAAAGGGGTCCAGAAGATGTTCGATCGCTTTCCGCCCAGCCCGAAGAAATAGCGTGACAGAAGCGCGTCTCGATTGAAAGGAGAATCATTATGAAGTGGTTTCAACAAGGCATGGCGCTATTCCTATCCTGGTGCTTGGTAAACGTGTGTGCACGAGATGGGTTCGCCTATCAGAACACCCCGCCGCCGCAGGCCGTGCAGCAGAGCCAGGACCAATTGCAACAGCTCGTGGCGCCCATCGCGCTATACCCCGACGCATTGATTGCGCAGATCCTGCCGGCTGCCGCATACCCGGATCAGATAGTGGAGGCCGAGAGGTGGGTGCAACAGCATAAAGACCTCACGGGTGACAGTCTGCCGAAAGAGGTCGACAAGCAAGCATGGGATCCCGGTGTCAAAGCTCTGGCACAGTTCCCAGCGGTACTCGCCAACATGAATCAGAATCTGGCCTGGACCTCGGAACTGGGCGACGCTTACATCAATCAGCAACCGGAATTGACGCAGGCGATTCAAACCATGCGACAGCGGGCTAAGCAAGCTGGGAATCTGCAAACGACGGCCGAGGAAAAAGTGAGCACTCGCGGACAAGACATTGACATTCAACCCACGTCAACCGACATGGTGTACGTACCTCAATACGATCCTTGGCTAGTTTACGGAGACCCGCTCGCTGTCTTCCCGGGTTGGTATCCGTATCCCGGGCTCTTCCTGGGAGGTCCCGGAATTGCTTTCGGACTTGGTTTCGGTATAGGCTTCTTCGGCGGCTTCGGTTGGGGCTGGAACCATTGGGGCTTCGATTGGCACGGCGGCGGCAGGGTGGTCTACAACCACAATACGTACATCTCCCATAGCAGGGCGATCGTCAATCGCAGCGACTTTCATTCGAGTCGCGCCAACTTTGATCATTCCGCGGGCTTTCGCGGTTCCAGTGGATCGCGGGTAATGTCCGGCGCACATTCCAGCGCGTTCAGCGGATTCGGTCATGGCGGTATTGCGACAAGCAATTCTTCTCGTGGGCAATCCAGCTTTGGCGGTTTCCACGGAGGCGGTTTTGGTGGCGGCTTTCACGGCGGCGGAGGCCGGCGATAGAGCTCGGGAGGAGATCAAACGATGAAACAAACAATGATGATTCCAGTCGCGATACTTGCGATTTCCATAGGGACTGGCGCCGCCATGGCGCAACCATCCGCTCAGTTGGCATTTCCGTCGGCCGCCGAGGCTGGCCAGAGTCTTTTCCAAGCGGTGCAGGACAACAACGAAGCGGCCATAAACAAAATCTTGGGTGGATCGACCGATCTCGCTTCTTCGCATGACGACAGCCAGGATAAGGCCGACCGTGAAGTCTTCGTCCAAAAATACCAGGAGATGCACCGCCTGCACCGTGAGCGTGATGCATCGGTGACCCTCTACATCGGAGCCGAGAACTGGCCGTTCCCTATTCCGATTGTCGAGAAGAATGGGGCTTGGCTCTTCGACGCGGATGCCGGCCAGCAGGAGGTTCGGTTCCGGCGAATCGGCGAGAACGAGTTCACAGCAATTTCGGTTTGCCACGAATTTGCCTCCCAAAAGCGCGATCGCACCGACGCCGCGAATCCCGTGGCATTGCATGGTTACTACTTCCGCGTGTTGCCGCCGCACAAGACCAACGCTGCTGTCGGATTCGCCGGGGTCGCATACCCGGCGGAATATCGGTCTTCTGGCGTGATGACATTCGTCGTCACGGAGAAGGGCGAGGTATACGAAAAGGACCTCGGCGACAGCACTGCGGCGCTCGGAGGCGCGATGGCGTCGTTTCACAAAGACGCTACGTGGCGCGCTGCCGCCAGATAGAAGTTGACCTCACGTATTCACTCTTAGATCGATCTCAAGCTGCCGACTGATCCGCTGGGGACTCTAGGAGTCGCGAACCTTGGAGCACGAACCGATGGATCGGCGGTTGGATTGCTCTTGATCTGTGGGTCGAACGGAAAGGACTAAGCGATCATGAACAAAAGCGAAACTGTCACATTTGAAGATCGGGCAGAGCAGGAACTTGCACTCAGCCGCGATGGAGTTGCGGAGATCTCGCACGCACTCCGTGGGCTGCTGGCAGACGTTTTCGCGCTCTACCTGAAAACCAAAAACTTCCACTGGCACATGAGCGGACGCCACTTCCGCGATTATCATCTATTGCTGGACGAGCATGCCGACCAACTCTTCGCTATGACTGACGAAATAGCCGAGCGGGCGCGGAAGATCGGCGGAACCACTCTACATTCCATCAGCGATATATCCGGGCATCAGCGGCTGGCGGACAACAACAATGACGTCGTCAGCCCGGACGATATGCTCGGCGAGTTGCTTGCAGACAGCCGGCGTCTGACGGGGTTTCTGCGCTTAACGCACGAGATTTGCGGGCGTTATAAGGATGTCGCCAGCACCAGCATGATTGAAGTATGGATCGATCAGACCGAGCGAAGAACCTGGTTCCTCGCGGAGACCGTCGGGCGGATGTAGTCATCTCCGATGGCTGTGAAAATCAGGCGCTGGCGTCGCCCCTTCCCGGGGCGCGCCAGCGAACTCTTGGTATGACATCGGTTCGAGCGTGTCATCTGTCGTCCCTCCTCTGAGAAGTGCCTCTCTGAAAAATCTTAATGCCTGTCCCACATGCGGGCCGATCCGCCCTCTCGGTGTGCTCCACCCCGACGCGGCGATTCATCCTCTTGATCCGATCATGAAATCCAACTTGCACTTTCCTGGAGGCTCTTTCCTTTGCCCCCGGACTCCGCCGACTGGAGGTCACTCAGGGTCGACATATGGACTCGGCCGGCTTAGGAAGTGTTAGAAACTAAGGCTTGCTTATGTGACGCGCCGTGGCATCAGAGTTGCTGTTATTACCATCGATTATGAGCACCACCTTGGCAAACACTTTCAAGGAACGACCGCGGCGCAAACGAAGAGGCGTCCAACGCATTCTTCTTTTGAGCGCTATTCTCCTCGGCAACGCCATCGCTCAACCGGCCGCGAATCCCCCTGCCGGCACTTTCCACCCAGATGCTCCCGGGGCGGCTCATGCAGCTTCAGACCTACGGGTATCGGGACCCAATCCCGATGGGTGGCTGTACCCGATCACCAGACTGAACCAGTTTCTTCCCCACTGGATCCAAGTCGGCGGACAGTTTCGCGATCGAGTTGAAAGCCAGGATGGACTGGGGTACGCCCCCATCAACGACGTATACGATTTGACTCAGACTGCGCGTGGGAGTCTACATCCAGCCCACGAGTTGGCTCGAGTTCGTCGGAGTAACACAGGATTCGCGTGGCTTTTTCAATCACCACGTAGCTACCGCGCCTCCCTATCAAAACATCTGGGATATTCGGGAGGCTTACGTGAAGCTTGGCAATTCGTCCGAAGGCTGGATCGATTTCGTCGCCGGCCGCCAGATGCTCAGTTTTGGCGACGAGCGAGTCATCGGACCTTCCGACTGGCTCAACATGGGGCGGACATTTGACACGGTCAGGGTCGATCTCCATCACCCAGGTGTCAACGTCAGCATCTTCGCGGCATCGGTGATTGACGCCATCGACGGCCAGATCGACCATCATATTGAAGGGAACAACATCTATGGAATTTACAGCGGCTTTTCCCACCTGATTCCGCACGCCACAGTAGAGCCCTATTTGTTATGGCGGGTCGCTCCGGGCAACGTGGCCCTGCCCGAGACTGCGGGCCACGGGCATCTAAGCGAAGTCACTGGAGGCGCACGCCTAGCCGGCATGCTACATGGCGACTTCGATTACGACGTCGAAATGAACACACAGACCGGCTCGCTGGGGCATTATTCCATCGATGCCTGGGCCGGGCATTGGAACGCGGGCTACATCTTTAATCATTCGCACACCCAGCCTAGAGTGTTTGCGGAGTACAACTACGCCTCGGGCACCAAGAACCCAAACGGGAACACCTGGGGCACTCACGACCAGATCTATCCTTCCTCACACGACAAGATGGACTTCGCCGATCAGTTCGGCTGGAGGAACATCCGCGACATCCGCGCCGGCGTTGACGAAAAGGCCGGAAAACAGTGGACGTTCACAGAGATGTTTGAGGATGTCTGGCTGGCGACGAAAAACGATGCGGTGTATGCATCGAGTGGCGCTATCTCCATAGCTGCGCACCCGGGAGCTACAAGTAGCCATCTCGGCGCGGAACTGGACTTGATCGCGGAATATAAGCAAAACCGGCACGTAAGCTACGGTTTCGGTTTTTGTCATTTGTTTACTGGCCAGTACTTGAATCAAGCTGCGCCCGGCAAGGACTACAATTACCCGTTTACTTATGTAACTTACGTGTTTTGATGGTTTCGGAAATGGGCGGAAGGGGCCTGTTATGTTAGAAGGCAGGTCGCTTCAATTGAGAGGAGATACCGTGTCTGACATTGAAAAGGACGAGAAGAAGATAAGTAGGCGAGACATTTTTGGCCTAGGCTCCGCGGCTGTCGCAGCCGCGACGCTGACTATGGCCGTTGAGAAAACGGCGGAGGCGCAGCAGCAAGCTAGCCACGCGGCGCCGAACGAGAGCAATCGCGGGCCGCAGAATCGCCCTCTGGCAGCGGAGAATCCGGATTCGGAGTGGCCTCCGCCGACCGATAGCGGTACCGTAAAACCGTTCAAGTATCCCTTCGCCCTGGCCCGTAAGCGCGTGCTGAGCGGCGGCTGGACACGCCAGGTTACAGTGCGCGAATTGCCGATTTCGACAACCCTCGCGGGCGTGGAAATGCGGCTCACGGCGGGCGGAATCCGCGAACTCCACTGGCACGTGGAAGCTGAATGGGCCATCATGCTGAATGGCAGCGCGCGGATCACCGCCGTGGACCACGACGGCAAGAGCTTTGTGAGCGACGTGGGCGAAGGAGACCTGTGGCTGTTCCCACCCGGAGTTCCACACTCCATCCAGGGGCTGGGTCCGGATGGCTGCCGCTTTCTGCTGGTATTCGACGACGGAAACTTCGACGAGTTCCACACATTCCTGATTACCGATTGGCTCGCGCATACTCCCAGGGAAGTCCTTGCGAAGAATTTCAGCGTATCCGAATCGACCTTCGACGCGGTTCCCAAGAAGGAGCTGTTCATCTTTCAAGCAGATCTCCCGGGCGACCTGCACGCGGAACAGACTGAGGCGGCGAAGGGAACCGGGACCGTGCCCAAGCGTTTCGACTTCAAGGCCAGCGCGATGAAGCCCACCAAGGTGACGCGCGGCGGAGAAGTGAAAATCATCGATTCAAAGACTTTTCCAGTGACCCCGATTTCCGCCGCCATCGTCACTCTCAAGCCGGGGGCGCTGCGTGAATTGCACTGGCATCCCAACGCGGACGAGTGGCAATACTACATCACCGGAAAGGGGCGCATGAGTGTTTTCGTTGGGGCGACGACGGCGCGCACCATGGATTTCGAAGAGGGGGATGTGGGATACGTGCCGATTTCCAACCCGCATTACATCGAGAACACCGGCGACTCCGACCTGGTGTTTATCGAGATGTTCAGGACCAGTGAATACCAGGACATCTCGCTTGCGGAGTGGATGGCGCATACGCCGCACCTGCTGATGAATCAGCATCTCGGAGTGACGACGTCTATGCTCGATAGCATTCCCAAACAGGAAGCGGTGGTTACGCCCCTATAGATCGGAGTGTTTTGATTTCTGGCGCGGAATGCGGAACCTGGCCTTCCGCGCCGGCGGCAAAAGAGCGACGCCGTCATGCCCGGTTGGGCGCGGTATTCGGGGATTAAGGCGCCTGCGAACCGCTCCACCGCAACAGACCGCTGCCAAGAGAGGCGGGCGGCACCAGTCTCAGTCTGCGGGACGTCGGCCCGCCGACAGGAGACGACCACTAATGGACAGAAATTGTCTGAACCGGCTGGAGGCACAGCAACTTATGGCTGGCGCTCCGCTTGCAATCCCGAGGTGAGAGATGACAGTTAAGATTTTTCAGAACGGAAACGCGATCGGCGTTGTGCGGCCCGATACATTCAGTGAAGATACCGCGCAAACGCCCGGTTCGCACAGGGTTGCCGCGATCACCCGCGAGCACGGGACTCCATCGGCGATGTGGGGAGGATTGTTCACCGTCGCGGCCGGAGGGCAGACGGCGATTCATCATCACGGGAAGCAGGACACCGTCGTCTACGTGTTGGCTGGCACATGCCTGATCCGCTGGGGGCGCCATGGGGAATTCTCGGCGACGGCTCAACCGGGCGATTTCGTATACGTCCCCGCGTATCTCCCTCACAAGGAGATCAACCTCTCGCAGGATACGGAATTTACCTGGGTGGTGGTCAGGAGCACTCCACAACCTATCGTCGTCAATTTGTCGGATGAATATTGGTCTGGCGGACAGACGAACGGGAAGAACTACCGTCCGACCCGTCCCCTGGAGGATTCTTTACATGTCTGATGATTCACATCTGAAGATTCTCGGAAACACACCAAAAGCAGTTTCCAGGCGCAGATTCATCCAAGGCGTCATCGGCGCGGGCGCGGCCGTTGGCTCAGCCAGCTACCTGTTTCGCGGCTCCACCGTCCACGGCATCGGCGGATCCGGTGAGCGGCTGATTAGCTTGAACGTCAACGGGCAAGTTCGCCGGGCCGATGTAATGAGGCAAGAAACGCTGGCGTGGACCCTGCGCTACAAGTTGGGACTAACCGGAACAAAGTTGGGTTGCGACCGAGCCGAATGCGGGGCCTGCACGGTGTTGATCGATGACGTGCCGCATTACTCCTGCTCGGTGCTCACACACACGGTGCGGGGTCGGAACGTCGTGACGATCGAAGGCCTCGCAAGCCAGGACGGAACCCTGCATCCCGTTCAGCAGGGCGTAATCGACGAGCAGGGATTCCAATGCGCGTTTTGTATGTCCGGATTCATCATGGCCACGGTGGGATTCCTCAAGACAAACGCGAACCCCACCAGGTTGGAGTTGGCGCACGGTATTTCCGGGAACCTATGCCGATGTCAGGACTACGACAAGATCCTCACCGCGATGATGCGCGGCGCGGAGAATATGAGGAGCGTAAACCATGCCTGAAGCTACCAACGAGCGTGTATACGGGCCTCAATACAAGCTGATCGGCAAGAACTACGTGACGACCGATCTCTTAGCCAAGGTCACAGGCAGGTCAAAATACGCGGAAGATTTTCGTGCCGAAGGCATGCTGTTCTGCAAGCTGTTGCTCAGTCCGCTGCCGCATGCCCGGGTGAGGCATATCGATGCCCGCGAAGCGTTGGCGATGCCCGGTGTGAAGGCGATCCTTACGGCGGACGATCTTCCGGCGCCGGCCGACACACTCACCGACAACGGCACGGTGATTAAGGCGAGCAAGTGGGGCGAGCGAGGGCTCACGATTGAGCCGGTTTACCAGGGTGAGCCGATTCTCGCGGTGGCAGCCGTGGACGAATTGACTGCGGCCGAGGCGATCGAACGAATCCAGATCGATTTCGAACCGCTTCCGTTCGTGGTCGATCCCCTCGATACGCTGCGCCCCGGCGGCCCGAACCCTAGAACGGACGGCAACATCTGGACGACGCCGCCAGGCGCTACTGGGCCCGCAGTGAAGGAACTGAAGTGGACCGAGGCCGACTTCGCCGAAACGAAATCCGGCCGACTGCCGATGGGCAAGACGCCTGACGAATGGTCGTATGGCGACCTCGACGCAGGTTTCAAGAGTGCCGCCCTGGTGCTGGACGAGACTTTTGTCACGCCAGACGTGAGCCATCAGACCCTTGAAACACGCAGTGCCATGGCGTATTGGCAAAATGGCAAAGTTTACATTCACAGCGGGACCCAGAGCACCGCGCAAACCCGGCCCGCGATCGCACGGTGGCTGAATATGGACGCGGAGAAGGTCGTCTTCATCAGCGAATACACGGGCGGCGGATTCGGCAGCAAGATCACCGGCGGCGTCACCATGATTATTCCTGCGCTGCTGTCGAAGAAGGCCAATGCCCCCGTGATGATGCGGATCAGCCGCGAGGAGGAGACCTTCATCGGACGCGCCCGGCCCGGCTTTCAGGGGCGCATGAAGGTGGGCTTTTCCAAAGAAGGACGTATCCTCGCGCTCGACATGTTCGTGATTTCGGACAACGGGCCTTACGACGCGCAGGGCGACTCCCCAACGTCGGGACGTATGGTCTCGCTGTTGTACCAGCCGCAGGCCATGCGTTGGCGCGGGGTGACCGTGCTGACGAACACGCCGCCGCGCAGCGCGCAGAGCTCGCCTGGTGGGCTGCAAGGCATTTCGATCATTGAGCCGATCATCGCCAAGGCCGCTCGAAAGCTAGGGCTGGACCAGGTGGCGATCCGTTACATCAACTGCCCCGAAGGCAAAGCGCAATACGGGCCGCTGGTACAGGGCCAAATGCAGCACGCCACCAGCGCATTTCTCAAGGACGCGCTGCAACGCGGCGCGGAGAGATTCAACTGGCAGGGCAGGGCTGCGCGGAGTCCCAAACGAATCGGATCCAAGGTCCGCGGCGTCGGTGTGGCGCTGAGTTGCTACGTTGGCGGCACCGTCGGCTTTGACGGACTTCTCGTCATCACGCCGGAAGGCAGGGTGCGATTCCAGTCCGGAATCGGAAACCTGGGAACGGAGTCGGTGATCGACGTCCACCGTGCGGCCGCAGAAGTACTCGGCGTCGCGTGGGAGAAATGCGACGTGGTGTGGGGCGACACGTCGAAGCATCTTCCGTTCACGTGCGTGTCCGGCGGCAGCCAGACCACGCACGCAATGACGCGAGCCGCTCACGCCGTGGCGATGGATGCCCGGCAGAAACTGCAGGAGATCGCCGCAAAGGGCCTGGGGGGCGCACCGGAGGACTACACGGTCGCGAACGAGCGAGTCTTTCGCAAGGGCTCCGCCGGTATGACTCTGGCGCAGGCAGCCCGGCGCGCGATCGAACTCGGCGGCAAATACGATGGCCATGAAGCGCCGGCCGATGTCAACAAGGTGACCAAGGCGTCCATAGCGTCGCTGGCCGGACAGGGATTGGTAGCGGCCGCGAAGGACAATTACCCGCGCGACGGCATGACACATTCCTACGTGGCAAGCTTCGCCGAAATCGAAGTGGACGTCGAGACCGGCAAGTATTACGTCGTGGACTTCCTGGCGTACGCCGACGTGGGCACGGTGATCCATCCGCGCGCACTCGGCGGGCAGGTACTGGGGCGCTCGATCCTCGGCATCGGCCACGCCATCGGCCAGAAGTGGGTTTTCGACCCGCATTACGGAGTGATGGTCGCCAAACGGTTCCACCATAATAAGCCACCGACGATTCTCGATGTACCGGTGAACATGCAATGGGAAGCGTTGGATACTCCCGACCCTGAGACTCCGGTGGGCGCCCGCGGTATCGGCGAACCCCCTGTGGGAGGCGGGTGCGCCTCTATCTTAAACGCGCTCTCGGACGCCCTGGGCGACGAGATCTTTCGGCGCGCGCCGGTTAACGCCGACACGATTTTGACTTCGTTGGAAGCTGGGCGCCCGGTGCAACATCCCCTGATGGCGCACATTTAAATGCGAGAGGACTTATGTCGGTAATACGAGACGTCATGCCCGCGTTCGACCTGCTTCAACCGACTTCCGCCGCTGATGCACAGCATCTTCTCCAACAGCATGGAGAGGACGCCTGGATTATGGCCGGCGGGCTCGATAGCTTCGACTGGCTCAAGGACCGCATCAAGCGGCCGAAAGTGCTGGTTGACCTCAGCGGTGTCGCGGAACTCAGGGGCATTCGCACGACAGACGGCGGCATCGAGATCGGCGCGCTGACCACCCTTACCGAGATCGTGAAGCACCCGGTCATCAGGGAGCACTACGGTCTGTTGGCAGAGGCCGCCGAATTGATCGCTTCACCGCAGATCCGAAACCAGGGCACCATCGGCGGCAACGTGTCGCAGGACACGCGCTGCTGGTATTACCGCTCCGGCTGGCCGTGCTACCGTGCGGGCGGAAATATCTGTTATGCCGATACGCCCACCGGCCGGAACCGCGAGCACGCCATCCTTCACGCGGAGCGATGCGTAGCGGTGAACCCCTCCGATTCGGCTCCGGCGTTGATTGCCCTGGATGCCAAATTTGTGATTCAAACGTCCAAGGGAGAACGAATCGTCGACGCCGAAGACTATTTCATTGGGCCTGACATCGACATCACGCGCCTCCACATTCTGAAGCCTGGCGACCTGCTGACCGCCATTCGCATCCCGTCCACGTGGGCGGGCGCGCGATTCTATTTCGAAAAAGTGCGAGACCGGAACGTGTGGGACTTTCCTTTGATGAACGTGGCCTCGGCGATGCACGTTTCCGGCGACACCATCGAGGGCATCCGTCTTGCCGTGAACGGCGCCGCCGCGCGTCCTCTGCGATTGAAGGCGGTGGAAGACGCCGTACGCGGAAAAACAGCGACGCCGGCAACGGGCGAAATGGCCGGGAAACTAGCCGTGCAGGGAGCCGTCCCGTTACAGTTCAACGCCTATAAGATCCCCTTGATGAGGAACCTCGTGAAGCGGGCAATTGGGGGAGTGGAGGAAGCAAAATGGACATCCTGAAGCGGATTACAGAATTAGCGACGAGTCCCTGGGGGCAGAGCGTTCCCATCCACGTGGCGTGGTTCCTGATTTGGGTGGCCGGGATCGCGGGCCTGCTATTCCTCATGGTGCACGCCACTTATGTACGATATTTCGCCCGCGCAGAGGAATTCGCCGGCAGCGATGCTCCGGTGCCCGCGGCTGAACTGCCCGCTCGAATTCCCAGACATTCGCTGGCGGCGCGATCGTTTCACTGGATTATGGCCGCGGCGATGCTCACCCTGCTCATCACGGCATTTATGCCCAAGCTCGGTGTGCAGTTCAATTGGGTGACTTATCATTGGATCGCCGGCACCGTGCTGACGGTATCGATTATCTTTCACGTAATTCATGCCTCATTCTGGCTGGACTTCTGGGCGATCTGGCCGGACAGGGCCGACGTGGTGGATGCGTGGAGAAGAGTCCAGCGATTCATGGGCCGCCCTGTGCCGCCGCCGCGGAAGTTTGCAAAGTATCCGTTAGAGAACAAGCTGTATCACGGCGCGATTATCGCGACTGGCTTATCGGCGATCGGCACCGGGGTGTTTATGATGTCCCGGGTCCGCACCATCTTCTTCCCTCGCAATCCGTATCTGTTCAGCGATATGACGTGGGGCCTGATGTATGTGCTCCACGGACTGGCCGGCATCGGACTCATCGCGCTGGTGATGGTGCACGTGTACTTCGCGATTCGGCCGGAAAAACTGGACATCACAAAGTCGATGGTTTTTGGCACGATGAGGCGAGAGTTTTATCTGAAGCACTACGACCCGCAGCGCTGGGCGGTGGAAATACCGCCGTCAGGATCGAGCCGGACGGACAGGGAGATATGATTTATGGCCGCAGAAATCCTGGAGCGCTTTGAGGTTATCGAGGAATGCTACGAGTTCATGCTGGCGTATGCGGCGCAGGGTCTCGCGAGCGACAAGGGCAGCGAGTCTGGCAGAAAGATCAGGGAGTTCCTGAATCGCGCAGTCAATGCCCTCATCGGGCTGCCGGACCGCTGTGCGGAGGAGATGGGAGACGGCCGGCCGTCATTTCTGGCCGTGTTGGAGCGCGACGCCAGCGACTCGTTGTCGGCCATGGAACTCGTGCTGGCGCAACCTGCGATCAGCTCGCAATTGATCGACAACCTGAATGCTTCGGTTCATTTGCGCGCGCTGCTCACGGACGTGTTTCTGCTGGGCGAGGTCTTGAGGGCGCAACAAGTAGCGGCAAAGTCGGCGGGTTCCTAGTAGTGCTCGGAAGAGCGATATGACGTTCGACGCAATGAGAAGACGATTCCTGGAAGTAGTTACTGGCGCTTCGGTGCTCGCCGGCGCCTCCCGGTTCGCGAAAGGAGCGGAATCCATGGGAGAAGTTCCCCGCCGTAGACTCGGCCACACAGAGGAAATGGTCTCGATGATAGGGCTGGGCGGATACCATCTTGTCCGTCCAGACCTCGAAGAGGCGGAGAGTATTCGCATCGTGCGCGCGGCCATCGATCAAGGAGTTAACTTCCTCGACAACTGCTGGGCCTACAACGGCGGGCAGAGCGAGCTTCGCATGGGCAAGGCACTGCGCGACGGCTATCGCCAACGCGCGTTCCTGATGACCAAAATCGACGGCAGGGACAAGAAAACCGCCACGCAGCAGATCGAAGAATCGCTGCGCCAGCTCGAGACCGGTCATATCGATCTCCTGCAGTTTCACGAAGTCATCCGCATGGACGATCCGGGCCGCATTTTCGCGGCCGGCGGCGGCATGGAAGCGGCGCTTGCCGCCAGGAAGGCTGGGAAGATCCGCTATATCGGCTTTACGGGCCACAAGAGTCCCGCTGTGCATTTGAAGATGCTGGCGACCGCGGACAGTCATCAGTTCCGATTCGACACCGTGCAGATGCCGTTGAACGTAATGGACGCGCACTACGACAGCTTCGAAAAGAACGTCCTACCTGTGTTGGTGAAGAGCGATATTGGCGTGTTGGGGATGAAGCCGATGGGCGACCACATCATACTTGATAGCAAGACTGCCTCCCCGGTCGAATGCCTACACTACGCTATGAACTTACCAACGAGCGTGGTGATTACGGGCTGCGACTCGATGCGGATCCTCGACCAGGCGGTGGGCGCCGCAGGGAGTTTCCGGCCCATGCAGCGCGCCGAAGTCGAAGCCCTTCTGGCGAAGACCGCGCAGGCCGCGCAAGCCGGCAAGTATGAGCAGTACAAGACAACTCATACGTTCGATGGCACATACCAGAATCCCCAATGGTTAGGCTGAGAGCACGTCCCTTCGTCAGGCGGCGTCGTCATGACGTCATGCTTCTTACTAGCTCACCCGTAACCTCCTGAAGAATCGACCTCCGGGCCTGGTAGCATCCTTGCACTCTATTTCATTAGGAGAGATAAGGAGAGATCCATCATGCGACCAACAGCACTGTATACTGCCGGAGCAATCGCCGCGATCGGCGTCATGCTGGCGCTTCGTTCGGAACCCCTCGAGTGGTCCGCTGCTCAGAAAGAGATTGAGTCGGTTGAGAAAGAAATTAATCGGACTGAGGACGAGACCCAGACGAGAGTGCAGCATGAAACCCTCGACGCATCGCAGCAAGTGATTCTGCTCGGCAAGCTGCTCTTTTACGACCGGCAGTTGTCTGTCGGGAGGAACGAAGCTTGCGCCTTCTGTCATATGCCCGAAGCGGGATTCGCCGGACCAGTGAGCGAACTCAATCGGACTACCGCCGCCTATCCGGGATCGGTGCGTTCTCGCTTCAACGGGCGCGTACCTCAGACCCATGGGTACGCCAGCTTCTCGCCGGTGCTACACTACAATGCGCTCCAGGGCGACTTGGTTGGCGGAGCCTTCTGGGACATGCGCGCAACCGGTATGCGGCTCAATAGTCCGCTCGCGGAGCAGGCGCAAGGGCCGCCTCTCGATCCGAATGAGATGGCGCTCATCGACGCGGCCTGCGTGGTATATCGAGCATCCGGAAGGCCGTATCGGTCCATGGCGGAGCACCTGTGGGGCGCCCAAGCGTTCGCCATGCGATGGCCGGCGGACATTAAAGAGACTTGCGATCGGCCAGGCCCAGCGCCGAAGGCGGATCCACTGCCCGTGCATCTAACGCCGGTGGACCGAGGCATCGCGCAATCTACGTACGACAAGATCGCCGAAGCCATCGCGGCGTATGAAGGATCCAGTGAAGTGAATTCGTTTTCCTCGAAGTACGACTACGTCATGGCCGGCAAGGCGAAGTTCACTCCGTACGAAGACGCCGGTTACCAGTTGTTCCGCAGCGGCGCGACGCACTGCAACGAATGTCATCGCGACGGAGGTCCGGGCGAGGAGCCGTTGTTTACCGATTTCACGGCTTCGAACCTGGGCCTGCCGCCGAACCATGGGATGCCGTATTACCAAGAGAACCAGCCTGACGGCTCCGGATTTACGGCCAACCCGGCCGGCGCCAGCTTTCTCGATGCCGGCGTGGGCGGATTTCTCGAAGGCCCGGCGAATCCGAATGGGGAGTGGACGCCGAGGGCGAAATCCTTCATAGGCAAACATAAGACACCCACGGTGCGAAATGTCGATAAGCGGCCGCGCCCGGATTTCGTCAAGGCCTACATGCACAACGGTTATCTGAAATCGCTCAAGGAAGTGGTGCACTTCTATAACACTCGCGACGTCTTGCCGCGCTGCCAGGCCGGCGCCCCCGGGGAGAAGGTGACTTGTTGGCCGGCGCCCGAACATCCCGAGACCATGAATCGAAGGCAACTGGGCAACCTTGGACTTACCAGCCAACAAGAAGATCAGATTGTCGCTTTCCTGAAGACATTGACGGACGGCTATACGCCGACCGGAAAATAGAGGAGACTTATTATGAACACACAAAAGCGTTGGCTCATCGCGGCCGCGGGCGTGCTGATGCAGATCGCCTTTGGCGCCGTGTACGCGTGGAGCGTATTCCGCATTCCGTTGTCGCATGCTCACGGCTGGACTATTGCCGAAGTCACGGATGCGTTTGAGATCGCTATCTTCGTCGTTGGCTTCGCGGCGTTTGCCGGCGGGTTGTGGATGAAACGAAGCGGCCCGCGGTCGGTGGCGCTTGCTGCCGCGGTCCTCTACGGACTGGGCACAATGCTGGCGGGTTCGGCGCACAGCTTGAGTAACTTGTACTTGACCTACGGCCTGATCGGCGGCGCGGGGCTTGGCTTGGGGTACATCGTGCCGATCGCCACGTTGGTGAAATGGTTTCCCGATAAGCGCGGCATGATCACTGGTCTCGCCGTCGCAGGCTTCGGAGCGGGCGCGCTGGTAACTGCTCCGGCGGCGAATTCGCTGATGGCTTCGGTCGGAGTCGGGCGCACCTTCGAAGTTCTGGGTCTGGCGTATTTGGTCGTCGTCTTTGGGTGTGCGCTATTCATGCGGAATCCACCCGACGGCTATGCGCCCGCGGGATACCTTGCCACTGCCTCGCACCCCGGCCGATCGGCCTCGCAGGATTTCACACTCCGGCAGGCGCTCGGAACGTGGCAATGGTACGCGCTGTGGCTTACCTTGTTCCTGAACACGACGGCGGGAATCGCGATCATTTCGCAGGCGTCTCCCATGGCGCAGGAGATCTCGGGCGTATCGGCTGCGACGGCCGCAGGCATGGTCGGGCTCATCTCGATCGCCAACGGCTCGGGACGTTTTCTGTGGGCCTGGTTCTCGGATGCGGTAGGCCGGCGGACGGTGTTTCTGATGATGTTCCTGCTTCAGTCCGCGGCATTTCTACTGCTCTCGCAGGTTCATCAGTTCGCCCTGCTCTCGTTGTTGGCGTTTCTCATCTTGCTTTGCTACGGCGGTGGCTTCGGCACCATGCCGGCATTCGCCACCGACTACTTTGGGGCGGCGCAAATCGGGTCGATCTACGGCCTGATGCTCACGGCCTGGGGGTGCGCCGCGGTATTTGGTCCGAGTCTGGTGGCGGGAATTCGCCAGGCCACTGGCCATTATCAGGGCGCGATGAGTTGGCTCGCCCTGGCAACGCTCGTGAGCGCGGTAGTCCCGCTGCTCCTGCGGCCTCCCCGCGAGCGGCAGTCGCGTGATTTCAGCTTCCAAGGCGTGGGCGCTGTTCCGCCGGTCAGGTCATAAGTGGATGAGGATAGGCGTCGGGTTCCTGTTCGACAGGCCGATGCAGGCACTGGAAGTCCTTTTCGACTAGAATCTGCCCGCCGGTTTGCGACCGGGCCTCGACGCCAACTCGGTCGCTCTCCACCCAGTCGGTCATCTGTTCCATCGGGATCGTCACCCGGATTGCCCGTCCATCAAAGTTAGCGGACATCGTTTCCGCGTTTGGCGAGCCCTCCAGAAGATAGATAAGCGAGCGGCCCGGCGCTGCGGAGTGAATCCGGCAGCCCATGGATGATTTCCGGCGAGAGCTGGATGTCGTCCGGGGGCAGAATGGGGCAGGTATTCGCTTCCAGATCCTGCAAGGAAGCCTTCCCGCAGACACCGCACGCGGACGTCATCACAAAGTTACGCTGTGCCTGCACGGGTGCGCGCGGTTCTCCGTCCAACTCCACCACTACGACATCCATGCTACCGTCGCTTGGGCGACCCATCCGCCGAATCTGGGAAATATCCTGGAGCATTCCTTCCGAATGCAGGAAGCCCGCCGCCAGTTCGAAGTCGTTCCCGGGAGTTCGCATGGTGATGGTGAGGCTGCGACCTCCCAGTCGAATTTCCAGCGCCTCCTCGACTGCCAGCAGGTCGTCGGCATGCGATGCAGTGCAACCTTCCACCCGGCCGATCGGTACCGGGACCACCGCGACGTTCACAGTGCCTTCCCGACGCTTTCCAGCAGATCGAGTGTGACCGCGATCGCATGGCGGCTGTTCTCGCTGCCTGCCCGCCGCAGCAGTTGCAGCACTCCGGGCGCGCGTTGTGCCTTCTCGCGCTCGGCTCCTTCCGAGGCGGCGCGAACCAGGCTGTTCAACACGTCCGGCGGGATGCTGGCAAAGAATTTCGTCAACAAAATGAAATTGCGCACCCCGCGCAGGGATTCCGGAGTGCCTGCCGCTGCCGTTAAGATGCCGACTAACTGATCCCCAGCGCCAACCAATCCGCGCAACAGGTCCAGGACACCGCGGTCGTGCAAAAGCTGCAGAAGTTCCAGCGCGGAGACAATAGCATCGGTATGCTTGTCGAGCGCATCTTCCAGGCGTTCCGCGGGGTCTGGGCCCTTGGCCGTAATCGTCAATGGAATCGGTTGTGCCATGGGACTCTATCCCTCCCGCTTCGTCTCGATCTGCACCAGCTCGCCCGGGAAGCGATAACCAGGCTGCCGCCATTTTCTCTCTACCTCCACGCCGCTCTGCGGAGTTGGATGGCCGAAGCGATGATTGATGCGAGGCAACGGACTCTCGCCGACCCGTGCGAGAACCTCCATGCGGACTGCAGTCTCCTTGTATGCCGGAGTGTGCGTCGCAGGGTCGGTGTGGCTGCCGGTGAGCAGATTGACGGGGCTGGTGGTGGAATTCATCGGCATGTAGAGCTCGCCGTCCTGTACCCGGTCGGTGACCAGTGCGCGCACCCGCACGCGGCCGTGCCTCGAAATAAGCTGCACCAGGCTGCCGCTGTCGATACCGCGCGAGCGTGCCAGCTCTGGGGAGACCTCGACGAAAGTGTCGGGAGTCTTTTCATGGATGCCGGGACTACGGTAGGTCAGATTACCCTCGTGAAAATGTTCCAGCAGGCGGCCATTGTTTAAATGAAGGTCGAACTCGGAATCTCTGCATTCCTGCGGTTCGCGCCATGCTAGCGGATACAAGCGTGCCTTCCCGTCCGGGAACGCGAAGTTCTTCGTATAGAGGAGCGGCTGATCGCTTCCGTCCGCGGCCACCGGCCATTGCAGCGACTTATAGCCTTCGAGCCTCTCGTAATTGACGCCGGCAAACATGGGCGTAAGCGCGGCCACCTCATCCATCACTTCCGAAGGATGGCGATATTTCCAGCCTGCCCCCAGGCGGTTGGCGACATCCTGAATGATCACCCAATCGGGCCGGCTTCCCGGCAGGGGTTCGAATACCTGGTAGAGCCTCTGCACGCGCCGCTCTGTGCTGGTGAAGGTGCCTTCCTTCTCCAGGCTGGGGCTGGCGGGCAACACGACGTCGGCGTACTGGCAGGTGGCGCTAAAGAAGATATCCTGGACCACGAAGAAGTCGAGTTTCCGGAACGCTTCGCTCACGTAGTTGGCGTTGGAGTCGACGAGGCTCATTTCCTCGCCGCAGAGATACATCGACCGCAGCTTGCCGGCTTGAATGGCGTCCACCATTTCGTGATTGTCCAGACCCTTGGAGGCAGGCAGGTCAACGCCCCAACCGCTCCGGAAGCGCGTACGAACCTCGGGATTATCCACCGATTGATAACCCGATACCATGTTGGGCATCGCCCCGTGATCGCTGGCCCCCTGGACGTTGTTGTGCCCGCGTAACGGGTAGGCGCCGGTGCCCGCCCGCATGTAGTTACCGGTGACGAGCAACAGATTCGAAATCGCCGTGGAGGAATCGGAGCCGTTGCTATGCTGCGTGATCCCCATCGCCCACAGGACGCAGACACCCTTCGCTTCGGCAATCATGTGGGCCACGCGTTTCAGCGTTTCGACCGGCAGATTGCAGGTCTTGGAAGCGAATTCCAGAGTGAACGGCTCCAGACTCTGGCGATACTCCGCCAGGCCGTTGACCCAGCGGCTCAGGAAATCGGAATCGGCCAAGCCCTCGTCCAGAATGTACCGGGCCACCGCGCACAGCCACACGATGTCGGTGCTCGGGGTCGGCCGGAAGTAGAGATCGGCGCGGTGCGCCATTTCGTTTTCCCGTAAGTCAGAGACGATGAGCTTCTGTCCATGCAGCTTGTGAGCGCGCTTCACACGCGTGGCGAGCACAGGATGGCTCTCGGCGGTGTTACTGCCGACGATGAGCACCAGACCGGCCTGCTCGATATCGTGGATGGAGCCGGAGTCGCCACCGTACCCGACTGTGCGGAACAACCCCATGGTAGCCGGCGACTGGCAATATCGCGAGCAATTATCGACGTTGTTGGTCCCGACCACGGCGCGGGCCAGCTTCTGCATCAGGAAGGCTTCTTCGTTGGTGCATTTCGACGAGGCGATGAAGGCCAACGCGTCAGGACCGTGCGAGGCCTTGATCTCGCCGAAACGGTGGGCGACCAGGTCCAGAGCCTCATCCCACGTGGCTTCCCGGAAGCGGTCACCCTCGCGGATCAGCGGTTTGGTGAGGCGGTCCTTGTTGGTGACGAAATCCCAGGCGAATTTGCCCTTGACGCACGTGGAGACGGCATTGG
Organism: Bryobacterales bacterium; assembly: GCA_003167275.1. Classification (GTDB taxonomy): domain Bacteria; phylum Acidobacteriota; class Terriglobia; order Bryobacterales; family Bryobacteraceae; genus JAIQFL01. Next base: position 16,039 of record PMTT01000268.1, on the reverse strand, counting down.
CGGGGCCCTCGGCCGGCTCCACTTTGAGAATATGGCGCTCCTTGGTCCATACATCGAAGCTGCATCCTACGCCGCAATAAGTGCAGACCGTTTTTGTACGCCGGACGCGGGTAGTCCGCATAGCGGATTCCGCTTCGGAAACACCGAGGATCGTGGTGTAGCCGGTTTCCGCTTCGAGTCCCTTCACCACGTCGATCATGCTGCCCAAGACTGGTTTGCTGAAGCCCGTCAGGAAGCCGGCGTGTCCGATCATGGTTTTTTCCATGAGGGCGTTGCACGGGCAAACCGTCACGCAGTGGCCGCAGGACACGCAGCTCGACTCGCCGATCGGCGCGCCGCCATCCCAGAGGACGCGGGGATGCGGATCTTCCCAGCGGATCGATAGCGTCTCGTTGACCTGAAGATCCTGGCAGGCCTGCACGCACCGGCCGCACAGAATGCACTGATTAGGATCGTAGCGGTAGAACGGATTGCTGTTGTCGACCTCGTAAGGCTTGGGCTGAAACGGGTAATGCTGGTGTTCAATCGCGAGCTGTTTGGTGGTGTTGTGGACCGTGCAGTTGCCGTTGTTGTTGTCGCAGACGGTACAGTAGAGCTCGTGATTGCGGAGAATGCGGTCGAATGCCTCGGTGCGAGCGGCGTGTGCGCTGCTGGCCGTAGTGGAGATTTTCATGCCGGCAGACAGCTCCGTCGCGCAGGCGCGAACCAGCTTGCCATCCACCTCCACGATGCAGGTGTCGCAGGTCTGAATCGGCCCCAATATCGGGAGGTAGCAGACCTGCGACAGTGGGACGCCGGCGCGATTGATCGCGTCGATTAAGCGATCGCCCGGTGCCACTTCATGGGAAGTCCCGTCAATGGAGATCGTAATCATAGCTCAAGCCTGCGCCTCCCTAAGCAATCGACAGCCCAAAGCATTTTAGGCCGCTTTGCTACACACACCGCGGCCCAGGGTATCGACCAATCGACACTGGATCGACACCGAGCGGGACAGACCATCGGGTCTTGTGGTCTGTCTTGGCTCGCGAGAATGACAGACGACACAAAACGATCGTTTGTCCCACCTCGGGTCACGCCGCCTGCAACGTCATGGATTGCTCAATTTCCAATAGATCGTTGGAATTGAGCTGGATCTCGGCAGCGCCGATCACGCCGTCGACCTGTTGAGCATTGCGGACGCCGACGATTGCCCCGGTGACCGCCGGATTCCGCAACGTCCAGGCGATTGCTACTGCGCCAGGCGTCACTTTGTAACGTTGCCCGATGGCGCGCAGCGTTTCCACCAGATGCAAATTGCGGGTCAGCGCCGGCTCCCGGAAGTTTTCGCTCCGTTTTCGCCAATCGTCTTCGGGCATTGCCGCAATCCGCCCGCGCGTCATGGCGCCGCTCAGCAGACCGGAAGCCATGGGTGAGTAGACGATTGCGCCGATGTGGTGATAGTACGCATACGGCAGAGTTGAGTCCTCGACCTCGGTCGCCAGCAGCGAATAGGGTGGCTGAAGCGAAGTGATGGGCGCCACCTTGAGGGCGCGCGCCATTTGCTGCGCATTGAAGTTCGAGACCCCGATATTCCGGATCTTGCCTTCGGCCTTGAGTTTCGCCAGCTCGCCCACAGCTTCTTCAATCGACCCGGGCGATTCCGATTCCGGGTTGCCCTTCCAAGCGGGCCAGTGGATTTGATAGAGATCGATCGCATCGAGCCCCAATCGCTTCAGGCTGGCCTCGGCTTCCTTGCGGACGGAGGCAGCTTGCAAGTTGTGGGAAATGGTCCCGGATTCATCCCAGACCAGGCTGCACTTGGTGAAGACATAGGGACGCTTGTTCAGGCCGCGGACCGCCCGGCCGACCACTTCCTCCGAATGGCCAAGCCCGTAGACTGCGGCCGTATCGATCCAGTTGATGCCTCGCTCAAGGCCCGCGCGAATTGCGACGACGGACTCTGCATCGTCCTGCGCGCCCCACGCGAACTCCCATTTTCCGCCGCCAATGGCCCAAGCTCCGATGCCGATTGGCGTGATCTTCAGGTCACTCTGTCCCAGTTTTCGTACGTTCATTTTGAATTACTCCTATTGCGAGATATATAAGAGGCGATCCAGCGACACTGCGCCGGAGCCCCGCACTACGATTGCGATCGCCAGGGCAATGGCCAACAAGTGATACTCGATGCCGTGACCTTTGCGATCTCCAAACCAGTTCATGAAAAGACCGTAACGGCCGTGTACCATCACGATCGCCGACAACATGGTGACGCATATCCCGATTGCTGCCACGCGGCTTAATAAGCCGACGATGAGCCCCACGCCGCCCAGAAACTCCGACGTCACGGCGAGGAAAGCCAGGGGAACCGGCAGGTGGAGAAACTCGTGCATGGTTCGCAGCGTTTCCTTCAGGCCGGCCCCGCCGAACCATCCCAGCATCTTCTGCGCGCCGTGGGCGAAGAAGACCACTCCCAGAATCACCCGGATGGCCGTGAGGCTCCAATCGGGATCGGTCGAAAATAGATTCGATATCATTGATTTGCTCCTATGCAGCCGGCGGCAGAGAGTTTTCCGCTCGGGTCTCTTGTTCCATTCGCCGGACTACAGCCGAAAAATCCTCTTCGCCCCCGCTCGCGGCCTCCGCGGTGTTGACAAACGCCGCAGCTTCTGTGGCAGGCAGGGAAAGGCCCGCGCGGTCGGCGGCGCTCAAAGCCAATCCGAAATCCTTCTTCATCAGGCGAATCGGAAACTGGGGCGTATAGTCGTGCTCCTTAGCGCTGGCCAGTTTGCCGGCTTGGACGGGCGAGACCACAGCCGTTTTGGTTAGCGTGTCGAACAGCAGATCCCGCGGCAAACCCAGTGAGACACCCAGCGTTACAGCTTCCGCGATCGCCTGCATGCCGATACCTAAGAGGGCGTTCACTACCAGCTTCATGGCCACGCCGCTGCCGCTCGGGCCCATGTAGAACCACTGCTTCGCGATCACTTCGAAAATTGCATCGGCAGCGTCAAAGTCCTGGCGATCGCCGCCGCCTAGAAGCGTCAGCATCCCGGCCTCCGCGGCAGGAGCGCTGCCGGAGACGGCCACATCCAGCACGGAGAGCCTGAACTCCCGGGCAACGCGGTAGAGCTTCCGAGAGGTTTCCGGAGCCACGGTACTCATTTCGATAATCTGGGTGCCGGGCCTGGCGTTTCGCAGGACGCCACCCGCGCCCAGGTAGATGGCCTCTACGGCCGCTCCATCCGACAGGCAGGACAGCACCACATCCGCTTCGGCGGCCAGTTTGCCGGGGTCGCGCGCTACCTTGGCGCCCAGAATCGACAATGCCTTCGTCTTATTACTGTCGCGATTGTAGACCACCAGCGGGAACCCAGCGGACAGCAGCCGGCGCGCCATCGGCGACCCGAGGTGCCCGAGGCCGATGAACCCCAGCCGATGATTCTTAGTGATTTTCTTAAAAGGTGTCATAACTCAACCTGCATGACTGCACGTGCGTTGCCAACCCTCTCTGCGCGGCAATTGTGCCGCGAAAGCAACCACGAAAGCGGTATGGGGACCCAAATCGGGGTCGCCCGCCGGTCAGGAGGCGACGTCTCAACGACACGCATCCCCGACGTCCGCGCGTTAGTTGTTGATATGAAAGCGTTGTGCCGTTGGCGGGGCGTTTGCAATTCAGGGAATCAGGCAGATTATGTGGATTGTCAGACTTGCTCTTAATCGACCTTACACCTTTATAGTGGTTGCGCTTCTCATTCTGATGCTCGCGCCCGTGGTGATTCTCCGGACCCCGACGGACATTTTTCCCAACATCAACATCCCGGTCATCGCCGTCGCCTGGCAATATACCGGGCTCAACCCGCAAGAGATGGAAGGCCGCATCACCACGGTGTACGAGCGCGTCCTGACCACGCTGGTGGACAACATCGAGCACATCGAATCGGTGACCATAAATGGGCAGGCGTTCGTCAAGATCTACCTGCAGCCAAATGCCAGTCTGGATACCGCCAACGCGGAAGTGACCGCAGTCTCGCAGTCTATTCTGCGCCAACTGCCGCAGGGTACGCAGCCACCGTTAGTCTTCAATTTCAGCGCTTCGTCAGTTCCCATCCTGCAATTGGCGCTTTCCGGCCTTGCGGAACAAGACCTTAATGATATCGGCCTGAACTTCTTGAGAACACAGCTCGTCACCGTGCCCGGGGCATCCATTCCATACCCGTACGGCGGCAAGCAACGCCAGATCATGGTCGATCTGAGCCCCGCGCTGCTGCAATCCAAAGGGCTGTCGGCCACCGACGTAACGAACACCCTCGCATTACAGGACCTGGTATTGCCCTCGGGAACGGTTAAGATCGACCAATTCGAATATGACGTCGATTTGAATGCCAGCCCCACCGAAGTGGACAAACTGAACGACTTGCCGATCAAGGTGGTTGGCAATTCCACCATGTACTTGCGAGACGTCGCCCATGTCCGCGATGGCTTCGCGCCGCAAACCAATATCGTCCGGCAGGACGGCCGCCGCGCAGTGCTGGTTACCGTGCTGAAGGGCGGAAGCGCATCCACGCTGGACGTCGTATCGGGGATTAAGGCGTTGTTGCCACGGGTTCAACAGACGTTGCCACCACAATTGAAGGTTCGACCGCTGGCAGACCAGTCCATCTTCGTGCGCGGCGCCATCAGCGGCGTAGTCCGCGAAGCGATGATTGCGGCGTGCCTGACGGGGGCCATGATCCTGTTATTTCTTGGAAGCTGGCGCAGCACGGTGATCATCGCAGTCTCCATTCCGCTGGCCATCCTGACTTCCATCCTGGTGCTGAGCGCCCTCGGGCAGACCATCAACATCATGACTCTCGGCGGCCTGGCCCTAGCCGTCGGAATCCTGGTCGATGATGCCACCGTTGAGATCGAAAACACCAATCGAAATTTGGAGGAAGGCAAGGAAATCAGAACGGCGATTCTCGACGGCGCGTCACAGATCGCGGTTCCTGCCTTGGTATCGACGCTCAGTATCTGCATCGTGTTCCTGCCAATGTTCTTCCTGACTGGAGTGCCGAAGTACTTGTTTGTGCCGCTGGCCGAAGCAGTGGTTTTCGCCATGATCGCCTCCTATCTACTCTCGCGGACGTTGGTTCCCACCCTGGCGCTGTATCTGTTGAAACCGCCGGCTCCTGGAGAAAGCCGTTCGCGAAATCCTCTGGTTCTCTTCCAGCGGGCATTTGAGCACGGATTCGAACGGCTCCGCGGCGGCTACCGGACTCTCCTCGAAACGCTGGTCCACCGGCGCGTCATCTTCATTCCTTGCTTTCTAGTTTTGTGCCTCTCGGGCACGCTGCTGATTCCGTGGCTCGGCCAGGACTTTTTCCCCACCACCGACAACGGCCAGTTCATGCTGCACGTGCGCGCCAAGACCGGCACGCGCATCGAAGAGACCGCGCGACTCTGCGACCTGGTGGAAAATAGCATCCGCCGCGTGGTCCCGGCAGACGAGGTTGACAATATTCTTGATAACATCGGGCTGCCTTACAGCAGCATCAATTATCTGCACGGCGCTTCTGGTGTGCTCGGTGCGTCAGAGGCGGACGTACTGGTTTCGCTTCACGAAGAACATCATCCCACCGCCGATTACATCGCTACGCTGCGCCAGCAACTGCCCGTTGAGTTTCCTGGGACCACATTCTATTTCCTGCCGGCCGATATGGTCACCCAAATCCTGAATTTTGGGCTGCCTGCGCCGATCGATGTGCAAATCGAAGGCGCTGACGTGGCCGCCAATCGCAACGTAGCGGATCAGGTTCTGGAGCAGTTCCGGCATGTGCCCGGTCTAACCGACCTGCGGGTCCAGCAGACTTTCGACTACCCGAAGTTTCACATAACGGTGGACCGAACCAAGGCTCAACAGGGCGGCTTCAGCCAGCGCGATATCGCGACCGGCTTGCTGATTTCGCTCAGCGGCAGTTTCCAAACCGCGCCCATCTTCTTTCTGAACGAGCAAAACGGCGTGAACTACAATCTGGTGACGCAGACGCCGCAGTACGCGATTCAATCGTTGACGGATCTGCAGAACGTTCCCGTGAGTGGACCGGGAATGATTCGTCCAGAGATACTCGCCGACGTGGCGTCGATCAACCGCAGCAATGAAATGGAAGCGCTCTCGCACTACAACATCCGGCGCGTGGTGGATATTTACGGTTCGGTGCAGGGCCGCGATCTCGCCGGCGTTGGGCGCGACATCTCGCGGATCGTNNTCTTACCTCGGCCTGTTTGCCGGCCTGGGTTTCTCCATCGTCCTGGTGTACATGCTGATCGTGGTGAACTTCCAGTCGTGGCTGGATCCGTTCATCATCATCACGGCGCTTCCCGCCGCACTTTGCGGCATTATCCTTTTTCTGTTTATCACTCATACTACGTTGAGTGTTCCGGCTCTGACCGGATCCATCATGTGCGTAGGGGTGGCGACCGCCAACAGCATTCTGGTGATCTCTTTCGCCAAGGAACGCCTTTCGCATCACGGTGACCCGGCGCTGGCCGCCGTGGAATCCGGATTCACCCGCTTTCGGCCCGTGCTGATGACGGCGCTCGCGATGATCATCGGCATGGTTCCGATGGCGCTCGGCCTGGGCGATGGCGGAGAGGAAAATGCGCCGCTGGGCCGCGCCGTGATCGGAGGACTGATGTGCGCCACCGTCGCCACTCTGTTTTTCGTACCGGCAGTGTTCAGTTTGCTTCATCGAAGAAAGCATTCGTCCCAATCAGAGGAGCAAGCAATATGACATCACAAACAGGGCAAAGACTGCGGCACCGCCTCACCGTAGTGCTGGCCGCCGCGGCCGTATTCGCGCTAGCCTCGCAAATCTACTCCGGTATCAGGACGCGCGTGGAGGCTGGGGCAAAGTTGCAGCAGACTACCGAGCAGTCGGCGGTCCTGACGGTGGACGTCACCCATCCTCAGGGCGGGGCTCCCACTCAGGAAGTGGTCTTGCCAGGGAGCACGCAGGCATTCGTAGATTCGCCGATCTATGCGCGCACCAGCGGGTACCTGAAGCGCTGGTATTTCGACATTGGTGCGCGCGTCAAACAGGGCGACCTGCTGGCGGAGATCGACACTCCCGAGATTGACCAACAACTGCGCCAGGGGCGCGCCGATCTCGAGACGGCGAAAGCCAATCAAGACCTGGCGCAGACCACCGCGGACCGTTGGCAGTTTCTGTTGACCAGCGGCTCTGTCTCGAAACAGGAAACCGACCAGGCGGTCAGCAATCTTCGCGCTCAGAAGGCCGCCGTTGAAGCCAACAGCGCCAACGTCCACCGGCTCGAGGATCTCCAGTCGTTTGAGAAAGTGTATGCGCCGTTCGACGGCGTGATTACGGTGCGCAGTACCGATATCGGCGCCCTGATAAACGCCGGTGCGGGCACGCCGGCCCAGGAGCTGTTTCACATGGCGTCGATAGCCAAGTTGCGCCTGTTCGTCGCGGTGCCTGAAGTCTATTCGCGAGCAGCGCAGAACGGCGCGACGGCGTCGTTGACGCTCGACGAATTCCCCGGCGAGAAGTTCACCGGCACGCTCGTCCGCAATTCCAATTCAATCGATCCGGCGTCGCGCACTCTGAACACCGAAGTCGACGTGGATAATCCCACCGAGCGACTGTTGCCGGGAGCGTACGTCTCGGTGCATTTAAAGCTGCCGGAGGTCGTTCGCTCGGTGACGATCCCCGCCAACGCGCTCCTCTTCCGATCGGAAGGATTGCGCGTGGGAGTGGTTCGAAATGGGCAGTCCGTTCTTGTGCCGATCGCCATCGGGCGGGATTTCGGCAGCACTGTGGAGGTGGTTTCCGGGCTGAATCGTTCGGAGTCGGTGATTTTGAATCCCACGGATTCACTGATCTCTGGCACGCCGGTACACGTAAACCAGGCTAAAACACAATGAAGAAGATACACCCAATCATAGTGGCCCTGGCGCTGCTGCTCGGCGGGTGCATGGTGGGGCCGAAGTACAAAACACCCACGGCCCCAGTACCTGCGGCCTTCAAAGAAGCGCCGCCGGCCTCCTTCAAGGAGGGTGACGGGTGGAAGACCGCCCAACCCGGCGACCAGACCATCCGTGGCAACTGGTGGGAAATGTTTGGCGACCCTCAGTTGAATGCCCTGGAGCAACAACTCACCATTGGGAATCAGGACCTGAAGGCTGCCGAAGCGCGATTTCGCCAAGCCCGCGCCATGATCCGATTCAATCGGGCTGCCCAGTTCCCGACCATTTCCACGGCGCCGTCCATCGGCTCGGAGCGGGTGTCGAGCAATCGCCCGTTCTTCACGACCTCGCCAGCACCTTCCGGCGATTTTCTGCTGCCGTTCGATCTGTCCTACGAAGTAGATCTCTGGGGCCGCGTCCGCCGCACCGTGAACGCCGCGCGCGAAGAAGCGCAAGCTACCGCGGCTGACCTGGAAACCGCCAGTCTCAGCCTCCATGCCGAGCTGGCTTACGACTACTTCGAACTGCGCGCCGCGGATTCGCAACAGCGCCTGCTCGACGACACCGTCAAAGCCTACACGGAAACCCTGCGGCTCGCGACCACCCGTTTCGAAGGCGGCGCGGCGCCAAAATCCGACGTTGCCCAGGCGCAAACCCAGCTCGACACCACGCGCGTGGCCGATACGGACATCGGTGTCATGCGCGCGCAGTACGAACATGCCATCGCTATCCTGTTGGGGAAGCCTCCGGCAGAATTCAGCCTGCCGCCCGATCCACTCAACCTGAAGCCCCCGGTAATCCCCATCGGCATGCCGGCGCAACTGCTGGAACGGAGGCCGGACATTGCGGCCGTGGAACGCCGGATGGCGGAGGCGAACGAACAGATCGGAATCGCTAAGGCGGCCTATTATCCTACCGTCTCGCTTGGCGCCACCGCCGGGTTCGAGGGCTCGTCAATTCTCAGTTGGCTCACCTGGCCGAGCCGGCTCTGGGCGATAGGACCGACGCTCACACAAACCCTGTTCGATGCGGGGCGGCGGCACGCCACGTCCGACGCTGCACTCGCGGGTTACGATGCGATGGTAGCGAACTACCGCGAAGCGATTCTGGCGACATTCCAGCAGGTGGAGGACAACCTTGCCGCTACGCGCATCCTGGAGCAGGAAGCGAAGCAGCAAAAGGAGGCTGTGGACTCAGCCCAACAATCGCTCCAGATCTTCACCAACCGTTACACCGGAGGCGTCGACACCTACCTGCAAGTGATTACGGCGCAGACCATCGCCCTGAGCAACCAGCGGAACGACGTCGACATCCTGCGGCGCCGCATGGACGCCAGCGTGCTCCTCATCAAAGCGTTGGGCGGCGGCTGGAACGTCGCAAATCTGCCAAAGCTTTGATGGCACCGGGTCAATGACCAGGCTGGAGGTCCCTACCACCCAGAAATATCCTCTTCCGCGGTGTACGAAAAACTCCAGTCGAGCTTCCGTGCCGGCGGCAGCCACTCTTGGCGTTGCAGCATCCAGTACCTCTTGCAGTATACTCAGTTTAATCTGACCGCCCGGTTTTGCACTCAAAAACTCGGCTGAGTCAGGTGGCATTTGGGTTGCTAGGTCTTCGTATACCCGAACAGCTCAAGAGGGAGGGCCGCTGTGCAAGACGAACAATTGCGCCAAACCGGAATCGGTGTTGTTGGCGATGTCCCGTGGGGAACTCATTTCTTCCTTTTCCATGAAACGAAAGAGGATCTCATCGACGCATGCGTGCCCTATTTCCAGGCGGGCCTGGAAAACCGGGAACTGTGCATGTGGGTGATCGCCGATCCGCTCACGGAAGAGGAAGTCCGCTATTGTCTGAAGCATGCGATTCCCGGGTTCGACGACTATTTTGAGAGCCGGAGCCTCGAAATCGTGCGCGGCCGGGAATGGTATATGAACGGCGATGACCTGGACCTGGAAAAAGTTACCAGAGGATGGAAGCGGAAGAGGGATTGCGCCCTCAATGGCGGATACGCCGGCTTCAGACTCAGCGCTGATACGGCATGGCTGGATAGGCGTGACTGGAAAGAGTTCTCCGAATATGAAAAGGAGGTGAACGAGTCCATCGGCGATACCCCGATGCTCGCCCTTTGTACCTATCCGCTTCCGGGAACCGGCGCGGCGGAGATCCTCGACGTGATGCACACCCACCAATTTGCCCTCGCGCGCCGGAATAAAGGATGGGAGGTCATGGAGACTGCCGAACTCAAGCAGGCGAAGGCGGAAATCCAGAGTCTCAACAACGATCTGGAGCGCCGCGTCCTGCAACGGACCAGCGAGTTAACAACCGTTAACGCAGAACTGCGGCGCCAAATGGGCGAACGGCAGCGAGCTGAGGAGGCGCTTCGGGCGGCCCAGGCCGAACTGTTCCACGTCACGCGGGTGACAGCCATGGGTGAACTGGCGGCTTCCATCGCCCATGAAGTCACACAACCGCTGACCGGCATCGTAACCAACGGAAACGCGTGTTTGCATTGGCTTGCCGGCACTCCACCGAAGATTGAGAAGGCGCGGGAGTCAGTCGAGCGGATCATACGCGACAGCGATCGGGCGAGCGACGTGATTAATGACATCCGCGCTCTGGTAAAGAAGGCGCCGGCCCGTCAGGAGCCAATAGATCTCAACGATTTGATCGGCAGGACGCTCATATTGGCCGGCCATGAGATGGCGCGGAATCAAGTCGAGGCGCAAACCGAACTGGCGGTGGACCTTCCCGACGTGGTGGGCGATCGCGTACAGCTCCANNGCGATTCGCTCCGAACGTCTCCATGCGCCGGAAAGAGTAGCAATCGCTGTGCGGGACTCCGGTGCCGGACTCGATCCCCAAGGGGCGAAGCGTCTGTTTGACCCATTCTTTACCACCAAGCCGCAGGGCATGGGCATGGGACTTTCGATCTGCCGGAATATCATTTCGGCGCACGGCGGCGAGCTGGCAGGCGCCAATAACCCGGACGGCGGAGCAACCTTTGAGTTCAAACTACCGGTGGCGGTGGAGGAGCCGATCGCGTCGAAATAGCGACAGCGTGACGTCCGGGCGACGAGCGGAGGGCACACGAACGAGACCATCTTTTTGATCGACGACGATGTTTCGGTCCGCGACGGACTTGGCGCGCTGATTGAGTCGATTGGTCTGTCTGTGCAAGCCTTTACATCTGCCACCGAGTTCCTGAACAGCAACCCGGGCGCACTGGCCGGGTGTGTTGTTCTGGACGTCAACATGCCAGGCATGAATGGCCTGGAGTTGCAGCGGGAAATGAACGTCTCCGGCATTCGTATGCCGGTGATCTTCCTCACGGGTTGTGGCGACATACCCATGACCGTAAAGGCTCTTAAGGCCGGCGCCGTTCACTTCCTGACCAAGCCGGTCCGGGAAGACGACCTCATGGACGCGATCCGGCAAGCGTTAGAGGCGGATCGCAAATCGCGCCCAGAACGCGCGGAGATGGAGCAACTTCGCCAGCGCTTCGATTCGCTGGCGCCGCGCGAGCGCCAGGTCATGGGCCTGGTAGTCTCGGGACGTCTGAACAAGCAAATCGCATTTGAACTGGGCATCAGCGAGCGAACCATCAAGCTGTACCGCGGACAAGTCATGCGTAAGATGGGAGCGCCATCGCTGGCGGATTTGGTGAAACAGGCCGAGAAACTTGATCATGTCCGCTGAGCCGGGCCCCGCGGAGGCCGAGTTTTTTCATCTTCGCGATCAGCGTCGTGCGTGGCAGACCCAGGCGCCGGGCGGCGCCGGCCGATCCGCCTATCACCCACCCCGTTTCGGACAGGACTTGTAAAATGTGATCGCGTTCCACATCTTCCAGCGTGCCGCCGAACGGCATTCCAAAGGCGCTACGCCTGGGCTCGAACGGCGGAACACGAAGGACGCCGTCTTGGCAGAGAATCACAGCGCGCTCGATGCAGTTTTGAAGTTCGCGCACATTTCCGGGCCATGAGTGGTCCATCAGAGCTTGCATCGCCTCGGGAGGAATCGTTCGAATGGGCCGCTGCATTCGTTGTGCCGCATCGTCGGTAAAATGCTGCGCCAGGCGAGGGATATCTTCGCGCCGTCCACGCAAAGGTGGCAAGGTGATGGGGAAGACGTTGAGGCGATAGAAGAGATCCATCCGGAACGTCTTTTCCTCCACCAGTCTGGATAGATCTCTGTTGGTCGCGGCGATCACGCGGACGTCGACTCGGATGGTGCGAGCGCTTCCGAGCCGTTCGAATTCCTGTTCCTGTAAGACGCGCAGAAGTTTTGCCTGCAGGTTAAACGGAATATCGCCAATTTCGTCCAGGAAGAGCGTTCCGTGGTTGGCTGCCTCAAAGCGGCCCACGCGCTGGGCGATGGCGCTGGTAAAGGCGCCCTTTTCGTGGCCGAAGAGTTCGCTCTCCAGCAAACCTTCGGGAATCGCGGCGCAGTTCAACCGGATGAACGGTCCGCCGGATCGGCGGCTGAGCTCGTGAATCAGACCCGCAAAAAGCTCTTTTCCCGTACCGGTTTCCCCATAAATAACAACAGTCGAATCGGTGGGCGCCACTATCCGCGCCAGTTGCAATGTCTCTTGCAGCGCCGGGCATGATCCTACAATCCTGTCCTGGCGCTCCGCGCAATCGGTACGGGAACCGAGCCGCATCGGGTTGGACATCGTCCGGCCCCGCGCAGCGTCGGAAATAATGGGCACGATAACGGCGATAGACATATATGACCTCCAATTCGAACCTTGATTTCCCAACCGCAGATCTCAATGAAGCAACGCTAGCGCGCTTCGAACGGCTTCCAACAGGATTCCAGGCTGAAACGGTTTGTACAGCAACTTCACAACGCCGGGCTTCGTGGCCCAGGCAGCGGTGGATGGGTCTTTGTGCGCCGTGATGAAAATCGCCGGGATGGACCGGCCGCTCAGGGTTAGTTGCGAATATAACTCGAAGCCCGACATGCCTGGCAAACGCACATCGAGAATCAGGCACCGCAGATCGTCGCGGTGACAGCCGGATCCCGCGAATTCTTCGGCGGACGAGAATAGAGCGGCCTCATAACCAACCGACTCAATGAACCCCGCCAGCGCCTGCCGTACCGATTCGTCATCGTCGACGACGGCGATAACGGGGACGCGAGACTCTTCACTCATGACCACCCCTCCGCCTAGTCCGGACTGGATTCTCTCGCATACCACCTAAACTTGCGATGCAGCCTTTTCTCCGCCTGCCTGATCTCATCCATCGTTGAAGCCAGGATACAACCCACTTGGGGATCCTTGGTACCTGTACTTTGGTGCAAGCGCTTCTGATGTCTTCCCGAACGCGGCGAAATGCGATCTCGGCTTTGCCTCGACAACGGCCCCATGAGCCGCGCTCGACGCTTGTCACCGCACTGCCCGCGCTGATCGCAGCGCGGGTGCAGAGGCCGGTTCAGTCCAGATGCGTGCCGGTACGGCGCGGTCCGTTCCACGGAGGAAACCAGCACGTCCACTTTCGTTTCAAACGGCTCTTTCGATTTCGTTTGCCCTGAAGGCAGGAATTATCGGCGCTCGGCGGCTGGAACGTGCCGATTCTGCCGAAGCTGTGACGGCAACGTCATTTGCCGGTTCCTTGGCGTCGTGGGGTTCTCTCCGACGCAGGGCGTTCTGGGCGCGACGATTTCTTCCTTGGGCCGAGATGCCCTTTCCACTGAGCCGTCGATTGACCTTCGGCAGACTCCCTCTCTCATCACGCGGCCACATCAACTACAACGACCGTCGTATCGTCGAACTGCTCGGTCCCGGTTGACCATTCCGCGACTGCCTGCATCAACCTTCCGGCCACACCTTCTGCATCAATTACCGGCGCAATGGTTCTGCAACAGTCAATCAAACGTTGGTCTCCGAAGTCTTCCCCGGCAGCGTTTTGCGCGTCGGTAAGACCATCGCTGAAGATAACCAGCCGGCTTCCCGGCTGCATCCGGATATCTTTCGCCGTGTATCGCGCATTCGCGAACATTCCGATCGGAAAACCATCCGAATTCAACCTTTCAATCTCGCCGCCTGCGCCGATCAAAATCGGCGACGGATTGCCCGCGTTGACATAGGTCAGGACGGCTGTATCGGCGTCGTACGCCGCCCAAAACAGAGTCGCGTAGCGATTGTCTCCGAAGCGGCCGGCGATCTCTTGATTGAGTTTTTCAACGAAACAGCCGGCCGGTGCACCCGCGCCGTCGCCTCCTTCGCGGAGGTGCGCTCGCGCGACAGCCTGCAGGTTCGCCATCATTAGGGCAGCCGGGATTCCTTTTCCGCTCACATCCGCACAGAGGATCCCTATTCGTTCCCGACCAAGATCGACGAAGTCGTAGAGATCGCCCCCGACCGTCCTCGCCGCCAGGGTTTGTCCTGCCACGCTGGCGCCACGCAGCACGGGCACCACGCGCGGGTACAAGTATTCCTGAACGCTCCGTGCAACTTGAAGTTCGCTCTCGATCCGCAGTGCCGCAGCCTCCTCCCTTTTCAGCCGCTCCAAGGCAATGGCCATCTCATTGAAGTTGCAGCTCAGATCGCCCAGTTGATCCTTGCTGCGCACCGGCGTCCTCCAGGCGAAGTTGCCGCCCGCAATCTGGTGTGCCGCGCGACTGAGGTCGTCAATCGCGGTCGCGATACTGCTGCCGAGGCGGATGCACATCCCCACACCCGCAGCATTTACAAGTACGACCAGAAATAAAAGCGCGGCCAAGAGCCATACCCAGTTCGCCAGTTGGCTGCCGAGGCGTGCCATATCTTCGAGGGTGCTTGAGTAACTTGGTCGAACGCTGTATGCGATCCAGTCTTCCGGCGCCCCGGTTTCCCAGTTGCGAACGGTCAGCACAACGGCAGCCGGCCGGGTCATGCCAGGCAGGAAATTGCCTTCTATAGTTCTGAACACCCGCTGATTCGGCGAGTGCACACGAAACGGCCTGGGGGAGACAGTCGTCACCGCCATGCTGGCTGCCGAAGAGAGCCGCTTGGCCAATTCGGACCCCAGCGGCAAGGTGAAGGTCGCCGTCGCCGTGCAACTGCCCTGCTGTCTCGTCAAAACGTTGCGGATTTCAAGCTGTCCCCGATCGACCACCAGCCCCGCGAAATCGGTGTCCGGCAACCACTCCGGATGTTTGCCGAAGACGCGGGTTGACCCCGGCAGCACAGACTGCACACCACGGGGGCTCTCTACAACTAGGGAAGCCTCAGCTTGGGGAAACGCCTCGTCCGTGTACACCAGCAGTGGCTTGAGCCCGCCGGAATTCGACGGTGACCCCGTGCAATCGCCGGCATGATCCAGAATTGCAGGAGCAACGGATCGGCTCGCCTGAACCAGCACCTGAATCTGCTTCTCCACGACGTTCGCACTTTCGCGCCGGACCACCACGTTCAAGGCCGCCACTGCCAGGCAGACGATCAGAATTGTCGAAGTTCCCGTGAAGACGATAATTGCCGCGATCCTCCAGCGAACCCGGCCCCAGGCACGGCGGAGAGCGTGGCCCATCCGATTGGGCGTGACATCTTTGGTCATCTTTGCAATCGATGCAGTCGAAGGGCCAGATTTGTAAACCCGCCATCTTATCGCGCAATCTTAAGAACCTATTCCCGAATGTGTCGAGCCGAAGTCATTTGTGTCGCCGATCAGACTTTCACATTCGATCATCAACGGAACAAGTCTCAACGTTTCAACACAGGTCGAATCGCCGCGTTGGCACCGCGGTTGCACTCAGGGCTGGCGAAGTAGGAATTGAACATCGGTAGAGGAAATGTATGACTGTGTTGAGGGTCGTTCGTTCTCGGAAGGACATCTCAAATGGGTGTGGCTATTTTAGAACCACGGACAACTATACATAAATTCAACGAGTTAGGCCGGTTCGGCCTAGTTTTGAGGGTAGCTTAGACCGGGGATATCGGAATAACCCCGGTTTTTGCTTCAATTTTGGCGCTTGGAATCCGCCGATTTGGCCTGGGGACGCAGGATGGTTTTCGAGAGTTTGTCGAGACGATTGAGCAGGGTCTTCAATTTGCGGTACTGCTGGGCTGCGGCCTTGTACAGCGGAGCCGCTTCCGGTGAGAGCTTCACGTTA
>PMTT01000314.1 GCA_003167275.1 Bryobacterales bacterium | reverse complement strand
GGGCTCCAGTTGGTCGGGAGGACGGTTGAAATACAGCGCCAAGTCCTCGATGATTCGCACGTAGGCGCGAGTGGTCGACTCGGTAAAGTTCCGGCGTGTCATTTCCTCGATCGTCAATTTTCGTAGTTGGGTCACAAAGACCTCCTTGTAACCCGAACATACCTCCGCCCACCCGCGAACGCACCGGGGTCGTGTACGCGAAGCGTCTGCTGTAAGGCTTAGTTCAAGCCCAGATAACGGCCACAATCGCCGGGCCATGCAGGAACCACTTCTACGGATTTCCCTGCCGGTGCGCCAGATACGTTCCTTCCCCCGGGCACATCGCCCTGCCGCTGCTAGACGACAGTTCGGCGAGTGGGCAATCTTCCGAATACCATGACTAACGTGCGCGGGCGAATAGCACGTCGGGCTGGATGTTGCCATTCACGTTAGTACAAGGCCCACATTCGTACCAATAATGGGGCCAGAGGCGGTGGACGAACTCCGGAATCGTGTCTGGGTCCGTGGGCCGGTGCTCGACGGAAATAGCCATCCTGGGCTGAAAACGCCGAACCGTTTCGACGGCGCCCTCAAGGGCTTGCATTTCCGCGCCTTCAATGTCCATTTTGATAAAGTCGACGCTTGGCAGCTTGAGCTCGGCCACCAGTTTGTCTATGGTGGTCAGCCGGACTTTCGGCCCCCTACCGCCCCGGTCAAGGACCACGCTCGCGGCGGTGGACGCCCAGACATCGCTTATACTCAACTGCAATTCAGCGTCTTTGTTCCACACGCCCTTCGGATAGACCACCACTCGGCCGGTGGCGATTTCCTTCTCCAGGTTCCGCCGTAGGCATTCGAGGCTCTCGGGCGCTGGTTCGATGGCCACAACGAGCCTGGCGCCTCTCTCCAGAGCGTGACGGGTGTAGACGCCGATGTTGGCGCCGCAGTCGAGCACCACGTCGCCGCTTTGCACCCCTGCGGCAGTGCCTTCGTAAACAGCCCTCTGCTGCTCCCCAACCGTCTCCGCAAGTACTTCGATTTCGCGGACAGGGATCCAAAATGGCCCTAAAGGCGTGCGCACCAGCTTAACGGGGCCATCTTGTTTCTCGACCTGGAGCGCGTCCAGGACGGCACGATCGGCAAGCCCCCTTTCGACGGGCGGGGATAACGACCATGCCTGCGAGTAGGTGCACCGTATGTTACGATTTCGGGCGACGCTGGGGAATGAGCACACCCGCTGGAGCAGCACATTGAAGCGAAAAGCGATCGCCGGGTGTGTGCGTGCGGCAATCAGCGTGCCAAGCAGTCCGACAGCGAGTACGGACATCACGATCCCCAGGGCATCGAGGATCGGCGTGCGAGGTTTAGGGTGTGGCGTGCCTGGTCTTTGCTGTGTCATAGTGTCGGCTCAAGACTCCCACTGTACATATCGACGGCCGAGCCGCTAATCTTTAGTTGGTAGAGAAGGTTCGCGAAGCTGCCGCACTCGAACAGCAGATCAATGCCGGGCCGGCGCGATGACCGGTATGAGCGGAATCACGCGCCTTCACTTGACCATTAAAGCTGGCGGCTCTTCTACGGTATGATCATGCCAGGAGTATGACTTGGCAGGCGTGTATCGCGTGACCGTCACCTTACCCAATGATCTCGTGAGAGATATCGACCGGCGGGAGAAGAACCGCAGCAGGTTCATCGCGGAGGCCGTCCGCAACGAACTGTGTCGCCGTCGTCGTGATGAGCTTCGTCGGTCGCTGGACCATCCCCACCCCGAGAGCGCTGAACTCGCCGAGCAGGGACTTGAGGAGTGGACGCGCGGCTTACCTGAGGAAGATGCCGCGGCACTCGTCGACAGCAACGCTGGCAGGCCGATTCGGTGGGTCTCGGGCGTTGGCTGGGTGGAGGGGAGCGAGTGAAACTCGGCCGAGGCGGTGTGGTCGTCGTCGAACTCGATCCCACCATCGGACACGAACAGCGCGGCGTCAGACCCTGCATCGTCGTGAGCGATCCGGACGTGATCGGCGACCAGCGCTTTCCACTGGTTTGCGTGGTGCCCGTTACGGGCACTCCGGGTGAGGGACTCTTGTATCCACCGCTGGCGCCGGGCAAGAGCGGCCTCGCGAAGAGGTCCTTCGCGGATAGGGCCGATCCAGAAACGAATAGCCGGCCATGCCCGCAGGCTCGCCGGCCTCTATCGCGCCACAGGCCGGCTCCGCGAAGCACCCGCGATCGAGCAGCAGATCAATGCCGGGCCGGCGCGTTGACCGGTATGTGCGGGTTTTTGGGCCTTCGTTGTATGCTGGGCAGGGCTGAATAAAGCATACCCTACGAACGGTGAACTAAACATTGGAGGTTTGCGGACCATGCTTGATAAAAGTAAAGTGAACAGAGAACTCGCGCGGAGATTCTGCGCTGCCTTCGTGAGTTATCAACTCGGTATCGGTATCGCTACCCAGTACAAGAAAACGCCGGAAGAGGTCGGCGATTTGTGGTACTTCCTGGCTGCATTGGCGGGAGAGTTGGCACGGGAAAGCCAAGATGCGGTCTACGACAAACTGACGGCTTTGGCGACAACGCTGATTCAGTAAGCATGTCGCGCGGTTTATTGCCCTATGGCAATGCGGTGGCGCCAGCCACGTTCGGATTCCTTGCGTGCGCTCATGCAAGTGTGCAGCGGTTACGGTCGCGGAGAACCCCGCCACGGTACTTTCCGATATCCACTTTTCTGGAAGTTGTTTCCGAGTGGCCGACCACACGCCCGGAGCAGACAGACGCTGCAATTCTACGGCTATGGGCGTTAACAGGCAAGTTGATGGTATGGCATCCTCGGAGGACTAACTTCCCAGAATGCCCCGGCGACCAAGGAACGTGTAGCCATGTCGTTTGGCCAGGAGAGGAATGACCTGGAGTCCCGATCCTGTCCATGACACCTGATAGTTCGCGCTACGGAGCGCGCGAACTAACCCGAGGAAGCCAGCGAAATGGGGAAGGGTGGGTAGTCGATCGCCACTTCGTACTGCCGCGGCACGTTGTATCCGATGATGCCGTCGCCGCGCGCTTACCGCTACTGGCCCGGCGCGTTCGCCGCCGGCCAGGAAACCGGCGCGGCCTGGGCGGGCGGCGCCGCGGTGCAAGGGCTGGGACGCTCGGGCGCGTTCACCCCTTGGGGCAACGCGAACGGCGCCACCGGCGTGACCGGCACGTTGGCATTGGCACCCCGACCTCCGCCGCCGCGGCCTGGGGGAGGCGCGGGCAAAGTGGCAGCCGAGCAGCGTGGCACCATCTGGTCCGCGTTGGCGAGAGCGTAGAGCGTCAGTGCTTCTTCCACCGCTGCCTCGCGCATATCGGGCTCGTAGATCCGCTCGTAGGTGTCGTAGCTGGTGTGGTGCGTGAAGGTGTTGTAGTCGAACGGATCCTGGCTGTAGCCCACCCCGGGCAGCCCGGCGTTGTTGAACGAGGTGCT
>PMTT01000599.1 GCA_003167275.1 Bryobacterales bacterium | reverse complement strand
GCATGCAACCAGATGTCAATTCGATTGCCGAAGCCGGGTCCGGGGGGACCCGTGCGGACCAGGGTGTCCGCCCCACTAAGGTCGAAGATCTTCCCCCCGCCCGCCGCCAGGATATCGGTTCCCAATCCATCGTTCCGCTCCTCCGCCTCGCCCCCGGCCATTCCTTCCTCGATCTCTGCGCCGCCCCAGGCAACAAAACCGCACAAGCCTTGGAATCCGGCGCCCACGCCGTCGCCTGCGACATCCACTTCCAGCGCATCGTTCAGATGAAGATCCTTACCCCCAATCTCGTCGTTCTCGACGGCGCCCGCCCGCTCCCTTTCAGCCGCCTGTTCGACCGCATTCTCGTGGATGTTCCCTGTTGCGGTACCGGCACACTGGGGCGTAATCCGGAGATCAAGTGGCGCCTTACGCCCGCCGACCTGGAGGACCTCCCGCGCCGCCAAGCCGCGCTCCTCGCGAATGCCCGGACCGCGCTCGCTCCCGGCGGCCTGTTGGTTTATGCCACATGCTCGCTCGAGCCGGAGGAGAACGAAGCGGTGGTGGCCTCCGTTCCGCCCGAACTCATCGTCGAGACCATGCGGCGGATTCCCGGACGCGATTCCGGCGACGGCTTCTTTGCCACTGTGATAAAATCGGAATATCCCGCAAATGGTTGAAATCGTTCCCTCAATCCTATCCGCGGACTTCGCCCGCCTGGCCGAGGAGATCTCCCGCGTCGAGCGTGGCGGAGCCAAGATGTTGCATCTGGACGTCATGGACGGCCACTTCGTCCCCAATCTCACCATCGGGCCGCCGGTTGTAGAGTCCATTCGCAAGGCCACCAAGCTGCATTTAGACGTCCACCTGATGATCGAAAACGCCGAGCGGTACGTAGTGGGGTTTGTCGAGGCCGGCGCCAATTCGGTTTCGGTTCACTACGAATCCTGCCGGCATCTGGACGCTACCTTGGGTCTGATTCGCAACGCCGGAGCACTGGCCGGGATCGTGCTGAATCCGGCGACGCCGGTCTCCGTCCTGGAAGATGTTCTGGGAGTGGCGGACTACGTGCTATTGATGAGCGTGAATCCAGGTTTTGGTGGACAGAAACTGATCCCGTACGTTCTCGAGAAGGTTCGCAAGCTCGACCGGATACGGCGGGAGAGGAACTTAGCGTTGCCGATCGAAATCGATGGTGGCGTTCACCAGGAGAATCTGGCGGAAGTGGTACGGGCGGGGTGTGATTGGATCGTCACAGGGTCGGCTGTGTTTCACAGTCCGGACCCCCAGGCGACGGTTCTGGAAATGCGTCAAATCGCGGCCAATGCCACTGCAGTAAGAGTGTAAACGGGGCGCGGCCGGAACGGCCCGTATCGGGGTCCTTCGGCCGCCCGGACAGATTGATTATGCTTCGACTCGCCATTCGTAATCTCGCGGTGCTTCTGGCGCTCGCGCTTCTCCTGACTTCCTGCGGTATCAAAAGGAAGAAGTACGCCAACCCCATTACCAAAGACACCCAGCAGCCCGACAAGGTGCTCTTCGACAAGGCCATCCAGGATATCGAGCACAGCCGCTTCGAACGGGCGCGCCTTACGCTGCAGACCCTCATGAACACCTACGACACCAGCGAGTACTTGGCCAAGGCTAAACTCGCGATTGCCGATAGCTGGTATCAGGAGGCCGGCGCCCACGGCCTTGCCCAGGCGGAAGCGGAGTACAAAGACTTCATCCTGTTCTATCCCGCCATGGAAGAGTCGGCCGAAGCGCAGGAGAAAATCTGCAAGATGCAGTTCAACCAGATGGATAAGGCCGACCGCGACCCGGTCCACGCCCTGCGCGCCGAGGAGGAGTGCAAGCAACTGGTGCTGCAGTTCCCCAACAGCAAGTTCGCTCCCGAAGCCCAACAGTATTTGCGCAATATTCAGGAAGTCCTGGCCGACAAGGAATTTAACGTCGGCTTCTTCTACCATCACAAGGGAAGTCTGCCTGCCGCCGCTAACCGGCTGCAGGGAGCGGTCAACCAGTTCCCGCTGTACAGCCAGGGGGATGAATCGCTCTGGCTGCTGGCCGATTCCTACGGGCGCCTGGGCGACAAGTTTGAAAACCAGCAGGCGGATGCGCTGGCCCGGATCGTCAGGGATTACCCCCTCAGCGTGCATGTGCAGGAATCCAAGGCCAAACTGGAGGCCATGAAGCGCGCGGTTCCCGAAGCTGATCCCGTACGCTATGCCTGGCAGAAGTATGAGTCGGAAAACCGCTCGAAGCGCGGCCTGCTCGGGCGTATGTGGGAGCCTTTCGCGCAACACGCCGACACCCTCGCAGCGGCCAAATCGGGCGCCCCGCAGATGACCGGCTTCCGTCCCAGCATCCCGGCCAGCGTGCCGGCTATCGCCGCGGGCCCCGGGGGCGTTTCTTCCGATGTGACCGCCGCGGTGGTCACCGACGCTAGCGCGATTAATAACCTGAAAGACGCGCGCGACCCCGCGGCACAAGCCAGTTCGGCGGCCGCGCAGGGCAACCCGGCGCCGGCAGCCACCCCACCCCCGGCTCAGGTCGTTCAGTCAACCGCCCAAAACACCGCCGCCCCGGCACAGGCCGTTCCGATTCCACCCACGCCTGCAGCGGGCGGAACGCCTCGCACCGTCCCGAACGCACAGCCCCTGCAGCCCGTCGCTATCACGCGCACCGGCGTGGACCTCAATTCCGCCCCGGAAGCCGATATCGCGAAGTTGCCCGGCATCAACCGGTTGATGGCCAAGAGGATTATGGCCATGCGGCCGTACACGTCTGTCAATGATGTCATCAAGACTGGGCTTTCCAGGAAGACGGTGGACAATCTCAAGCCATTGCCGGACGGGGCGACAACGACGAAGCCTTCCAAATGAGCCGGATCCTCCTGGTGGACGACAGCCCGCACGCTCAGCGGATGGGCGAGCGGATCCTCAGCGATGAGGGCTACGAGGTCGTCACCGTAAGCAACTCCGATTCCGCGTTGATCCGCCTGGATGACGTAGATCCCGATGTGGTGTTGGCCGACACGGTGATGCCTGGCCGCACCGGTTTTGAGATCTGCCAGTACCTCAAGATGAGCCCGCGCCACCGGCACGTGCGCGTGATCCTCACGGCCGGCGTCCTGGAATCCCTGGATGAAATCCAGGTCAAGCGCGTGGAAGCTGACGGGACGCTGCGGAAGCCCTTCGAAGCAAGCGCCCTGCTGGCCGCCGTCAAGCCGCTGGCCGAGGCCGCCGCCGCGGCACGGGCGGAAGCGGCCAATCCTGGCGCAGCGGCCAAAGGGAAGGGACACGGAGGCCAGGGAACTCCAGCGGCCGTCCCGTTCGTCGCCGTGGTGGATGCGGAGCAGGTCCGCGCCGCGGTGACTGTGGCACTGGACGCGTCCATGGGTACAATAGTGGACGAGATCACTGGCCGAGTGCTCGCCGCTCTGAGTACCAAGAAATCCGCCGTCACCACGCCCGAGACCGCCCCTGCGCGGCCGCAGCCGCCCGTTCCCGCGGCGCCCCCGCCGGCCGCGACACTGCCGCCTCACGTCGAACCGGTCCGCCGCGTGAGTCCCATGAAGATCCGTTCCACCTCCATTCTGGGTTTGGAGCTCGACTCCACGGAACCGGAGAGCCCCGCGTCGGAACCGCGGAATCCTCGTCCGTCCATACGCACCGAGTTCAGCCGTCCCGTCACACGAATGGGCCAACCGGAACGGCCCCCAACCAGCATCACCCCCATGCCCATGCGGGAAATCAGACCGATGCTGGGCTCCTGGTCGACCTCGTCGCATCCCCTGTCCTTGACGCCCAAACCCGAGCCCCAGACCGGCGGCGCTCCTGGTGACAAGACTCCCGACACCGGCGGCCCAGCCGGCGACGATACCCCCCCGGACCCCCTGCCACTGGACTAACCTATGCCTGACAACAGCTTTGACGTAGTCTCCAAGATCGAAATGCCTGAGGTGCACAACTCCGTGCAGCAGGCACAGAAAGAGATTCAGCAACGCTACGACCTGAAGGACTCCCACTCCACCATCGAAGTCGTCGACAAAGACAACAAGGTCCTGCTGGCTAGCAAGGATGAATTCAAACTCAAGGCGGTCATCGATATCCTTGAGGGCAAACTGGTGAAGCGCAAGGTCCCGCTGAAGGGGCTGGTTTACGGCGAGATCATCCAGGCCGCCGGGTCCACGGTCAAGCAGGAGGTCACCCTCCAGCAAGGCATCCCGATCGAAAAGGCGCGAGAGATCGTTAAGAAGATCAAGGACAGCAAGCTCAAGGTGCAGGCTTCCATCAATGGCGACTTCGTGCGCGTGGCCGGCAAAGACCGCGACGTGCTGCAGGCCGCAATCAAGCTGCTCCGCGAGAGCGATTTCGGCATCGACATGCAGTTCATCAACTACCGCACCAACTGACGTGGCCCGGCGTATCGAGTCGCATTGGATCCCCGGCCCCGCAGGCCGCCTGGAAGCCCTCTTGGAGGAGCCCGAGGATCGGGAAGCGCTGATGGCAGCCATGGTCTGCCATCCCCACCCGCTCCACGGCGGCACCATGCACAACAAGGTGGTCTACCGGATGGCGCGCGGTCTGCGCCGCGCCGGGGCGGTGGTGCTGCGATTCAACTTCCGCGGCGCCGGCGCCAGCCAGGGCGAGCACGCGCATCTGACGGGAGAAATCGAAGATGCCCGCGCCGCGCTCTCCTGGCTGCGGGCGCGCTATCCGGCGCTGCCCTTCGCGCTGGCTGGATTCTCCTTCGGAGCGCGCGCCATCACCCGCCTCGGCTGCGACATCGAAGGCGCCCGTTGGCTGATGGCCGTCGGATTTCCCACGCATTTCGGCTCCACGGAGTACTTCGAAGCTTGCGCGGTCCCCAAGATCATCATTCAGAGCACGCACGACCAGTACGCCCCGCGCGACGAGATGGAAGCGCTCTACGAGCGCCTGCCCTCGCCGAAGGAACTGATCTGGATCGAGGCCGCCGACCACTTCTTCGCCGGCGCCCTGGACGAGTTGGAAGCAAGCGTAGTGGCACGGGCATCCGTGCCGTAGCACGGGCATTCTTGCCTGTGTTGGGGTTGCGTTGATCAGGCCCTTCACGACCCACTACTGGGCCAATCTATGCTTATTTTTGCTCTGACGCTCCTGCACACCGTCCACCTCCGCCCTAACGTCCTCCGCCCTAACGTTGCCTGACTCCCGCTCTCTGCGCTCTCTGCTTCCTTCTCTCTCTCTTTCGTGTCCTTTCGGCAAGCGTGCGTGACTCGACCCGGCCGTGAGTTGTACCGTGGGGCATGTCCCGCGAGAAAGCAGCAATTCCCGACAGGTAAGAATGCCTGTGCCACGGATCAAACAAGCTCTGGGCTTTTATACTATACTGCTCTCCTCATGTGGAAAAAAATCCTGTTGGTCATCCTTCTCTTAATCGTTGGCCTGCCGGCCTGTGGGCTCGCGTATTTGTATCTTCGAAACCCGGCCCGAGTCCCGCCTTCCGCCATCAAAGTCGCCATGACGCCCGAACGCATCGCTCGCGGTAAGTTCATCTTTCAAAATCTCTCGGACTGCGATGGATGCCATTCCGAGCGTGACTTCGCCCGCGTCGGAGGGCCCGTGGTGGAATCCGGCCGGGGCCGCGGAAACGTCATGTCCGGGTTGTTGAACGGCCTGCCGGGGACGGTGGTAGCACCCAATATCACCCCCGATCCCGAGACCGGGATCGGGAATTGGACGGACGGCGAGAAGATCCGGGCCATCCGCGAGGGAGTGGATCGCGACGGCCGCGCCCTCTTTCCTCTGATGCCCTACACGGGCTACCGGAATCTGAGCGACGAGGACGTAGAATCATTGGTGGCTTACCTGAACTCCCTGAGTCCGGTCAAGAATCCGTTGCCGCGCACGCAGTTGGATTTTCCGGTCTTCCTCTTTATCAAGGGAG
The DNA here is from genome assembly GCA_003167275.1 of Bryobacterales bacterium. Lineage (GTDB taxonomy): Bacteria > Acidobacteriota > Terriglobia > Bryobacterales > Bryobacteraceae > JAIQFL01. The sequence goes on along the minus strand of PMTT01000599.1, from coordinate 6,790 downwards.
TTCCGCAACCCGCCGGCCGTGTGCCTTCGCCGGACCGGTCCGACAAATTGAAGTATGGCCAGTACCTGGTGTCGCTGGGTGGCTGCATGGATTGCCATACGCCGGCCGAGAAAGGCCAGCCCATTCCGGGGAAGGAACTGGCGGGGGGCCAGTTGTTTGCGACGACCGTGGGCAGGGTGGTGAGCGCCAACATTACCCCCGATCTGGAAACGGGAATCGGCAAGTGGAGTGAGGAGTATTTCCTCAAGAAGTTCTACGATTACAAAGAGTATGCGGCCGGGGCCGCCCCGAAAGCCGTCGGTCCGGGAGCGTTTACTCTCATGCCGTGGCTGGCGTTTTCCCAATTGCCGCCCGAAGACCTGGGAGCAGTCTACGCCTTTCTACGGACCATCAAGCCAGTCCACAACCCCGTAGAGACCCATCCGGACGCGCCTAACCTGACGGCCAAGTGATACGTGGGGCATGCTTTAGCTTGCTTTAGCTTGCCCAGCCGACAGACACTATGAATCGGCGGTCGGGGGAAGTCCGCGCCGAACGCCGCCCCCGGGAGCCGTGCTTCGGCGTTGCCCCTACCGTCGTAAATCAGCCTCTCGGACCGATTCGCTACAATCGAGGCGTGCAGCCCGACGATTTTCGTCCGGTTACCTTCGATGAAGAGGAAACGGCTGACCGGCGCCGCCATTATGTGCGGTACGCTCTGCGGCTGGCAATCGGCTTTGCTCTCTTGTTTACATGCGTTTACCTGGCCTTCCGATGGTCTGGTGACGCAGTCCGTTTCGCAGCATCCCGCATCGCGGCCCGCGGGGTGGCTACCTGGCATGTAGTTGGAACGGTGCGTGACGCGGCCACTCACCAGCCCGTTCCCTGGGCCAGCGTTGACGACGATCCTTCGGGACGCCCGCCGTTTTACCATGCCGATGCCGATCAGTCGGGAGCCTTCGACCTGGTTACCCTCGCCGAACCCCACCACATTCGAATCGCGGCGACAGGGTACCGGCCGCAGACCATCAACGTAGGCCGAGTGTGGTTCCTTTGGCTGCCGCGGGGGAGGGAGCGGCACGACACAGAGCTGGTCTCTGAGTAGATTGCCCGACATAGTACTATCGTTTGACTTTAGATTACACATCAAAAATCCGTTAGGAGTACAAAATGGCGCAAAAAAAGGGGAAAAGGAGTTGCGCCGCACATTTGCGGGTGCTAGACTCGTCATGGCTGGCCTAGTACTAGTGGCCAGGTAAACAGGTGCTTAGCGTACAAAACGATGCTGGCAAGCATATTAATTATCGGGTTTTCGCTTGCACTGTTCGCCTATTGGTTTCGCTATAGCTGTATTCTGCTGTTGCGCAACCAACAGGAATTAGCCGAATCGTCGCACGCTATCGTAGACAGCCGTTTCCGCGTCGGCGAGGTACAGCAACGTCTGCAAACTGCGGAGCCATTGGATCCGCTGCATGCGTCCCTGCAACGCGATTATCAGGTTTTGACCTACCTGCTCGAACACGCCGCTGGACTCGAGCTGGAGGCGTTCGAAGACCGCCTCCTGGTCATCGACTACAAAGTGATGCAGTGTTGGTACCGTCTGATCAAGACTGCCGCTCCGGATCAGGCCCGCGAAGCTCTTAAAGAAATGGCCGTAGTTCTGGGGATCCTGGTCGGTAAGATCGATCAGCGCGCCGGTCTGCACACCGAAGCATAAGAAAAACAGGGGTTGGGGGTTAGGGGCTGGGGGTTAGGGAAGCCAACCGCTTCGCGATCCTCCCCGAAAGCAGCCCGGAGTGCGTTTTCCCCAACCCCCAACCCCCAACCCCAGCTTTTCTAGCCACCCTCCGGTTTTGGCGTTCCGCGTGCACTACAATGAAAAACGTGGGATCCGAAGCGACACTCCAACTTGCCGTTGAACGGCTCAATTCAGTACGCCGCGAAATCGCCAAAATCATCGTAGGACAAGACGACGTCGTCGAAAGTGTGCTGATTTGCCTTCTGGCCGGCGGCCACGTGCTTCTGGAGGGCGTTCCCGGATTGGGGAAAACTACCCTTCTCCGCACGCTCGCCCGTGCCCTGCAGTTGAAATACTCGCGCATCCAGTTCACTCCCGACCTCATGCCCGCCGACATCGTCGGCAGCATGATCATCGATACCGAAGGTCACGGCAAGACCCTTCGTTTCCAGCCTGGCCCGATCTTCGCCAACCTGGTGCTGGCGGACGAGATCAATCGCGCGACGCCGAAAACCCAGTCGGCCTTGCTCGAAGCCATGCAGGAACGCACGGTCACCAGCGGCACCACCACTCACGAACTGGAGATGCCTTTCCTGGTAATGGCCACCCAAAACCCTATCGAGATGGAGGGTACCTATCCGCTTCCCGAAGCCCAACTCGACCGCTTCCTCATGAAGATCCTGGTCACCTATCCCACCCGCGAGGAGCTCCACCGGATCGTCGAGCGCACCATTCAACGCGAGGAGATGGTCCCGGTCGCCGTCCTGGATCGCGACGACATCATGGAGGTTCGCGCGGTGTGCCGTGAGGTTTTGGTGGCCCCCCATGTGCAGGAGTACGCCATCCACCTGGTGATGGCCACCCAGCCCGAGCAGAAGGAGGCCCACGAACTCTCGAAGAAGTATATCCGATACGGCAGTTCGCCGCGCGGCGCCCAGGCGTTGGTGGAATGCGGACGCGTGCTGGCCCTCATGCGGGGCCGGTTCCATCTGTCCATCGAAGACGTGCAACACGTGGCTGCCGCGGTCCTGCGCCACCGCATCATCCTGAATTTCGACGCGCATCACGACGGCCAGACGCCCGAAACCATCCTCCAGGCCCTCATCAAGGCTGCAACCGCGCAAACCTCCGTCGCGTAGGAATCGTATGGCATCCGCCCCGCTGCTGGACCGCGAGTTTCTGGAAAAACTCGAGCGGCTCACCATTCACTGGCAGAAATCGTTTGCCGGGCTGGTGGGCGGCCATAATATGTCCCGCTTCGCCGGCGCCGGTCAGGAGTTTCTCGACCACCGCAATTTCCATCACGGAGACGACCTGCGGGCCGTCAACTGGCGCGCCTTTCTGCGCCTGGAGAAGCTGTTTCTTAAGATGTTCCAGGTGGAACCGCGGGTTCCGGTCCGCATGCTGCTGGACATGAGCGATTCCATGATGGCTTACGGTGGGCAGAAGTTCGACTATGCCCGGAAGCTGGCGGCCTCGCTGTGCTACGTCGGGCTGGTGCGGCTCGACAGCATCGAAGTCCATGGGTTTTCGAGTCGCCTCTCTCCGCGCATTTTCTCGACGGGCGGACGCCACCGCTTCCCCGGCGTGATGGATTCGCTGAAGGCGCTGACGGCTGCGGGCGCTACGGACTACCTCTCGATGGTGCGGGAATTCATCGGGACTTATTCCCATCGTGGCCTGGTGATCATCATCTCCGATTTCCTGGATGACAATGGCTGCGAGCGGGCGCTGCAGTATCTCTCCGATTTTGGGCACGAATTGATGCTGGTGCAGGTATGGGCCGACGAAGACCGGACGCCCCCCTGGACTGGTGAGCTGGAATTGCGCGATGCGGAGACGGGCGCCGGACTGAAACTGGATTTCGACGATGCCGCGAGGGAGCGTTACACCCGGGCCTTTGACGAATACTGCTCCATCATTCAGACCTTGGCGATGCGCAGCGGCGGCCGCTACGCCGGTGTCGCCTCATCGCAAACGCTGGAATCCGTGATCTTCGGCGATTTGGTCCGAGTAAAGGGGATAGCGTGATGCGAGGTACGGTATGCTTTAGCTTGCCGCGTCTTCAAACAAATTGGTTGGGCAAGCTAAAGCATACCCCACAGTAGGTCTTCCTATGTATTTCCTGAATCTTTCCCTCCTCCAGTTCCTTGCTGTTTTCGGGTCCCTCTCGGCCATCAGCGTCGCCATCTACCTCCTCGACCGCTCACGCCGCAAGCAAATCGTTTCGACCCTGCGTTTCTGGGTGGCCGCCGAGCAACCCGCGGTAGCCGCGCGACGCAAGCACATCCAACAGCCGTGGTCCCTGATCCTGCAACTGTTGAGCATGGCCCTGCTGCTCCTGGCCATCGCCCAGTTGCGTCTCGGCACCCCTGCCCGGGCCGGCCGCGACCACGTCATCATTCTCGAAACCTCCGCCTGGATGGCAGCCCGCTCGGGTAAGACGACCCTCATGGAACTGGCCCGCGACCGGGCCCGCCGCTACCTCCACGCACTCCCTTCACGCGACCGGGTCATGCTGGTTCGCGCCGACGCAATGGCCACTCCCGCCACGGCTTTCGAGCCCGACCGGCGGAAAGTCGAAACGGCCATCCAGTCTTCCGAACCGGGCGCCACCGCGCTGAACCTCGACCAGGCGCTGGCCTTCGCCCGCCACGTCCAGTCGCAGGAAGGCGGACGCGCGGGAGAGATCGCCTTCGTCGGCTCCGGCCGCACCATTGAGCGCGACCCCGAAAACGCCGCTGCGACGCCCCGCAACCTGCGCGTCCTCCTGGTCTCCGACCCCGTGGAGAACGCCGGACTGCGCAAGATCGGCATGCGCCGCTCCGCCACCGATCCGGACCTCTGGGAAATCTACATCTCCACGCACAACTATGGAACCCGGCCGCGTGACGTGACCCTGGCGATCGATTTCGGCCCTCCGGGCGCCAATGGCAGGATTCCGGCCGGCTCGCAACACCTCACGCTCCCGGCCGGCGCCGACAAGGAAGCCAGTTTCGAATACCGAACTAGCTCCGCCGGGATCCTCCGCGTGAACCTGACGCCGCATGATGCATTCCCCGCCGACGACTACGCCGAGCTGGAGTTGCCCGCGCAGCCCATGCTGCCCGTGACGGTCTATTCCAACGAGCCGGAGCTCTTGCGGCCGGTCCTCTCCGCCACGCCGCGCGTCGCTGCCGTCTACCGGAAGCCAGCCGAATACAAGGCCGGCGATAAGGGCTTAGTCATTCTCGATCGCTTCATTCCGCCCCAGCCTCCCACCGCCGATTCCATTTGGATCGACCCGCCCGCCAAGGGTTCGCCCATCCCCGTTCGCACGGTGGTGGAAAACGAAGCATTCCAAGGCTGGGACGCTGGCCACCCGGCCTCCGCCGGCCTTCGCACCAAGGATTTCAAGCTCGAAAGAACTTCCGTGTTCGATCCTGCTCCTACCGACGGCCGAATCGGCGAGGTGATGCAGGGCCCCGTGATTGTGTCCCGTCCGGGCAAGCCCAAGATTGTGGTCCTCGGCTTCCACCCGGTGCTTTCCGGCATGCGTTACGAGTTGGCCACTCCGCTGCTGTTCGCCAACCTGCTGCGCTGGATTTCACCCGAGATCTTCCGCCGTTGGGAAGTAGCGGGCGGCAGTGTCGGGACGGTCAAGCTGGTCATGGACCAGGACGTGGCCGAGAAGGACGTCAAGGTGACCACCCAGGATGGGTCGCCCCTGCCTTTCACCATCCACGACCGCGCTCTGAATTTCTTCTCAGGCACGCCCGGCTCCGTGCGCGTGGCAGCCGGCGACCGCGAATACCTGTACTCGCTCACTCTGCCGCAACTGTGGGATGCGAAGTGGGAGCCGCCCGCGGATGCACAAAAGACCATTCCGAAATTCCCGCCGGTCTTTGAGAGTGCGAGCGACCTGTGGCCTTGGCTGGCGGTCGCGGGCGCAGCGGGCCTGTTGGCGGAATGGATCCTGTTCGGACGGTTCCGCCGCATCGCCGGTATTTCGCGGCCGGTCCTGTTGCGGCGGAAAGCCACCGTCCCGCTGGAGGTCCGCCGATGACTTTCGATCACCCATGGGCACTCCTGTTGCTCCTCTTGCCGGTGGCGTGGATGGCCTGGGAATGGCGCATGTCCGCCCGGCGCACGGCGCTGCTGCTCAAGGCCGGGGCGTTCGCCGCCATCGCTCTGGCGCTGGCCCAGCCGCGCATCACAGTGTACGAGACCAAGATGGCCGTCGCCATCCTGGCAGACACCTCGGCGAGCGTGTCGGCGGAAGACCTCAAGACCGAATCGGCGCTCGCCGACCGCGTGGAGCGCTCGCGCGGACGCCACTGGACCCACGTCATCCCCTTTGCCCGTGCCACCCGAAGCGCCGCGCGCGAAGAGCGCCCCAAGGACGGNNCAGCAATTGGGGATTCCCATCGATACCGTCCCGCTGGCCGGCCGTCCCAAACCGGGCCTTCTGCTGGAATCCATCGCCCTGCCCGGGCAGGTCTTCAGCGGCGAGCGCTTCCCGATTGAAGTCACCGTGGAATCGCCGCGCGCGGCACACGGCACCGTCGAGATGACGGCGGAGGGCAAGTCCATCGGCAACAGCCAGGTGGACCTAATTCCGGGGGTCAACCATCTGCGTCTCCAGGCCAGCGTCAACTCGGTCGGCGCCATCGCGATGGCCGGGAAGATTTCGGCCGGCGATCTCGGGGAGGCCCGCTTCGAAGATGCCTTGACCCTGCGCCGCCCGCGCGTCCTGTTCGTCTCCCACGACCCCGCCCAAAGCGAGGAGCATCTGGTCCGTACCTTCGAGGCCAACCAATTCGAAGTTTCGCACGATACCGGCGGGGTTCCCGACAAGCTCGACGATTTCCAGCTCATCGTCATCAACAACTGGGACATGGAATCCATCCCCGCACCCCGTAAGGCCGCGCTCGAAGAGTACGTGAAGAAGGGCGGCGGCCTGGTGTGGATTGCGGGCGAGCACAACATCTACGTGGACAAGAAAGGTCAGGAGGAGGACCCCCTGGAGCGCTCTCTGCCCGCCAAACTGGCGCCGCCGCGATCGCCCGAAGGCACCGCCGTGGTGCTGATCAT
>PMTT01000077.1 GCA_003167275.1 Bryobacterales bacterium | reverse complement strand
TACATTTCTACCGAGCGCCGAAGTGGATATCGACTTGGCGACGTGTGTCCCCACCATTGCTACCCGGTCGCTTCCCACGTGCCGAAGGTTCTTCCCGCAGAGCGGATCCAGAAAACATTGGGCTCCTGTGACAGAGAAACCGGTATAGGCAAACGGGACTACGCCCTGTTGATCCTGCCGGCGCGTCTCGGATTGCGAGCCGGCGAAGTAGTGGTCCTCGAGTCAGAGGATTTCGACTGGGATGCCGGTTTGATCACGGCGCATGGCAAAGGAAAGCGAGTGGCACAGATGCTGTTGTCATCCGAAGTAGGAGCGGCTATCGCAGACTATCTCTCGACCGGCCGCATTGTTCCAGCCGTCGCGCATTCATCCGGGCGAAAGCGCCGTCAACCGGGTTCGCGAACTCGGTGGCGGCTCCCATCTGTTCCGCCATAGCCTGGCCACCCAGATGCTCCAACAGGGTGCATCATTGCCTGAGATCGGCGACTTGTAACGATATCGGCGCCCGGACACCTCTCGAATCTACGGCAAGGTGGATTTGAGGTCGCTTCGTTCCATTGTGCTTCTCTGGCCAGGAGGCAGTCGATGAATCCTGTGCGACAAGTGATTTCGCTACTCTGAATTGGCCCACTTCGATACTGTAATTTGGCCCACTTTGATAGTCTGATTTGGCCCACTTTGATAGTCTGATTTGGCCCCCCTGTAAACCATAAACCGGGTATTCTGTTTCGGGCGAAGGCCCGGAAGGAGCCGGTTTTGAACAGGAGAAAAGACGTGGAACTATTCGAAGCCATCCGACGGGAGTACCAGTTCGGAGTGGGAACCATCAAAGGCGTGGCGCGGAAGTTGGGGATTCACCGGCGCATGGTGCGGGAAGCGCTGGCGGACGCCGTGCCGAAGGAGCGGAAGCCGATCGAGAGAGCGCGGCCGAAACTGGAGGCGGCGATCCCGTTCATCGACACGATTCTGGAGAACGATCTGAAGGTACACCGCAAGCAACGGCACACGGCGCACCGGATCTATGACCGGCTGCGAGCGGAGAAACCGGAAATCGAGGTGGCCGAAACGACCGTGCGGGCGTACGTTCGGGAAAAGAAGCTGAAGATCGGGCTGCTCCACCGTGAGACCTTCGTGCCGCAATCCTATACGTTTGGGCAGGAAGGCCAGGTGGACTGGTATGAGATGTTCGCCGAGTTGGGCGGGGAGAGTCAGAAAGTGCAGGTGTTCTGTCTGCGCAGCATGGCGAGCACGGGGGCGTTTCACCGGGCTACCCGCACGCCAGTCAACAGGCGTTTCTGGATGGCCACGAAGAGGCATTCGACTATTTCGGAGGGGTCTTCCAGGTGCTGCGATACGACAATCTGAAGTCGGCGGTGCAAAGAATCCTGCGGGGATCGCAGCGCGAGGAGACAGCCCGATTCATCGCCTTCCGGTCGCACTGGGGCTACGCGGCCGAGTTTTGCAATCCAGCGCGCGGAAACGAGAAAGGAGGGGTGGAAGGAGAAGGGGGCTTCTTTCGCCGGAATCATCTGGTGCCGGTTCCGGTCGCACGGGATTATGCGCACTTGAACGAGTTGCTACTGGAAGCCTCTAAGAAGGATGAAGAGCGCGTGGTGGGAGACCGCCAGGTGAGCGTGGGCGCCGCCATGGCTGCGGAGCGGGAACATTTGTTGCCGCTGGCGAAAGAGGGATTCGATCTGGCGGCGGTGCGCTTTCCGGAGGTGAATAGCAGCGGCTGCGCGAGGGTGCTGACGAACTTCTATTCGGTGCCTTTGGCGGTGGGGACCGAAGTCCAAGCCAAGATCCATGCGGCCTATGTGGAGATCTGGCACCAGGGAAAGTGCCTGGCGCGGCATGAGCGGTGTTTCGGACGGCAGCAGAAAGTACTCGATCTGGATCACTACCTGGAAGTGCTGGAGAAGAAACCAGGCGCGCTGGCGGGTTCGACGGCTTTGGAGCAATGGCGGGCACAAGGGCGGTGGCCGGCCAGCTACGACCGCTACTGGGAGGTGCTCCAACAACGACAGGGGAAGCAGGCGGGGACTCGCGCCATGATCGAGATCCTGCTGCTGGGTCAGCAGCACGGAGCGATGCGGTTGCGGGAGGCCATCGAGGAGGCGCTCAAACTGGGTTGCTCAGATGCGGCTGCGATCCAGTATCTGTTGACCGCGGACCAACTCCAGAAGAAGAAACCGGAAGTTGTGGAACTAGGGGCTCTGATTTCCTATGAGCGACCGCAACCGACCATGGAAGCCTATGATCAGCTCCTGAGACAGGCGCCGGCGGGGGAGGTGATTCAATGAGCACGGACACGAGTTCGATGGAAGCCGCGGCGATCCGTGAACTCTGCAAACCACTGCGCCTGCCGACGGTGGCCATGCAGGCCGTGCGGTTGGCCGAGGAGGCGGGGAAAGAAAGACAAAGTCATCTCCGCTTTCTGGAAGCGTTATTGTCGGCCGAAGTGGAGGAACGGGAGCAGAACGCGGCAGCGCGCCGCATACAGGAGGCACATTTTCCCAAGGTGAAGACCTTGGAAGAGTTCGATTTCCAGAGCGCGCATCACTTGCCGGCCACGCTGATTCGTCACCTTTCCGAAGGCGGGTACATCGGCAAGACCGAACCGGTGATTTTTCTGGGAGAAACCGGCACGGGGAAGACGCATCTGGCTATCGGGCTGGGAGTGGCGGCCTGCCGGCAACGCAGACGAGTGCGCTTCACCACGGCCGCGGAGATGGTCAACGAACTGGTGGAAGCGAAGCAGAAGAACGAACTCAGCCGGGTGACCGCGCGTTGGACGCGGTACGAACTGCTGGTGATCGACGAGATGGGGTACGTGGCGTTGGCCGAGGCAGGTGCAGAGATGCTGTTCCAGGTGATCGCCGGGAGAGCGGAAAAGGCGGCGGTAATCATTACGACGAACTTGCCGTTTTCGGATGCTACCGATCCGCGCACGGAGGTTCCCGCCAA
>PMTT01000362.1 GCA_003167275.1 Bryobacterales bacterium | reverse complement strand
AACGCCGCGGCCATGGAAGAGTACCAGGAGGCGCAGCAGCGGCAGGAGTTCCTGGGCGCGCAGCGGCAGGACCTGATCGATTCGATCCGCGATACTGAGAAGGCGATTCAGGACATTGACCAGGTGTCTCGCCAGAAGTTCGCCGAAGCGTTTGAAGCTATCAATGCGAACTTCCGGGGCATCTTCCAGACGCTGTTCGGCGGCGGCACGGGCGAAATGCGGCTCACCGACCAGGAGAACGTAGCCGATTCGGGCATCGAGATCGTGTGTTCGCCTCCCGGCAAGCGCCTGCAGAACGTGCTGCTGCTGTCGGGCGGCGAGAAGGCCCTGGCCGCAGTGGCGCTGTTGATGGCCATTTTCCGCTACCAGCCGAGCCCCTTCTGCATCATGGACGAAGTGGACGCGCCGCTCGACGAGGCCAACATCGGCCGCCTGACCAAGCTCTTGCGGGAGATGTCGCACCAGACGCAGTTCATCGTGATCACCCACTCCAAGCGCACCATGGAAGCGGCGCAGTCGCTGTACGGGGTGACGATGCAGGAGCCGGGCGTGTCGCGGCTGGTGTCGGTGCGGTTCCACGGGGACGCGGTGGCGGCGCCGGCGGCGTAGGGCATCTATTTGAGGTGAGGATCAATTACAAAGAACAGCAGATCGAGGACGTCGAACGGGTCCACTAACTCAGTGGGCAATCTGAGGTTCTCAATACCGGGGTGGAAGTGGGCCATCGGCTCTCGCAGAGGCTCGTGATGGGACGATTCGCGTAGTTCAAATCGGATGAACGGCAGTCGCGGCGCCTTGTCCTGGCGATAGTCAAAACGATAAGAAATCAGTCGGCCCTTCGACCCGTCGCGTGCAACCGTAATGCCAAAGCTGAGTCGAGCTCCCGAAGAGAGGTGGAAGTGATGGGGCTCGGGTCCACGGTCAACGGTCGGTCCGAGATTGATGAGCACGCGACCGCCGGAGGGTTTCGATTTCAGATCGGATTCGACCTGGTTGCCTGGATGGTCCGCTTCGTCCCTTTGCCAGAGGAGGTAAGCTCGAATTTGCTTCAGTAGATCCTTCGGCGAAGGGACTCTGTACGCCTCCAGCTTCGTCTGGATCTGCCGGTCGCGACCACTAGCGCGCTCCTGTGCATCTTTTCTCGGATTCAAACCAGATCGCCTCGATCCAGAAGGATCAACCATTCGACAAAATGAGCCCCGGGAGGCAAAGTGCCATCTTGCACTTTCTCAATGACCTGCTGGTCAGTGAGCCCATAGAGCGTCCTCAGCGAGTCGAGACGCCGTTCAACCTCCTCCTTATCCATACCGCTTTGGTCCAGGCCGATCACATGAAAACTGCCGAGGTAGCTTCGGACGTTCGGAGCGAACCTGGCGAGTGCGTCAGCAGCATCGGTTGTCAGGCAGAGTAGGATTGGACCGGGGCGATCCAGCGCATTGCGATTGACGTCGAGAGCCTGCCACTGCTCAGATCCCCAATTCTCCAAGCCGATGAGGGCGATGCAGTCGCTGTCAGGTTCCGCGAGTAGGCGCTTCAGGTCGTGGACGTCGAGACGTTCGGCCGGCACAATTCGGAGTGGCAGATCCATCTGTGCCGATATCTCCGATTCCAGATCAGCAAGGAACCCTTCGAAGTCTGGATCGGCAACAATCAATCCCAGCCATGTTCTCGAATCGCGCACACCGAGCCCCCGGACCACTCGGAAAACGGTTTCAGTAGCGTTGGACATTGGCTATTTGAGAAGAAGCGAGGCCAGGGCGGGATGCACTCCGTACCTCCCAGTGGAGCGTTGAAGAACGCGACGAGTCATGAGGAGTTCCAGTATTTCGGGACGCCCGGGATCGAAGCTCTCTCCCTCCGTCCAGTAGCGGAGGGCCTTGATCTGCGACGGGCTCAAACCGCGTAGATAACTATGCCCCAGATTGTGTACAGCGTTCGCGATTTCGGTCCATCCGATGACTTCAGCATCCGTGACATATGCCTCCTCACCAGCATCGCGGGCAATGGTCATCAGATCTCGAATGACACCACCAGAAGCATGGCAAATTGTCCTGGTATCCTCCGGACTTAGCAGTTTCGCCGTATCCCGCCTAAGCAAAACAGCCTCCAACTTGGGCTGCAGCGTTTCGTATGTCTCGGCCTTCAGCTCGTGGACCCTGTCAAACCGGTCCGCCAACGTTGAACTAGGGTCATAAAGCATGGACCAGGGCGCAACCGTTACAACCGGCACCTCCAATTCCTTCAGCAGCAGCAGATCCGCCAAAGCGACTTCCCAGAACCGACTAGCGCTGGGCAGTCGGTCCAAGCCGTCGAAGATGGCTACCACGTCCCCTTTGGCTCGGGAGGTTTCCAGCAACGCCTCCAGAGAGTCCTTGATCCTCCTGACTTCGTCAGCCACCAGAGGGGTCGGCGACGTTAGCTTGCCTTTTATGAAAACCTGGGGATCACCATCGTCATAGCCATCGTAATAGCCATCATGGGGTTCGGTACTCACCCACCGGCCGTTCGCGTACTTCCGCATTTCCTGCGCGGCTGATCTAACCGCCTCATTCCCCATTGTCAGCTCGACCATTTCCAACCCTGACATTGCCACCAGGGCCCCCGGACCCGCTTCCGCCAGGTTCGTGTAGCGTGAGGCCTCCATATAGATCGCTTGCAGCCCTCGATCACGCAGGTGCTTCTGCGTGAGGAGCAATTCCGTGGTTTTGCCTGAACCGATACCACCGAGCACTACTTGCTGGCTGCCCGGCTCAATCTCAGCCCGAGCCGCGATCTTTTGGAAGAGTGAATCGTGCAGGTCTGAGGACACGAGTCCCGATTCGATGGGCTCAATCGGCGGCGCGGTCGGATTGAACGCCTTCATGTAGGCGCGAAACCGCTCTCGTCGAGCCCCCCAGTCGATTGGGATCTTGGGATTTGCAGCCATCTCCTTCACTATACGAGCATTGGACTACCCCTGGAAGAGCGACCCAGGCAGGTTCGGCCTGTAAATCCGTCACATTTCCCGTCGCCGCGGCGTTATAGTCCCGATGACTTATAAAATGAAGCCGATCGTTTGGGGTGCAAGCGTACTCGCGTGGACGGTCTCCACGCTGTTCGGGCAGGCGCCGTCCGCCGCGCCCAACCCCTCCAAACTGGAATTCGAGGTCGCCTCGGTCAAAGAGGCTGCCCCCATGACGGGTGGCAGGATGCGCATCGGGATGAGCGTGGATGAGGGCCGGATGACTTACGAGAATGTGGCGCTGAAGGACTGCATCCGCACCGCCTATCGCCTGAAGGACTTCCAGATCTCGGGGCCGGACTGGATGGCGAGTACGAGGTTCGATATCGTCGCGAAACTGCCCGAGGGCGCTACCAAAGAGCAGGTTCCTGAAATGCTCCAGGCGCTGTTGGCCGACCGGTTCAAGCTGGTGGTGCATCACGAGTCCAAGCCCCACGACAGCTACGCGCTGGTGGTTGGCAAGGGCGGCGCGAAGTTGACTCCATCGGCTCCCGACGATCCGGCAAGCGGCCCGGCGGGCGACACCACCGTGAAGTTCGGCGGGCCGGGAGGAGGTGGCGGCGGAGGGCGTGCGGAGGGGCAGCGCATGGTGTTTTCGTCCGGCGGCGTCGGCGGTGGCGGCGGAATGGCAGTGGCGGGCGGCGGCATGGGCGCGGGCAGCACCATGAAGATGCAGCTCAGGAAGCTGACTCTGACCGGCTTCGCGGAGATCCTGGGGCGATTCCTCGGAAGTCCGGTGGTCGATCTGACGGAGATACAGGGCACTTACGACTTCGCCCTGGAGATGAGCCTCGAGGATATCACGCGAGGATCCGGGCTCATGATCATGAAAGGGGCAGCGGCAGGGGGCGACGCCGGGAACCCCGCGGGCAACAGCGAGGCAGCAGACCCTGGCGGCGCCATTTTCAGGACCGTGCAGAACTATGGGTTCAAGCTGGATAAACGGAAGGCGCCTATGGATCTGCTGGTGATCGATCACCTCGAGAAGGTGCCGACGGAGAACTAAAGGTCACAAGGTATCAGCACTCCGAAATCGGCACCCAGCCATCCTGCCCCGCCGCTCTGGTCTAGTCCTGGCGGGGCGCCGCCATTTGGTCCACGCGGGAGGCGCGGCGCGAGGCAACCATCCGGCAGCGCGGGAGGAATCCACGTCAACCGGCAAAATCTCGCCGACGCCGTACCACCACCTTGCCGGAAAAGCCAGCGCCGTCACAGTACTACCATTGGGATTGTTCCCTTTATTACAACGTCCCTTTCGTGACATAATAATCATGTAATTCATGGCGCCGCCTGACCTTCTACAACGGATCCGGGACGGCTTCTCGTCAATGGCCACCCCTACGCGCGAAGTCTTCGGGCGCGTACTGTCAGTGGCAAACACCTCTATCCACGTGTGCTGCCCCGTTTAAGTTCAATGTCCAATAAACGCAATTGTTTTGTCGCGCTGCTCCTGGGCTTGTCGGCCGTCCATTGCTTGTGGGCGGGAAAGGAGTTCACGGCCGGTCCTGGCGAATCGACCATCTCCAACCAGCTCATCGTCAAATTGCAGGCCGGGGCGAATATCAACTCGGTCCTCGCGCCGGTGGCGCCCACCGCGCTTGCGAACCTGCTGAGCAGCCACTTCAACGTCTATCTGCTCCAACTTCCGCCGGGCCTCCAGAGCGTAATCTCGAAGGCACTGGCAGCCCTTCCGACAGTCGATTATGTAGAACCGAACCGGGTGCGTAAGACTAACATCGTACCTCCCAACGATCCCAGTTATTCTACGCAGTGGGCCTTGACCAACATCCAGGCTCTGCAGGCGTGGAACTATATACCCGACCAGTACCTGACGGCGGCTACGGCGGGAACAAACCGGGTGAAGGTCGCCGTTCTCGACACAGGCGCGGACTGCACCCATCCCGATTTCAAGAACCAGGGCGGCAGTTCCACGGATTCCGCGCTAGGTGGCCAGTTCCTGTTCGCCTCCAGCCAGGCGCTGGTTGCCACCAAAGTGGCGAACCCCACGTGCGCCTGGGAAGACGACCACGGACATGGCACGCATACCGCGGGGATTGTAGCGGCGGCTACCGGGAATGGGACCGGTGTGGCTTCGGTGGGTTACCCGCTTCAGGTGATTGTGTACAAGGTTCTCGACAACACCGGGAGCGGTACCGACTCTGTGATTGCGCAGGCGATTGAAAATGCCACTAACGCCGGCGCCCAAGTAGTCTCCATGAGCCTGGGCGGCGCAGGCTATTCCCAGACGTTGCAGAACGCCATCGACTACGCCTGGGAGCACAACACTCTGGTTGTGTCGGCTGCCGGCAACACCGGCGACAATCAATTGATCTACCCCGGTGCGGCCAATCACGGTCTGGGAGTCGCCGCCACAGACGGCAATAACGCACCCGCCAGTTTCTCCACGTTCGGCAATTGGGTCAAGATCGCTGCTCCCGGCGTCAACATCCTCTCCACCGTACCTACTTACACCAACCCCTTGGGAGTTCTCAATTACGCGTACCTGTCCGGGACCTCTATGGCGACGCCCCATGTCGCCGCCGTCGCCGGGTTGGTGTTTCTGGCCAACCCGAATCTCTCGGCTGCTGCGGTCGCCCAGCGACTGCAACGGTCAGCCCAGACCCCCAACACCGGGTGGACTCAGAACATCGGATATGGGGTGTTGAATGCGGCTGGGGCTGTAAGCGGCACGCCGGGTTCGGCTACACTGGGAAGCCTTACTGGCCAGGTAGTGGACGGGTCCAGTTTGCCCATCACGGGTGCTACCGTGATCGCCAACAGCCAGTCCTACACTACTGCGAGCGATGGTCTGTTCCGCATTCCCAACCTGAACCCCGGCACCTACATGGTCACCGCCACCGCAGCCGGTTTTTCGGCCGTTAGCATGCAGGCGGCGGTTTTGGGTGGCTCCGACACGATGCTCTCGGTCCAGATGGGAGTCTCCACGGGTGAGTTTACGGGGACGGTGACTAACAGCGGTTCGCCGGTGGCGGGTGCGGTGGTTGAGGCGGTATCGGGCGGCGTGATTCTCGCGACGGGGATCGCCGACTCGACTGGGACTTACGCCCTATACGCACCATCTGGCACGTATAGCTTAACGGCTTCGGCCCCCGGCTATCTCAACAATACCGTTAGCGGCCAAGTGCTGTCCGCCGGCCAGACCAAGACCTTGAACCTCACGGTTTCACGCCTCGGTAATATCACCGGAATGGTCAAAGACGTGAGCAACGTTCCGGTCCCGAATGCCCACATCGATATCGCGAACGCGGGTTTCAGCGCCGGTGCGACAGCCGACGCCAACGGGAATTTCTCCAGCCTGGGGCTTCCGTCGGGAACTTACACAGTGACCGCATCTCTCGCAGGGTTCACCAATGTCAGCCTCACTGGTATCAACGTGAGCGCGAATGCCTCGACGCCCGTCACCTTGCAGTTCTCGACGCCTTATTCCCTCCTCGTTGGGGAGGCCGGTTACTGGAATTTCGACGAGGGTTCGGGGACCGTGGCGCACGACAGTACGGGGAATGGGAATAACGGCACGGTGAGCGGCGCCACGTGGACGGCGGGAAAGATCAATACGGCGCTGAAGTTTAGCGCGGTCACGGACTCTGTGTCCACTCCGACGATTCCCTTGGGGAACACCTTTTCCATCTCGGCTTGGGTAAACCCGGCGGTCACGGCCCAGAGCCCGTATGTGAGAATCGCGGAGACATATTACGGGTCGGGGTTTTATCTGGGTACGAATCCCACCGGCACGGCATACAAATTCATGGTGAGCAACGCTTCTGGCGCGACGGGTTCTTGCGGTGCGACTAATGGTTGCGCGGAGGGAGGGACGATCAGCAGCGGGTGGCACCTGGTGACTGCCACGTATGACGGCGCGACGGCTAGACTGTATGTGGACAATGCGCTAGTGGGCAGCGACACGTTCACCCCCCCGGGGAATACCAACCTGCCTCTACATATCGGCGCCTCGGGCTATGGATATGCCTGGAATGGCGTGATAGACGAGGTTCGTTTATATAACCGGACACTCACCGCATCGGATATCGCTACGATCTACAATTTCACCGGCGGTCCCCCGGACACTACACCTCCGTCCGTCCCAGCCAACGTTTCGGCGGTGGCTGTATCCAGTTCTCAGATCAATATAACGTGGTCAGCCAGCACCGATAATGTCGGGGTGGCGGGCTATCGGGTGTATCGGAACGGGAGCCAGGTGGGTACAACAACCACCACACTATCCTATCCGGACGCGGGCCTTGCAGCTTCCACGCTCTACTCTTACACGGTGGCGGCCTATGACGCGGCAGGGAATGTCTCCAACCAGTCTTCCGCCGCCACAGCGACAACACTGACTCCAGACACTACTCCTCCCACCGTATCGATCACTGCGCCTTTGGCCAACGCGACGGTATCGAACACCACAACGTTGACGGCAACGGCCAGCGACAATGTGGCGGTAGCAGACGTGCAGTTCCAACTCGACGGAGTGAACCTGGGAGCCGACCTGACGACAGCTCCCTACTCCATCTTGTGGGACACGACGACGGCGAGCAATGGAAGCCACAACCTGACCGCGATCGCCCATGACACCTCTCACAACGCGACTACTTCGGCGATCGTGCCGGTGACGGTAAGTAATACGATGGTGGCTCCGCCTACCAATGGGTTGATCGGTTACTGGAATTTCGAC
>PMTT01000945.1 GCA_003167275.1 Bryobacterales bacterium | reverse complement strand
TGGAAGAATCGCTGGGCTTCCGCGGGGTTGCCCGACCGGGCGTACGCGATCCCGGCGTTCAAATGCGCTTCGGGCCAGTCCGGGCGCTTGGCCAGGCAGGCGCGGAACGCCTCGGCGCTGGGGCCGTACTCGGCGCGCAGCAGGCGCAGGTAGCCCAGACGGAAGGTCGCATCGCACCACTCCGGCGCGTTGTCCGGAATCCGGGCGTAAAGCTTCTCGGCCCAGATCCGCTCGCCTTGCTGTTCCAACACCAGGGCCAGGTTCCACAGCACGTCCGGCTGACGGCCGTCGATTTCGAGGGCCCTTTCATAGCATGCGCGTGCGGCCGGCAGGTCGCTCAGTTCCTGATGGGCTACCCCCAGGTTCAGGTGCGCCTGCGCCGAATCGGCCTTCAGGACGGTGGCCTGCTGGTATGCCTGGGCGGCCTTCAGGTGGTTGCCCATCTTGTGATAGGCCACGCCGAGGTTGAACCAGTTCTCG
Source organism: Bryobacterales bacterium (assembly GCA_003167275.1). Taxonomy (GTDB): domain Bacteria; phylum Acidobacteriota; class Terriglobia; order Bryobacterales; family Bryobacteraceae; genus JAIQFL01. Next base: position 18,890 of record PMTT01000945.1, on the reverse strand, counting down.
TAGCGGTCGGGGACCGTTTCCGAGAGGTTGCGGCAATATCGCGCGGCGGTCAGGTAGTCTCCGTCGGCGAACGCCAGGCTGGCCAGCGCTTCCATCGCCACCGGAGAGTCCGGCTGCAACTCGGCCAGCATCTCGGCGTAGCGTCGAACCGATTCGGGGTCCTTCTTCTCCAGGAACATGGCCACCAGGTTCGAGAGGGCTTCCTCGCATCGCGGATTGCGTGCCAGCACCCGGCGGTAGTTTTCCACGGCCTCGGCGTGCCGGCCGGTCTGTTGGAGGGTCACGGCCTTGGCAAACAGGGCCTGTTCGTTCTCCGGGAACATGGTCAGGTACTTGTCGAGCGGATCCACGGCCTCGGCTGCGCGTGAGCCGTGGATCAGGGCAATGGCGAGGCCCAGCAGAGAATCGGAGCGCGTGCCATCGGCTTCGGTGGCGTTCCGGAAGGATTCGACGGCGGCCTTCCAGTTGCGAAGATGGCCCTGGCAGACTCCCAGGTTGAAATGCGCCGTTCGGTGCAGCGGTTCCAGCTCCACCAATTGCGTATAGACCGCGGCGGCGGCGTCATAGTCGCGCATTTCAAAATGAATGTGGCCCAGGGCGGAATACAAGCCCGGTTCATGCTCGCCGGATTCGATGGCCTTGCTCAACAACCGGGCGGCGCTTTCGAGTTTGCCTTCCAGATGCAGGGAGACCGCCTTCGAGAGCGTGCGGCTCACGCGCTTCTGCGATCTCAGATCGTTGATTGAGGTTACTCCGGGCGGCATCGCCGGTGCACCCGTCTCGGTTCCCGTCATGAACTCCATGGTCATATCCTCCGCTGAATCCAAATCCTGGCCCGTTGTGGGCCGCTGAAATCGTTGGTACGGGTCTCGGCTTCCGCCAGCGCCACGTCCTGGGGTTGTGCCGGGGCGTTGGGCGCCGGACCACCCGGAATTCCGGGCGTCCAGATGTCCGCGGTGTCCCGGGTATTCCCGTTGGAATCGGAAAGGTAGGAGCAAATCGCACCCAACCAGTCCTGGTTCTTCGAAACCTTCATCCAGTAAAGCCGCGCCCGTTCGCCGGCCTCGCTGAAGAACCCTACACCACCCGCCGGCAAGAGGTCGTCGGTCCAGGAATCCACCTGCTGTCCCTCAACCGAAGCGGTGACGCGGTTGCCCTGTACATCCACCGCCACGTGAATCGGGGTGTTGTTATGTACCATCACCGAAAGCGGGACCTCCACTTTGTGGCCCTTCCGGCCAGCCACCACCGGGTAATGCGTCATCGCGATCACGGGCCGCAAGCCGGCTTCCAGGACCGTGAACTTCATGGCGTAGTAATTCTGCTTGTCCTGGGCGCGCACGGCCCAGTCCATGCTCTTGTTTTCGATCTGGCCAAAGAACTCCAGGCGGTAATCCTTGTAGCCGAGGGAGGGGTGGAAAAGGGCCAGTTCGCCCGGGTGAACGTATCCATCGGGATTGCGCGACCAACCCGGAGCCCACGATTTCGCAGCGGCGCCCCATGACTGCATGCCTGCTTGCAGCGTATCGGTCTGGCTGGCGGCTGCCCGATTGGCGATTGCATGCCGAAGGCCTGCCATGACGCCTTTCGATTCGGCGGCGGTCGGCACCGAGCCCGCCGGAAACGTGCCGCTCGGAATGGCCGCGGGCGCCGCGGACGCGGTGGGATTCTGGATCGCCGCCGAGCCGCCCATCTTTAATTCGCGTGCTCCGAACCAAAGGAATACGCCCATCACCATGCAGGCGGCAATCTTCAGGAGGCGGCTGATCGCACGCTCTCTGTTACGCCGCCGCGCCGCCTCGGAAATGGATAGGATATCGCGGTTTGCCGGGGTCTTCGGGGCCGGTTTCCAGGTGGCGATATCGTCCGTACGATCGACGACGACGCGCATGGCAAACTCCGGCCATAGCGGCGGCATCGGTCGCGCGTTCCAGGCCAACCGCTGGCAAGGCGACACCAGACCACGCTGGCAATAGAATTCGATGGGAATGAACCCAGGCTGGGGGATGGCGGCGGCTGAACGGCCGGTGGGGAGCGCGAGCCGGCTCAATTTCAGACTGGAAATCGGTTTGAGAACCGCTGCGTTGGCATTGAGCTCTTGCGGTTCGGGCGCAACGTAGGGCGGATAGGACTCGTCCAGACCGGCCTCTGACAGTCCCGTACTCTGCGGCGAGGGGACCTGGGGAAATCTCAGTTCCGGAGTACGGCCGATCCGGAAGGGGGCGAAGGCCGCGATGGCCGGCAGCGACTCGACCGGACTGGGCGCCAGACCCTGGGTGGGGCCTACCCGAGCCGCTGTGGAGTCAGTTCCCGTCTTGGCAGCCATGGGCAAGGATAAGACGATCGTGGGCGGCTCGGTCGCGACCGGCGCCGGCACGAAGGAAGCTAACGACCGCGTAGGTCTGGCAGCCACGGTCAATGCGGGGTAGCTCGACGATGGCATACGATCGCGGGCTACGGCTGGGATCCTCAGCCTTTGCAACAGGGAGGGCAACTCGAACAGCCGCCCGACGCTTGGAAGCCGCGGCGCCAAACCCTGTGTCCCTGTGGCGGGGGAGTCTGGCGCCGTAGCGAGGGGAATCAGGGACTGTACGGCCGTCGGCCAGGAAGTGCAGGCCTCGGACATACCCAGCGAGGGGGGCAGTTCGGCGATCAGGTCGAGGCTCGGAACCCGTAACGCGGGGGCATCGGGCGTCAGGTCGATGGGCTCTGGCGTGGACCGAGCGGGCTTTGGGGACTCTAAAGCGCTGGGCCATTCGATGCAGGTTTCCGACATGCCGAGCGAGGGCGGCAGTTCGGCGGCCAACGTCAGGAGTGGAAGCCGCGTCACCGGAACATCCAATATCAAGGCGGTGGGGTCTGCCGCGGACCTCGCGGGAATCGGCAACTCAGCGGGCCCAATCCACGCGGCGCAACTTCCTGCCAGGTCGAGCGAGAGGGCCGGTTTTGCGGCCAGTTCCCCATCCAGCAGCCGAAACGCACGGGTCACCACAGCGATGGGCACTGGCTCGGCTGCCGCGGGTATCAGCGACTCTGCCGGACTTGGCCACGTCGGGCATGTCCTCGACCCACCCATCGAGAAGGACAGGTCCGTGACCTGCTCCATATCCGGGAGCAATGCGTCCGCAATCGCAGCAATCGGTTCTGGAACGGAAGCTGGGGGAATGAAGGCCTCATCGGGGATTGGCCACGCCGGGCAGGTCTTCGAGGTGATCGCCGAGAAGGGTAGACCGGTGACCGGGCCCACGCCCGGAAGCTGTAACTCTACGCCATCGGACTCCACCGCCCCGGGGCTTGCCGAAGTCACGGCGGGAATCAGCGACGGCACGGGACTGGGCCAGGCAGGGCAAGTTTTCGTCGCGCTCAGCGAGGGGGCCAGATGGGCAATCAGGCCCAGACCGGGAAGCCGTAAGGCATCTGTCGCCACAGCGATGGGCATTGGCTCCGACGGCGGATGGATAAAGGATTGGACGGGGCTTGGCCAGGTGGGGCAACCAGAATAGCCGGCGGTTGGGTTGCTTTCCGAGAGTGGCCGGCCGCCCACATCCGCGGCGCTTATCGCTGCCGGGGATGGAATCAGAGTGGGCACCGGGCTTGGCCACGTAGGGCAGGTCCGCGACCTGCCCACCGAGACCGGCAGATCGGAGACTGGGCCGAAGCTCGGAAGACGCAGCGCGTGAGTCTCGGGTGTTGAGGCGATAGGACTAACAGCCATCGCGGAGGAGAAGAAGGACTCCACGGCGATCGGCTGGGGACCGGCCAGCGCCGGACAGCCGGACAGTTGGAAGGCCGGAGTGTGGCTTCGAGGCGGGGGCGCGGCCGCCTCCGTCGGGATGGACAGGTCATTGACTTGGCCCAAACCGGCGGGGACATCGCGGACCGGATAAAAGTGTTCGAGAGACGGCAGCTTCACCACGCTGGATTCGGCCCGGAGGAGATCAATTGGGTCGAGGCAGAAACGCGACAAGACCAGCAGGGCGACGGGTTCGGCGGGTGGCGGATATTGCCACGGTGCAGTCGGCGCTATTTGAGGCTCGCGAATGGCGGAAGTTGCCAGGCTGGGCAGCACTGCCGCGATCCCGGTGTGCAGAGAAGCGGCTAAAAACGGCCATACCAACCGGGCGGCAGCTTCCGGGGCGGCGCTCGGCATCCGGCGCTCGACTCGCCGCAGAATCGGCCGGTACGGGGGTTCTACAGTCTGCGGTTCTGGGGTGATTCCGACGCGAATTGGCAGCGGTAAGACTTCGGCTTTGAGTTGGCTTTCTCGCGGTGGGAGGCCCGCTTGCAAGTTGCCTGTGACAGCGGCCTCGACGGCGGGAAGCCCGCTGCGCAAATTGCTCTCGAAGTCCGGCAGGCCGATTGTGGCGGCCAGCCTGGGTCTGGCAAGGGCACGGCCCGGAACCGGCAGTGGGATGATTCTGGCCTTGGGGCGGCTTTCGCGCGGCGCCATGCCGGCTTGCGGTCTTCCGGCCATGGCAGTAACCAGGAACGGGAGCCCCGCTTCCAGAGACTGCTCGAAGTGCGGCAAGGATAGCGGTATGGATAATGGTTGCGGGCGGTTCGAGCAATCGCCCGGCTGTGGGTTTAGAACAGGCGCAAGCGCTCGCAACGGTTTCGACCCGCTCCCGAGCGTGGGGGTAATCGTGAGCGGCCAGAGTTCGCCGATCTCGACCGGGTGCTCGGGATGACCAAAGTCCCAGATGCCTTCGGTTTGCTTGCTATGCCACTCCTGCACGGGCCACCGCTCCCGGGCGCCCGGAGTTCGAGACGGTACCAGCTCTGGTGCTCCAATCCGGTCCAGGGCCTTCCCCAGCCGCTCACCGTATCGTTTACGATGCGCAGAGCTGCAAAATTCGTCGTCCCGGAGGAGCCGAAATGGACCGATATCTTTGCCACAATACAAACAGCCCACAGAGTCCTCGTTAAATTTCTGAATTTAATTATAGCCTCATCTTTTCTGGGAAAATCGGGTTAATTTTGACGATACTCCCATAGATTTAGTTATGAATTAAAAGGTATCCGAAGTTAATTTCCGCACATTTCGCAGTGAAAATACTGGGAATTATCGAGTTTGGGCTCGTCCGGGGAAACTTGGTACTAACCTCCGGCTTACTGCTAATGTTGGTGCCTCTTTCTCAGACGGCACCGGCGGGGGTGCGTAACCGCTTTGGGAATTTCGCGGTTCAACCGCGGCAACCGCTCCCTCACGGTCGCGGCTCGGTTGGGAGCGGTTGCCGGGTGAGGGAATCCCCAAAACGGTCACGGCATCACCTATGCGAGACTGGATTTGTTGCGAAAGAACCTCCTCGTGTTTCTCGTTTTGGCCGCCACGATTTGTGCCGCCACCGGGTTCGCCGCCCGGCAACCCTTCGCCACCGAAGACTGGTGGGCCTGGCGTTCCGCCAGCGATCCGCGGATCGCCCCGGAGGGCCAGTGGGTGGTCTATGTGGAGAGCTGGAACGACCGGTCGGCCGATGCGCAATTCGCCAACCTCTGGACGGCGACTACCGACGGCAAAACCCGGCGCCGCTTCACCGAGGGTAATTGGCGCGATACTTCTCCGCGCTGGTCAGCCGACGGCTCGCGGATCGCCTGGCTCTCGGACCGCGGTGGCAAGCCGCACATCCGCGTACGGCGCCTGGAATCCGGCCCGGAGACCGAAATCGCGACCGCCGGGCAGACGCCCCTGAACCTGGCTTGGTCGCCGGACGGGGGAGCGATCGCCTTCAGTGCGCTCGTGCCCGCCAGGTTGGACACGCCCTCTTGGGCGCCGCCCGCGATTCTGACTCGACTTCGCCGTCCCCGCGAGCAGTATCTTCATCTCTTCGTGATCCCGGTTCCGAAGGGCGCCGAGGGGGGCACCGCCCACCAGATCTCGATCGGCGATTTCGACCACCTGGGCGAACCTGAGTGGATGCCAGATGGGCAATCCGTTCTGGCGTCGCGCGAGGATGGGCAGATCTGGGGGATCCGCATTTCGGGCGGCGCTCCCAGGCAGTTGACGAAGGAGCCGGGGCGGAATGAAATGGCGCTGCCTTCGCCTGACGGCACGAAGATCGCGTGGCTATCCACCAGCACGAATCCGCAAAGCTACGCCGTCCGCCGGCTCTACGTCATGAACGCGGACGGCAGCCGCGTGAAACTGCTGAGCGGGCTCCTCGACCGCGACCCGGTGAATCCGCAGTGGAGCTCGGATTCGCGAACGCTCTACTTCCTGGCCGACGATCGCGGCTCTACCCACGTGTACTCGGTGCGCAATGACGGCACCCTGCGGCAGGTCACCAGCGCCGCGGAGCGTTTGCGCGGTTTTTCGCTGGCGGACAATGGCCGGGCGGTTTCGGTGCGATCGAGCGCGTTGGAAGCCGGCGATGTGGTGACGTTCACCGTGGATCAGGTCTCCCAACCAGTAACGCTGGCGTCCCCCAATGAGCACCTGGTGGCCGAGCGCGAGGTGGGCGCGGTAGAGGAGGTGAAGTACGAATCCGAAGGCCACAGCATCCAGGCATGGGTGGTGAAGCCGGCGGGGTTCGACCCGGCGAAGAAGTACGCACTGCTGCTCGATATCCGGGACGATCCGCGCTCCATGTATGGAGTGGATTTCAACCTGCGCGCCCAGATCTTCGCGGCGCGCGGTTTCGTGGTGCTGTGCGTGAACCCTCGCGGCGCGCCGGGATATGGCGAGCTATTCGGCAATCTCATGCACGCCGGCTTTCCAGGCGACGATTATCAGGATCTGATGCGCGGCGTCGACCTGGTGGTGTCGAAAGGATTCGTCGACCCGAAGCGGCTGGCGGTAGTGGGCGGACTGGTTGCTGCGTGGACCATCGGGCATACCGACCGATTCCGCGCAGCGGTGGCCCGCCGTCCGGTAGCCGACTGGGTGACCGACGTAGCCACGCGGACGGACGGCGGCCAACGCGCCAGGGACTGGATGGGAGCCATGCCATGGGAGAATCCGGATCAGTACTGGAGGCATTCGCCGGTTTACTTCGCGCAGAACTTCAAGACTCCGACCCTGGTGCTGGCGGGAGATCCCGACCCGGAGAGCGACGAGTTGTATTTCGCCTTGCAGGTCCGGAAAGTCGATTCGGCGCTGGTGCGCATGGGGCCGGGCGAAAAGCCCAGCGAGTGGATCCTGGAGTCGGACGCGATTCTGGCGTGGCTGGCACGGTAGAGTGGAATTGTGACGGCAGTGGAGGCGTACGAGTTGATAACCCGGGGAGGCGCCACGGACTTCGCGCGGCTGATCGAAGCCTGCGAATCGTTCGGGCCTTATTGTTTGATCGGGGGGCTGGCCGTCAACACGTACGTGGAGCCGGTCTATACGGTGGACGCCGATCTGGTCGCGATCGCGTCGGGCCTTGCCGATCTCGCGGGGCGACTCAGGGAGCTAGGCTTCGGGATCGAGGAACATCCGCACTCGCTCAACGCGCTGGCGCCGGGAAGCGACCTTCGCATTCAATTCACCACGGACGAGAGATACCAGGCATTCCTGGCAAGGGCTGTCGAGGCTGAGGTTCTGGGGGTTCGTGTGAAAGTCGCAGGCCTGGAGGACGTCACGCAGGGCAAGCTCTGGGCGTACAGCGACCCACGCCGGCGGCTGAGCAAACGCAAGAAGGACGAACTGGATCTCATCCGGCTTGCCGAGGCATATCCCGAGTTGAAATCTCTGTATCCCGCAGCGATACGGGAACAACTCGATCGCGGTTGAATTGACGGCCGGTACGGGCAGTAACCGGATTGTCACGCACGGCGGCGAGGAATCCGACTATCCTGAACCCATGAACCGCAAAGCGGACGTCGCGGTGATCGGCGGCGGCATCCTGGGACTGGCGCACGCCTACGTTCTCACTCGCAGCGGCAAGCGTGCATTCTGAGAGGCCGTTCTTCGAGGCTGAGCCGGTGCCAGGAGTGCGGATTGTCACTGCGCCAGGGGGTTCGGGGATGACATTGTCATTCGGACTGGCGGAACGGACGGCGAAGGCCAGGCGTGAGGCCTGATGCGGGAATGACGAGCGCTGGGCGGAGGCCGGCTGAAAGCCGGCTGCAGGATGAAATCCTGCCCACGGAGGCAACGGTGGAACAGGCGGTTTCGCCTGTCAGCGAGCGAAGCTCGCCACGTCGCGCTACGCGGTACGATGGCGAGGACAGGCGAATCGCCTGTCCCACCAGTGCAAGGCAGTGCCAAGGCAATGTGACCAGGTCGTCGCAGGTTGGGAGGGATTGAGGGCGTTGTCGCACATCGGTAATTTATGCATGACTATCGGGATCACACGCACTGGCAACGAGGTTGGCCTGACCGCTGCGCAGTGGCAGGCCCTTCCCGCGTCACAGAAGTCCGAGGCCCTGNNCTGGATGAGATCGACGCGCGCGTCGCCGGCGGTGAAAGACCGTGATGGGGCCTGAGGATCAGAAGCGGGAGTCCCGGCGGATGGTGGTCTGGCAGTCATCGACGGTGGCGTTGATGGCTGTCGGGTATGCGGGTTACTACCTGTGCCGCTCCGATCTGTCGGTCGCCATGCCGCTGCTGATCCGCGAGATGGCGAGCCACGGCGTGTCGGCCAACGCCGCTAAAGTACAGTTGGGATCGGTCGCCTCATTGGGCGTCCTGGCCTATGCCATCGGCAAGTTTCCGAGCGGATGGCTGGCCGATTTTCTGGGGGGCCGGCGCAACTTCCTGTGCGGCATGGCCGGGGCGATCCTGTTCACTCTGCTCTTCAGCATATCGGGTGGAATTCCCGTGTTTACCCTGGTGTGGATGGGGAACCGCGCGGTGCAATCCATGGGCTGGGCCGGGATGGTGAAGATCAGTTCGCGGTGGTTCTCCTACTCGACGTACGGAACCGCGATGGGCATCATCAGCCTGAGTTTCCTGTTCGGCGACGCGGCTGCGCGCGAGTTCATGGCCCGGCTGATGGACGCCGGATTCGGCTGGCGGGGAGTCTTTGTGGCTGCCGCCGCGACATTGGCGGTACTGCTTCTGCTCAACCTGCTGCTGCTCAAAGAGACGCCGCAAAGTCGCGGACTCCCGGAGCCGCCCGCGAACCCCGCCAATCTTTTCCATGAAGAACCAGAGACCGGCAAGCCAACCAGTCTGGCTGTCCTTCTCGGGACGTTCGCCCGGAGCCCGGCGTTCGTGCTGGTTTGCCTGCTCTCTCTGGGTATGACGATCCTGCGGGAGACGTTCAACCTTTGGACTCCCACGTACTTCACACAGGCGGTGGGGCTGACGGTGGCGGATGCGGCGCACAAGAGCGCCTTGTTTCCGCTCTTCGGCGGTCTCTCGGTTATCCTCGCCGGATTTCTGGGCGATCGGCTGGGAAAGTACGGCCGAGCCTCGATTATCCTCTATGGACTGCTGCTGACGGCCGCCGCCCTCATGGTTCTCGCGTTGGGGGTTTTCGGCGAGTCGCGCGTGATGCCGGTGGTTCTGGTGGCGCTCGTTGCGTTCCTGATGATCGGACCCTACTCCTACCTCGCCGGCGCCATGTCGCTCGACTTCGGAGGCAAGCAGGGCAGCGCGACGGCCTCGGGGCTGATCGATGGCGTCGGCTACCTGGGTGGGGTGCTTGCCGGGAACAGCGTCGCGGGGATCTCGGTGATGTGGGGCTGGAAGGGCGCATTCGCGGCGTTGGCTTCGGTAGCATTGTTATCGAGCCTGGCGGCGGGCGTTTATCTGATTCAATTGCGGCGGCAGGCATGAAGGATGGGCAGAATGGAAGATCGGGCGGAAGAAATCATGCGGCTGATGGGGGAGCGAGGTGGTGAAGCTTACTTCGGGGAGCCGGTCTCGCAGTTGGAGCACGCCTTGCAAGCCGCGTGGTTCGCCATGAAAGCGAATTGCGGACAGGCGCTGGTGGCTGCAGCGCTGCTTCACGATGTCGGTCACCTGCTGCACGATCTTCCCGAGAACGTGGCGGACCAGGGCGTCGATACCTGCCACGAAGAGGCCGGCTATGCCTGGCTGCTGGAGCGATTCGGACCGGGCGTAGCGGAGCCGGTCCGTTCCCATGTTGCCGCGAAGCGCTATCTCTGCCATGTGGATCCGGACTACTACGCGCGGCTGTCTCCGGCCTCAGTGCAGAGTCTGGTTTTGCAGGGTGGTCCGTTCAGCGAAGAGCAGGCACGCGAGTTCGAGCGACTGCCATACTATCGGGACGCCGTTCAGCTTAGGCGATGGGATGACGCGGCGAAGGTGCCGGGGTTGGTTGAGCCGGGGCTGGAGGCGTATCGGGGGTTGCTGGAAGGGTTGTGAGTGGGCACCGACGTGGCGCGGACACCCGTGTCTGCCTAAGTCCGCCTGACCGGCAGCTTGATTTGAAGCGAGGCAGGTTCTGAGCCGTTCAGGGCAGGTCGAGGACCTGCCCTACGCATTTATCCTCCGGATCCGTCGTGTTCGCCGGTTCCGGCCATATCCTCAATCTTGGTGCCCTTTTTGTCGATCCGCTGCGGGATTGCTCCGCGGACGTTCATCTGGTCTTCGGTCGCGCCTATTCCGGAGAGTTTCCGGTCCGGACTCTTAAGTAATACCGCTTCGGCTTGCCGCATAGCTGCCATGGCTGCCTCCCTGGTGTGATGTGATCTTGGCGGATTTCGCAGCCGAAGTCAATCGTCGGTGTAAGATTGTGGGTGGAATCGACACCCTCCCATGAAAAAGGTCGCTCTTGCCATACTATTCCTGGCCGCCGCGCTCCCAATAGGTGCGCAGGACTACACCCTCGGTCCCGATTCCCAGCCGCATGCCGGTGTTCCGAAAGGCAAGGTGACCAAGTACAGTTGGAACACCTCCATGATCTACCCCGGCTCCACGCGCGACTACTGGGTCTATGTGCCGGCGCAGTACGACAGCTCCAAGCCAGCCTGCCTCATGGTGTTTCAGGACGGCTCAGGCTTCGTCACCGAGACCGGTGCGTGGCGCGCGCCGATCGTCTTCGATAACCTCATCCAGCAGGGCGCTATGCCGGTCACCATCGCGGTCTTCATCAACCCGGGCGTCGAACCGGGCGCCTCGCCGAACCAGGGCGCCCGCTACAACCGCAGCTACGAATACGATGCGCTGGGCGACCGCTATCCGCGGTTTCTGCTGGAGGAGATTCTGCCCGAGGTCGCCAAGGAGTACAAGCTCTCCACCGATCCCAACGATCGCGCCGTGGCCGGTTCCAGTTCGGGCGGGATCGCGGCGTTCACGGTGGCCTGGGAGCGGCCCGATTCCTTCCGGCGGGTGCTCAGCTTCGTCGGGAGCTTCACCAACCTCCGCGGCGGCGACGTGTACGCCAACCTGATCCGCAAGATGGAGCCGGAACCGCTGCGGGTCTTCCTACAGGACGGCTCGAACGACCAGAGCATCTATGGGGGATCGTGGTACCTCGCCAACCAGGCGATGGCCAAGTCGCTCGAATACGCCGGATACGAGGTGAAGTTCGAGGTGGGCACCGAAGGCCACAACTCCCGGCACGGCGCTGCCATCCTGCCGGATGCCCTGCGCTGGCTGTGGCACGACTATCCCAAGCCGATCCCGGTGAGCAAGTCCATCAAAGGCGACCAGCGCACCATCACCGCGTTCCTCGATCCCGACCACGACTGGGAGCTCGTCGGCGAGGGGTACAAGACCACCGAGGGCCCGGCGGTGGATAAAGACGGCAACGTCTTCTTCTGCGATGCCGGGAATTCGAAGATCTACAAGGTGGGCGTGGATGGCAAGGTCACGCTGTTCCAGTCGAACTCGGGCGGCGCGACGGGGCTGATGTTCGGTCCCGACGGGCGGCTCTACGCGGCTGAGAACGCTCGCAAACGGGTGGTGGCGTACTCGCCGGACGGCAAACTGTCGGTGCTGGCGACTGGCGTAACGCCCAACGACCTGGCCGTGACCAGCAAGGGCGAGGTGTACTTCACCGACTCGCCGGCGCAGAAGGTGTGGCATATCGATGCCCACGGCGCCAAACGCGTGGTCTTCGACGGCCACAAGGACGGTAATGTTCTGCTTCCCAACGGTGTGCGTCTGATCCCCGATGAATCGCTGCTGGCGGTGGCGGATACGGTGTCGCGCAACGGCTGGTCGTTCCACATTCAGGCGGACGGATCGCTGGTGAATGGCCAGCCGTTCTACCACCTGGAGATCCCCGACGATGAAATCAACGGACCGCTGCGAAGCGGCGCCGATGGGATCGCGTTCGACGACCAGGGCCACTTGTACGTGGCTACCAAGCTGGGCATCCAGATTTGCGACCAGGCCGGGCGCGTCGTGGGGATCATTCGGAACCCAAGCAAGGTTGATCCGTCCAACCTGGTATTCGGGGGCGCGGACCTGAAGACGCTGTACGTGACCGCCGGCGACAAAGTCTACAAGCGGCAGTTGCGGAGGAAGGGCGTGTTTCCCTGGCAGCCTGTGAAGCTGCCCAGACCGCAGTTGTAACGGGGTACATCCACAACGTTACGGGAATGTCTGTTACACGGGCATTCTAGCGTTTGCGCGCCTGCGAAAGTTCCTGATCCGCCAAAACCCGCAATTGTAATTCGTTTTGGTTGCCAGCATCCTTTGCCTCCAGGGACAGAATGCTGCAACGCCGCGGGGGAGAAGAGTAATTCACGGTAAGTAACGGGGGTATCGTGCGGGCTGTTCAATTGACGCTTGGAGTGAAGTCTCTCCGCATGGCTTGGGCCGGTATCGATCGGCAGAACCGTGAATAACGCATGCGCGTTGATCGGTACTGATCGGCTGCACTGCCAAACAGCGGTGATCGGTGGCTTACATTAACCGGCCCGCCTCATCTCCTCCCGAACGACGCGCCGGAGCGTTTCCTCAAGTGGTTCCCCGGCGTTCGCGATATGTTGCCTTAACGCATCGTTGATCAAGCTCTGGTAATTTCCGCCCCCCGCTCTTTCCACTTGGGTTCGAAACCAGGCAATCACATCCTCATCGAGCCGGATCGTAATTCTCGTTTTTCCCTTGGGAACCGGCATGACCGGCCCGCGTTTTGCTGTCGAAAAATCATATTCGCGTTTCATTTTGCCTCTTCGTATCGCCGTTGCTCGCGCGGAGTCGCTTTCCGCGCCGAGATTAAACGCACGCTTTCGCCACGCCATGTGTAAACAACCACGAGAACACGCCCCAGGGCATCCAGCCCCATGGTTACCCAGCGTTCTTCCTCATCGGAAAGAGGATCTCGCATGGTTAGCGCTCCTTCATCTTCGAGCGAGGCGACAGCGTCGGCGAAGGAGATACCGTGTTTCTGGACGTTCAGCCGCCCCTTGCCGGGATCCCATTCGGTGAGCATGGCTGTGTACAATTGTACTCTGAGGGCGGTCGCCGCACGAGGAACGACAGGTCGGCCAGGCTCGGGCGCGCGTCGTNNAAGCGGCAGTTGCGGAGGAAGGGCGTACTTCCCTGGCAGCCTGTGAAGCTGCCCAGGCCGCAGTTATTGGAGAGTCGAAATGGCAGCCGGACGTCTCAATCGAAAGCAGTGGCAAGCGGTCTGGATCACGCTGTTTGTGGCGCTCCTGTGCCTCGCAGTGGCGTGGTGGTGGGAGACGGGAGTTGTTCTCGTGGTGGGAGCGGTAGTGGTCTGGAAGCTCGCTGGAGCGATGGAGCGCCCGGAGATCGCGGTGGTCAAGTCGGTGCGGTGCGGAGGCTGCGGGGCGATCGGCGAACCGCACTGGAAGAGCTGTCCGCGCTGCGGCGCCACGACGTGGGGTATGCTTTAGCTTGCCCACCCATGTGGGGACATGCTGTCCCAATTGATCGAATCGCTTGCTGAAAACAAAGGGGTTACTGGCGCGAAAAGTCGTGATTGGGACAGGTGTCCCAATTCCCCGTTTTGTGGGTCCTCGGCACACCTACTTGCCGCTGGCTTCAAGCTCAGGCTATGGTGGGGGATATGACCGTGGAAGCCATCAAAGACGCGATCGTCCACCTCTCGGAACCAGAGCGCCAGGAACTGGCGGATTGGTTCGAAGAACTCGAGGAAGAGGCGTGGGATCGGCAGATCGAGCGGGACTTCGCGCATGGCGGGCGCGGCGCCTATCTTCTGGATGAAGCGAAAGCTGATATCGCTGCGGGCCGCACCAAATCAATGAAGGAGTTCCTCGCGGAAGCGAAGTCAAACCTGGAACAGTCTAAGACCTGCAAGTGAGTCCCTTGCTCCCGTCAACCACTACGCCTCGATATTGGGCTTGTTTCCACGCTCTATCGCCTGAGATCCGGAAACAAACGATACCGCCATCGTGATGGCGGGGCGAGCCGCGCCGATCACCACCGGCACGGTCTCGACGGGGGCTGAGTGAGGCCATCGGCTTTCAACTTCCCAGAACCGGACATCGCGCCAAGTGAAGTTTAGCGGTGCGAACGGGATTCCGCGACTGGCTTCGCCGGTTTTCACAGGGGCATCTCACGGAGGGCTGTTTCCGATTGGCGCGTCATCCGGTACCAGTCCGACTGGTCTCCTTTCCGGCAGCGGTTCATCAATCGCGTGGTTCTACCGGAATTACATCAGTCGACCTGATAGCGGCTGCGGAACCAATCGATGCCAGTCTCGGATAAAGGCGCGAGCGTCGCGTTTGCCTTCAGCACGGTGTCCTTCCCTCCACTGTCAACATCGAATGTCGCTGTTGCTGCAGTGAACGCTGAACATAACCGCCGTAATCCTCTTCTGCGCGAAGGCGCGCGCTTTCCTCAAGAAAGCCAGCCTGAACCAGATTCGGACCAAGGGTCTGGATCACGTAGAGCCAAATCCCGGATGCATAGGCGTCGAAAAAATCGGGATCGCCGCGTCGAACAAGCTCATCACTCGCGTGTTTCGCAATGTCAACCAGCCCTGCTGACTGAAACAACTCGGTGAGATGCGAGGCCGTCCGGTTGTCCCAGTTATTCACGTTTCGCCAGTCGAGGAACGCCCGGTAGAACCGCTGAAAATCGACAGGTGGCTCCGGTTCCCAACTTGTTTCGTCGAGGTTGTAGTCCAGGACGATGACGCGACCTCCCGGCTTCGCGGCCTTCTTCATGTAAACAATCGCGGTTCTGGCTCGCTGATCCATTGGATGGTCCGGGCGGCGGTTACGATGTCGAACCCATTGTCGAACCTGTCGGCGAGCGTCAGAATATCCGCGCTCTCAAAGCGCAGGTTTCCCATTCCGGCATATTGTTCAACGGGGATTGCCAGGTTGGCATCGTCACGGTCGATACCCAAGACCATACCGCCCGGGCCCACTGCCTTCGCGATATCAGCGGTGATCGCTCCCGTGCCGCAACCAACATCAAGGACGTCCATTCCGATGCGCAGGACTCGCGCAAGGTAGGGATGATCCCGTTGCAGAGTGCGTCGATTCAGTATCCGTGGATCGGACCGGTGGGACTGCTGGCTCATTTTCCGTTATTTCATGATCCCATAGAGGGCCGCTTTCAACTCACACGTCGGTGCGCGATCAAAGGTTCCGAGTGGATCGTCGGCCACTCGTACAAAGATCGAGAAGTCGATCCCGCCGCCGGGCAATCCGGCAGGCGGGCCGGAAACGCCGTTCTGGGAAACATGCCCACGCGGTCCGCCTGCATTGTAGGGCCACCCGCAAGTTGGCCAACAACCTACTGCCTGGTGTCAGGACGCGGAGCTTTAAATGAACAGCATTGGGTCTACGCCTCCCCAGTCAGCTCGAAGCCGTGGTCGGCGATGTTGGCGAAGAGGGTCTCCGACTCATGCCCGTGCAGGCGGAAGATCTGTCGCACCAGGTCGCACACGCCGTCGTAGCCCTGCTCGTAGAACACCAGGATCGAAGGGCCAGCACCGCTCAGCACACACCCTAACAGACCCGGCGCACGCAGCTTCAAGATCTCGTTCAGGCCGGGGACCAGGGGCACTCGGTATGGCTGGTGAAAGCGGTCTTCCAGGGCCGCCGGGAATGCCCAGGTGGAGCCCGTGGCCAGCGCGGCGATCAGCAGGGAGGCGCGCTGCACGTTGAAGACGGCGTCCTGCCGGGAGTAGGAATCGGGCAGCACCGACCGCGCCAGCGAAGTCGGCAAATCGAAGTCGGGCACCACCACCCCGATGCCGAATCGCTTCGGCAGGTCCAGCCGGATGGAGCGTGTGACGCCGCCCGAATCGATAGCGCTGGCCACGATCGAACCCAGAGTGCAGGGCGCCACGTTATCGGGATGGCCTTCCAGGCGGGCGGCTTCGTCCAGAATGCGGAGCGGCTTCCAATGCAGGTCCAGCAAGTGGTCGGCAATCACCACGCCGGCNNGCGTCGCGCCCTTGGGCGCGAATGACCAGGGTCTCACTGCGCCGGAACCGGCAGGTCAGGTAGACTCCCAGGGCCAAGCCGAGCGCGTCAAACCCCGGTCCCAGATTGGCGCTCGAAGCCGGTACCCGGACCGTGAACCATGAGGTGGAGGGCTCGGGCATGTCCGGACCCTACCGGATCTCCATGATATCTTTTTCCTTCGACTTGGAGGCCTGGTCGATTTTGTCCATGTAGGCGTCGGTCATCTTCTGGATCTCGTCGTGCGCCCGCCTGTCTTCGTCTTCGGTGATCTTCTTGTCCTTCAACAGCTTCTTCACGGCTTCGTTGCCGTCCCGACGGATGCTACGCGTCGAGACGCGATGGTGTTCGGCCACCCCGTGCAGTTTCTTGACGAACTCCTTGCGGCGTTCCTCGGTCAACGGCGGAATTGGCAGACGGATGATCTTCCCGTCGTTCCCCGGGTTGAGGCCCAGGTCGGAAATCCGGATGGCCTTTTCGATGATGCCGATCTGCGAGACGTCCCATGGCTGGATGGTGATGAGGGCAGGCTCGGGAACGTGCAGGTTCGCGACCTGATTCAGGGGAGTGGGCGTCCCATAGTAGTCCACCCGGATATGATCCAGAATCCCCAGTGAAGCGCGCCCGGTCCGGATTGCGGCCATTTCATGCTGCAAATCCGAGATGGCTTTCTCCATCCGGGTCTTTACGTTGGCTTCCACATCCTTGATCGAGTTGAAGGTTGGACCGCTGGGTGCTGCTTGTGGTTCTGTTTTCATCGCGCAGTATCTCCGAAACGCGGCTTTTTCGCTTGCTACCTCTGGTAGCCCTAATGAATCACAGTGCCGACGGGCTCACCCATCGACATACGCATTATATTGCCTGTTGTATTCAAATTGAAAACGATAATCGGCAGCTTGTTATCCCGGCACATGGCAATCGAGGTGGCATCCATCACTCCCAAGGCCTGGGAGAGCACCTCGAGGTAGGTGATTTCCGGATAGCGCACCGCCTCGGGAAACTTCAAAGGGTCCTTATCGTACACGCCGTCCACCCGGGTAGCCTTGGCGATGACGTCCGCCTTGATTTCCAGGGCACGCAAGGTGGCCGCCGTGTCGGTGGAAAAGTAGGGATTGGAGGTGCCGGCCGCAAAGATCGCGATCCGCCCCTTTTCCAGGTGGCGAATGGCGCGCCGCCGGATGTACGGTTCGGCGACCTGATGCATCTCGATGGCGCTCATCACACGGGTGGCAATGCCCATCTGCTCCAAGGCGTCGGAAAGGGCCAGGGAGTTGATCACGGTGGCCAGCATTCCCATATGGTCGCCAGTGACGCGGTCCATTTTCTGGGCCGCGGCGGCCACACCCCGGAAGATATTGCCGCCACCCACTACCACACCGACCTGCACACCCGCAGCCGCGACGTCGGCGATTTCACGCGACAGGGCTTTGACGCGGCTGGCATCGATACCGAAAGACGCTCCGCCGGCCAGAGCTTCCCCGCTGAGTTTCAACAGGATGCGCTGGTAAGCGGGCATTATTGCCCGACCGGCTCGGAAACCGGGTTTTCGGAGGCCGCTTCGGGCCCGGAGTCGCCCACCTTGAACCGGACGAACCGGGTGATGGTGATGTTCTCGCCCAGTTTGGCGATCTTAGTCTTGACCAACTGGCCGACGCTGAGAGTGGCTTCCTTCACGAAGGGCTGCTCCAGGAGGCAGATCTCCTCGTAGAACTTGTTCATCCGGCCTTCGGTGATCTTGTCGAGCATTTTCTCGGGCTTGCCTTCGGCCAGAGCGCGGGCGCGGTGGATCTCCCGCTCCTTGTCCAACACCTCGGCGGTGACGTCTTCTTTACGGATGAAGCGAGGATCGGCTGCCGCGATATGCATCGCGACGTCATGGACCAGTTCCTGGAAATCCTCCGTGCGCGCCACGAAATCGGATTCGCAGTTGACCTCGACGAGTACGCCGAGCTGGCCGCCGTGGTGGATGTAGGTGCCGATCAGCCCCTGCTTGGTGGCGCGGGCCGCCTTCTTGTGCGCCGACGCAATTCCACGCTTGCGCAGGACGACTTCCCCTTCGGCCAAATCGCCCTTGGATTCCACCAGGGCGCTCTTGCATTCCATCATCCCCGCGCCTGTACGCTCGCGGAGTTGCTTTACTAGTGTTGCGGTGATTTCCGCCATAGGTTTTTACTCAGTTCTGAAAAGGAAAGATTATAGCCACGGATGAACACAGATGAACACGGATGAAGAAACGGCTGGGTTTTCATCTGTGTTTATCCGTGTTCATCCGTGGCTCAGGTTATGTGTTACTTCTCGGTGGCTACCGGTTCGCGCGCCGGCTCTCCGGTTTCGGATGCGGGGCCCTTGCGCGGCGACTGGGTTGGCTCGTCTTCCATGCTCATGCTTTCCGCCATGATCTTCTCGGCGTACTTCGGGTCCACGTACTCGGTATATTCCATCATGCCTTCATCGGCCGGCGTTTCGTCCTGGACGATCTTGTCGGCGGTGAAGTCCTGTTCCGTAGCCAGCGCACGGCCTTCCACCACGGCGTCCGCAATCTTGCTGGCGAACAGGCGGATGGCGCGCAATGCATCGTCGTTGCCCGGAATTACATAGTCCACTTCGTCCGGGTCGCAGTTGGTGTCCACGATGGCGACCAC
>PMTT01000430.1 GCA_003167275.1 Bryobacterales bacterium | reverse complement strand
TTTTCAGGAGGGTGAACTGTTACGAAGCAGCTGACACGATCCCGTATTGTGCCGACTCTATGGGGCCACTGGGCCCTCGGCGCCCCGTTCACAACCACCTGAACGCCCCGATCAGCTCGCGACAGCGAGCAGAGGGAGCCCAAGGCCGGAGAAGCCAACGCCCGGAGGGCGATCGGAGAACGGCTGAACCTTTGATCAGGGTTGGAACCCATTATGTCGTTCGGTTTTCTGGCTGGCCAGCCGTCCTGTTGGTTCCAACGCTTCGATATCTGAATGCTGTGACAGCAGCAGCGGGGGCGTTCTGCTGCCAAACTCAGTACTTCCTGGGACCGTTCAACACGCGCAACGATGGCAATCATCGCGCGGTCGACCGGATTGCCTGCGATCACGAGTGTAGCAATCAACCTGTGTAAGGCTGGAGGGCGACAGGCAGCGCGCACTGTCGGCCTCCACTCCCTGACACCACCAACTCAGGCGACGCCGGGTTGGCGAGACCCCGGAAGCACATGCTCCCGTACTATGTCTGCACTGCATAAGGAACAGTAGAATGAAGACCTACACACCATTTTCCCAGATCGAAGCCCGCCGGCATGGGATGATCGAGCTTTGCGAGTCGATTAACCCGGAGTACCTGGTGACCCTCCGGTTCAATAATCACCGGGCACATAACCTCGACCGGGCGGAGACAGTCCTAAAACGGTTCGACGCCGCACTCGACCGGAAACTACTCGGCCGGGATTGGGCCAACTTGGGCGATGAACTGAGAACACGCTTCATCGCCATTCCGGAAGGACACTCATCTGGGAACCCATATACCTGATGGGAACTCCATTACCATCTCCTGCTGACACCCCCACCTTCTTCTCGGATTGCCCTGGACGAACACGTCCTGCACAGCGTGACGACTCCCATCTGGCAGAAGTATGCCGCCTGCGACGATGTTGACGTGCGGCCAACCTGGGCCGTTGGTGGCGCTGCGGCCTATCTGACGAAGACGTTGGTTGCTCCCAATTGCCTTGGGTTTGAGCGGTTCGTGATCGGGCCGATGTCAGCGCCTCGGAAACACTGACCAGGAGCCAGTTACGTTGCGGCCCGCTCCGCGCCGAGACCAGAGCCCGCACCCGATGCATTGTGGCCACACCGACGCTTGGACGGTCCCTTTGGTCCGCGGCATTGGGCTTCACCTGGTAGATCTCGTTTCCCGCACTGCGGAGACCATCTCGACCAACTTCTGGGTGGGGGCCACCAGGCAGATCCCTTCGAGCGGCGACCCGCCGGGCGCCAATTGCTGAACGCGCTGCCGGATGAAATCGGTTTCCTCCCGCGGCAGTCTTCCAGGCCTTGATTTCCGGCTTCACCCGTGCGTTTGAGAAACGTAGCCTTTCTGGTCGTCTAGGCCGCCATCGAGATCATCGATCGCCCGACCCTCCAAGAGCCGCACTGCGAAGGCGCAGATCTCTTCCGTGGTCCGATAGTTGATCTTCAACTTCTTGCCACGCCCGCGGAGATCAATTCCGCACTTGTCCAGCGTGACGCGATGGCGGTAAATCCTCTGGCCCTCACCTCCCACAATGAACAGATCGTTCTGCCCCGGCGCCACAATCGGCCGCCGAAGCCGGAACGCCTCCGCGCTCATATCTTAGTTTTCGTCCACGATCACCGCCCGGTAGGGCAGGCGCAGCCCTTTGTTCTCAATCAATTGCCGGGCATGCGGATGAGATCTACGTATTCGGGACGCCGAGTTGCAGCTGGTGCTTGTCTTTGACGCCGACGAACAGAGTGCCGGTCTCCGCCTTCTGGGCGGTAGCAGCCACGGTGGGCACAGCCGTCAAGTCCAGCACCTGAACTGCGCCAGTTGCCGGGCCCATCTCCAGCCGTTTCCGTTCCGCCCACGGGTAGGCGTCATCGTGATGGTCTACCCACATCAGCACAAACATCGACGAATCTGGGCGAGCCACTACCGCACGATACGCCTGGTCAGTCCGCACGGAAAAGAAGCTCTTATCTTTGGCGCTTTGAATGGGCTCGTAGAGGATCCCTTCAGAATCCGGATGTGCCTGGAACTTCTCAGGGAACTCGCGGACCTCCTTCTGGTGAGACTTCTGAACGTTGGAGAACGCGAGCAGGAAGTCTTTGGATGGGTGATGCTCATGGGCTTTCCCTCGATGGCAACAGTGCAATCAACGGCTGGACTTCCTCCGTCAGCGTGGCGGCCTCGAACACGGTCCAGCCCAGTCCCCTGGCAGCGTCTGCGAATTCCATCTGGGCGGCTGTCATGACACAGACGGTTTGGGCCGGCCAAGCCAATTCCGCCTCAGCGATGATCTCCCCGGCGGGATCCGCGATCTCGTACCCCGGTTCCGCCAGAATCCGCCCCGCATCGGCGGTCGCCACAGCAACCAAGCGAGCCCCATGATCGAGGATCTGGGCCGTTAACACGTCGATGGCGCTTGCAGCGGCAGGCAGAAAGGCGGCTACAACCGGCTCCAGGAGTCCACCGTAGACGCCCTCAGTCAGACAGAGGCTTGTCACCCAAACCGCCCCAGGCGCAAATTGCACAACATTACCTAAGCGGTAGAACTCGCGCCATCCGGCCTTCAACGTGGCGCCTATGTCACCAGCCCTGTCGTCCGATCAACCGGAACGTTGCCGAGACGTTTTCCACTCCGTCTGGAGCACGGAGATCAGTGCGTTGATGTCGGCGCGCGAGACCGTCCAATAGAGCCAGCCGCCCGTCTGAGCGGTCGTGCCAGATCGGCCGGCCGAAACAGAAATGGATTCCACGTCCCGGGCAGGGTTCCCATTTGCAGCGAAGCGCGGATCGCTTCGGGCGAGCCGCCCTGGCGCACATCGCCCTACATCAAATGAAGCAGGATGGCGTGGGCGAACCGGTCCCATCTCGACTGGCGCCCGCTCGTCAACAGGTACAGCAACATATCGAATGAGGAGCCGACGTGCAGGCGCAGCCATGCCGATGCATTGGCGCCATCGAGTTGCGCCAGTAACGCCGGAAACGCTCCAGTAACGGCGCCCAACGGGTCACTGGCGCCTGGGGCTTGTCGAGGCGCGCATTAGACATCGTTCCAGTTTACAGACCACACCCGCAACCTGCCTGAGCGGGTCACCTCCATACGTTGTGTCGTATCGCGCCCCGTCCGCAGATTCCCGCTGGCCGGTTCAGCATGCCATTCATACCCGTCCGCAAACACCGCGATTGGCCGCTCGCCAGGAAAAGGATGTTCGGGGTACAGTACGAAATCGGACCGCGACGGAACGCTAACGTTCCGGTCGGGCCCCCAAATCCACCTGTGGCTCGATCAACCAGGCGCCATGATCCGAAATGCTCAGATACTTGCCGGGCTTACCGTTCACCACGTGATCCGACAGGTAGCGCGCCGGACCCCCATCCTTCAAGCTTGCCAGCACCTCTAGTAAACCGGCCCACGGTTCACTTTCCAGCAGAGCGTTGATCCGGACCTTCTCCAGGCAGTCCGCGTAGCAACCGTCTTTGCGCGAGTCCAGCCGGCACTCGCAAGCCTGGAACACCTCCTGGATCTGCTCCAGCGAACACATCAGCTCCCTGAGATAGCCCTTCCCGCCTGGCCCGCCGTCAAACAGCACCAGATATCGGCGTCTCGACTCGCTCCCGGCAATCGGCTCATCGTAGACGGTGGTAGTCAAGTGGCCTGGGTTACCTTTGAACTTCTTGCGAAGTCCCAGCTTCAAGGCCGCGACGAACGAATCCAGCTTGCGCTCCGACTGGGCCGCGGAAATGGGCAGCACCATCCGGATGGCCTCAGAACTGAACTCGCGGTAGACACAGCAGGCGCGAACGGCCTTTTCCTCCTGCGGATCCTTCCGATACCGGCACCAGAGAGAATGGTCCAACTCGCCATTGCGTTTCACCTTGCCGAGCCGCCGGAGTACTATCTGGATGCGTCAGCAGTGCTCGAGCGGCAGTTCAGCGCATATGTGATGGATCCCTGGGGGAGGGCTTGCCGGTGTCGCGGTCGTGGGAGGCTTTTGGGGGAGGTATTGGACCCGATCTTGGGAGCCGCTGGTAGTAGGTCTTGCGGCCGGCGGCCGGGCTGGAGAAGATCGCCTTCACGAGTACCGTCCAGAACAGCAAGTGGCCTATCTTCTTGGTCTTGTCGAACGACAGGAACGAGAAGTGTGTCAGTCGTTCGTAAGCTGCGTCGTCGGGATCGGTGGCAGGGCGACGACAGCGCACCGTCTTCCGGTCCAGAATGGACTTCGTGAGCTGCTCCTGGACGTCCTTCTTAAAGCGCCGGAGGCACAGGCCCTCGATATCGGCGGGTCCGTATTGCTTGGGGTTCGCGATGGCCGTAGGGTTCGGCATGTTCATCAGGCTGGCGAACGACTCGGGCCGGCCGTCATGGGGCGTGGCTGAAGCCAGGATCATGGTGTCGGAGCGCGAACCGAGTAGCTCGGCAAGCTTCGCGCGGGCCCTTCTACTACCGCGCGGCAACATTGTGCGCTTTGTCGACGGCGATAACGCCCCAGTAGCTCTTCTTGAGGCGTTCGCGGAAGTCACGTTCCTGCTGCAGGGTATCGACGGAGAGATGATTGTCTTGTCGTGGTAGTGCAAAGGGATTGGCGTTGGCGGGGATTCCTGGCGGATGCGGTCGATGCGAGCGCGAGCGCGACGCACAAGCGGTTTCGTGAAACGCGACCACAATCATTGCCTTCATGGTGACCACCACAATGCGCTCTTCCTTACCGCGGCAGATCAGTTAGGCGAGGAGTACGCCGACTTCGATGGTTTTGCCGAGACCGACCGAATCGGCGAGCAGGATGCGATGCCGGGTCTGACAGAGAGCCCGGAGGGCCGGATCGAGTTGATACGGCATCACGTCAAGGGCGGCGCGTGAACCAATACCGAGAGGTTCGAGTCCGTGGGAGATGATTGACGGCGAGACTTTCCAGATAGAGGCGCGAAAGGGCGAATCGAGGAAGGTATCCGGCACCAGTTGGGTATCTTCCGGCCGGAGCGGGGTTTACGCGGTCGATTTCGGTAAGGAATCGGGCCCCTTTCCCGCGCACAAGCTCCGAGTTGCGCGTCACGAGGAGCGAATAGGTTCCGTTGGGGGTCAGGTCGGCACGTTTGATTACCCATTCCAGGTCGCGGATTTCCACCAGTAAGTCCCGTAGCTAAGGCGCCCTTCTGTGCCGGGGGCGGGGCTATCGGCGGTGCCCATATTGTTCCCTGAGTTGCGTCAAGCTGAAAGAGAGCACTAATAGCAGAGTCGATTGGGTTCGGAAAGGTCGATTGAGTTCCCGATCGTGGTCGAATCGGAACGATCGACAATTGGCGGCCACCTAAAGGGTCGTTGCTGAGGCCAGCACTTTCCGTAATAGGTTCAACCAAGGTCGGCATTGGGTTGGATACGCTCGTTATCGCACGATTCGAGCGCGTTGCGGGAGGATCCAAGTCCACGTAGATTGTCGTTCACGCGTACAAGGCTGCGAGTCTGTGTAAGATGTGCTCGATAGAAGCAAGTACGCCGCAACCCAGGCGCCAAGTATGACACGAAGCGGTAGTCCGACTAACGCCAGTGGAAGCTCAATAAGACCAGAATCATCCGATTTAGAGTGCTGTGACCCATCGAGTAAGATCGTCTTAGCGATCTTAGAGCCATAGGTTGACAGGCTAACACACGGTGTGTGAAGATGGGTTCAGGCCGACACGTTGCCGAATCCAGGTTGGGTCATACAGCCATCCCCCCAAGGGAGGCCATTGCGGAGTGAGAGTCTGGATTTCGTAACGGGAAAGTTTACGGGACTTCCGAAAGGGCCCGGCAGTTTAAAGGGAGGAGCTACAATCTTGATTCTGAGCACCCCGCGGTGAACATGGAGAATGGGGACCACGGGCCCAACGGCGCGAGCAAACACTGGCGCCGCCAAAGGGGAAGGCGGATAGGGGAGGGCACCCGATGATGGAATCTTGCTGCTGGCCACACTTTGATGGAACAAACAGTATGCAAGACAGTTGTCGGCAATCCAATTCCCGGAATCAAGAGGATCTGCGAGAAGGGGCATTTCATGACCAGCCAGTTTGAGCTCATGATAAAATCCGACACGCCGGGGGGACAAAACCCCGGAGTTCTTGCGGGGGACCTTCAATCCGGACTGTTAAGCGGACCGGCGACTGTGGATTCAGCGTTTGCTTTAAAAGGCCAGGAGTCCAAGACCTTTGCGGCAAACGCAGCAGGCGCTACACCGGGCGGATTGGCAGAGTAGCCGGACGGCCGTCACCGAGAAACCGGGGGTAACCCCGGCGCCGAAAGACGGTTCCAACTGCTTCATCCTGAAGGAGATATCCTTCAGCCAGAACGGGAACGCTATGGCGTTTTTGTTCTGCGGAAGAGGGGGGGAAACGACGACCAAATCCTGGTAAAGGATCTTCGTGTGTCCAGACCCTGCCGCAGTCGTGAAAGCCGTTAGCACTGAGATTTAAACCCGGCCCTGGAAGACGGGTGTTGAGAGTTCTTCCTGAGACCCCCCGCTTTCGCAAGTACGACTTTCCCCGATAGATTGTGCAGTACTTCTCCTGACGGATCTCCCGATAACAGTAGAATTCACCCGTACAAAGATGAAACCTGTTTCTTAGTAACGAAAGAAACACTGGTTCTAGACCTGGATCATAAGCGGCGCCCGCCGGGCGTCGCGACTCTGTCCCCGGCGGCTAATCCCATCATGAGGGGTTCCTTCGAACCAGGCTGCGTGGAGAAGGCGTTCGAAAGGTTGATCTTGCGGCGACCTCATCAAACATTGCCACAAAAGCACTCGAGCTGGCGATTGCATTCCCGGCTCGGACGCCCGTCTCTCGGATTGGCCACTCTACCGACCGGGAGGCAGGCTCATCGACGTCCCAGGCCAACTCGATTGCGTACGTCATCGCCCTCGGACTTAAGCTGGACCTCGACAAGATCTGGCAGCGGCAGGACATCTCCTCCGAGCTCGCTGGACAGATCAAGAAGTGGTCCTGGCAAGTTGAACGGGGTTCTCCACGAGTCTTCGAAGGGCCGGATGATCTCCGAATGGGCAAAGAAACGGAGGTCATACGGACAGGCACGTACTCAGCACGAGGTGAGGCGTTCCCTGAATGCCGATGAAGGCCGCCCACTTTCAAAGATCACCGGACTTCGCCCGGTCGCGGACTACATTCGCCGGCCTGACTTGGTCTGGATCTGTGATGCGGACTAAGGAAGGTCTCCAACATCTGCGTCGCTCCGCAAGGCGCCGGAGCATTGGAGTTTGGTGAAAAACCCTCCCGGAAAAGAAGGGGGGGCGAAGGAAGAAGAGCCTCTAACGCTCGCTACTGGAAGCAGAGAAGGATGGCATTGCCGATCAACCCTCTCCGGCAATGGCGACCAGCTGACGTAGCGCCCCTATGCACGGAAAGACAGTCTGCTCGAATCGCCATATGTGGATTAGACCAGAGTTCAATGCGACTGCCGTCGAGGCCACCCTGGATACTCCGGGCCGAAGAGCGCAAAATAGAAGACCGCACTCCTCTCGAACAGAGCCAGCCGGCAGAAATCCCGGACATCGAACTCAAGCGCGGTTGCCCACCGCGGCACCTTACTCAGTTCCAGGTAACGATGCCCCCGTTCCACCATGCCTACATACGCGGGCGGCATATCAAGGATCTTCGCGAGCTCTTCGATGGTCAGCCCGAGCTCCTGCCTCCGAATCAGAATGACGTCCTTCGGCGCTCACCAGGAATGATCCATTTCTGCTCACTTAGACCGATCCACGCAAAAGTGCGTTTTCCCGTGCGGTAGAGACACCACCGGCGATATTATCCACGCCGGAGGCGTGCGCAGTGGGTCTCCATCATCCGCGCCAAAGGC
>PMTT01000013.1 GCA_003167275.1 Bryobacterales bacterium | reverse complement strand
CTCATTGCCGATCAGCTCGATGCAGTCGCGCGCGCTGTACTTCAGGTCCTCGGAGACTTTGGCAGCGTGCTTGTGAGAACCTTCGTCGAGACGGTCAAGCAGGTTGTTGACGTCGTGCGGGAAGATACTCTCGGCGCCGGCGAGCGCAGGCAGGAGCCTGGAGGCATCGTTGCCGGTGAAGATCCGGTCGAAGTGTAATCGCAGCAGGCGGCTGTCCGCCCACTTGGTTCGGTCGATGATGACGAGTTGGCCAGCATGGAATAGCAGCACCCAACGCGGCGGCTCCTCACTGGCAAAGACGTGCTCGCTGAGTACGTCTTCGAGTGTGGTGTCGCCCGTCCATTTCAGATCCTCGCCAGGCGGAAGCTGTTCGCGCAGGAAGGGCAGGGAAAGCGGGTCGCCGAGTTCGTTGGTGGCGTCCAGCGCTTCGATCAACCAGAGTTCGGGGGAGCCGTCGGCGCGAGTGATTTCACCGGCGATGGGGATTGCGATGCCGTCTTCGCTTTCGCGGACACTGGGCTCCCATGGATAGCCGAGGGCGTCGAGCAGCGTGCGAAGCCAGGCCCGCTGGCATTCGAGCCGTGCAGCCGGGTCGGTCAGCCCCTCCAGTTCAGCGTGCATCGCGGGCCAGGAAGCACCGCAGCGGCGGACCGCCTCGACGGGAGAATCCGCGCCGGCTGTCCAACGCGCAAAAACGGGACGGAGGTCGTCTTCCAGCACGGAATCGATGTAGTGATCGGTGTAGAACTCTCTCTCGTTGGTGATGCCGGTGAAGTCCAGGGGCATGGTTACTCTCCCCGAAACACGGCCGCCACCCGCAGGAAAGCTACATCCTCGGTTGTCAGGGTGTCCTGCACGTATTCGGTCCAACTGGCGAACATCGCGTCCATTTTTCGTTCCTTGGCTTGCTTCAGGCGGAGTCGAACGCCCGCGGCGACACCTTCGCCGAAATCGATTTCAAGCTGCTGCTTCTTGGCGGTTCGCAGGGCTTCGAGTTTCTGGCGTTCGGCCTCCAGCTTCGGACGCATTTCAGAGTTCATTGCCGCGCGGCACCCGGACATGAATTTGCGACCCTGGGCCACGGCTTCCGGGAGCAGGGTAGTGGCGGCGGTCATCGCGGGTAGGAGCGCAGGGTTGGCGAACTCGGTGCGGTGGAAGCCGGTCCTTTCCAGGAAAAGCTCCAGCGGCTCGATGCCGGTAAACTTACCGGATTCAAAGCGCACACCAAACCACCGGTGGACTACTGGTTGGCCCTTGCGATTCGGGGTTTCACCTTGCAACAGGAAGACCAGTTCCTGCGGGGCGAGGACTCCCTTCAAAGTGATTACGGGAGCCTGGGCACGGTCGAAGTTCACCAGCAGCTTGTAGTTCAGCCACTCGACGGCCGGATGCAGATCCCAAAGCAAGTGAAGGTGCGGCCAGAGACGTTCGCCGCTGCGCGTCTTACGGATCTCCTCCTGAACCAGTTTGGTGTCGCTGGTCAGGTGCAGGCGGCCGTCGTCGGGCAGAGCGCCTTTAGGCAGGGCTCGCTTCAGGGACCGCGCCAGATCGCGGGGCAACGTCAGGCTGACCATCTGCCGGTCTTTGTCGATGGTGAAATCACTGCGGCTGTCGCTGGCCAGGCCGGCGGCGATGTAGTCGAGGTCGGTGGCGTAGAGCGACGGCGCCTTTCGCTTGCGTGCGGGCGCCGTCTCGCCCTTGGGCGGCGGCGCGGTGCCCATCAGGATGGCGAGCAGGTCGGCCGCCCTTGCCGTCTGCTGCATCTGCTGGTCGAACTGCTCGACGGAGAGGGATTTCTCGATGGCCTTGCCAACCTCCAACTCTTCCTGCGCCGGGTCGTAGACGTTCAAGAAGGCAGAGGGGTCGCCGATGTTCTTCTGGGCCTGCTCGTCTTTTATGGTGAGCAGTTCCAGGATGCGCTGGTCGCCGCGGATCTTGGGGTTGCTGGATTTGGTGGGGATGTAGGCGACGAGCGGCTGCTTCTCCTGGCCATACCGGTCGATGCGCCCATTGCGCTGCTGGAACACCATCAGAGACCAGGGGATATCGAAGTGGATGAGCTTGTGCGCGAGAAAGTGGAGGTTGATGCCTTCGCTGGCGATATCGGTGGCGATGAGGAGGCGGACCGGCTCCTTATCACGGCCGAACTTCTCCACGATTTCCTGAAGCTGCTGGTCGCCGCTCTCCTGGCCGTGGAGCGTGGCGATCTGCGACGGCTTCAGCTTCAGATCCGTTTCGAGATGCTCCCGCAGGAACTTGAGGGTCTCGACCCGCTCGGTGAAGATGACGAGGCGGTCACCGGATTGCTCGGGGTGCCAATCGAGGTCGCCGCCTTTGCGCAGGAGGGTGAGCAGCTTTTGATACTTGGTGAATTGGTCTGGGGTGATGGCGTCCACAGCGTCGGCGAGCGCGCGAAGGGTGTCGCGGTCCCGCTCAGCTTCGGGGGTTACCACGCCTTCGATCTTCTTCAGGCGCTGCTCGATGGTCTTGCGGCAAGCGGCCGGGCTGAAGAAGAGGGACTTTTCGAGCACGGTGCGAAACAAAAGCTGGCCCGTCTTCTTCGCCTTCTCGAAAGAGGCGAAGGTGGCGCGGGAGACGAGATCGTAGGCGTACTCCTCAGGCTGCGACGCCGGAGTGGGCCACCGGTTAGTCTTGCGCCCCAGGAACGCCTTGCCGAGCTGTTCCTGCACGTCCTTCTTGAAACGGCGCAGGAACAGGCCCTCGATGTCTTTCGGGCCGTACTCCTTTGGGTTGGCGATCGCCGTTGGGTTCAGCATGTTCATCAGGCTGGCAAAGGATTCGGGCCGGCCGTCGTGAGGCGTGGCGGAAGCCAGAATCATGGTGTCCGAGCGGTCGCCGAGGAGTTCGGCCAGTTTGGCGCGGGCGCTCCTTGTGCCGCGGACCGCGACATTGTGCGCCTCGTCGATAACAATGATGTCCCAGTAGCTCTTTTCGAGATGGACGCGAAAATCGCGTTCCTGCTTGAGGGTGTCGACCGAGATGATGGTCTTGTCGTAGTAGTGGAACGGGTTGGCGTCGGCCGGAACGTCCTGCCGGATGCGCTCGATGCCGGCGCGGTCGAGGCGGACGAGCGGGATGGTGAAACGCGACCACAACTCCTTTTGGAATTGGGTCATCATGCTCTTGGTGGTGACGACGAGGATGCGCTTGCCCTTGCCGCGGCGCATGAGTTCGGCGAGCAGTACCCCGACCTCGATGGTCTTGCCGAGTCCGACCGAATCGGCCAACAAGATGCGGTGGCGGATCTGTCCGAGCGCCTGCAGGGCAGGGTCGAGTTGGTAGGGAAGGACGTCGATGGCGGCACGGTGGCCGATCCAGAGATTGTCGTCCGTGGGCGGCGACTGCCGCAGCAGGCTTTCCAGGTACAGGCGGGCGTTGGCGAAACGGGGCGAGGTGTCCGGCACCAGTTCGGTGTCTTCCGGGTGGAGGGGCTTGATGTCCCGGTCGATCTCGGTGAGGAAGCGGGCCTCCTTGCCGCGGACCAATTCGGAAATGCCGGTGACCAGCAGGGAATAAGTTCCGCTGGAAGTCAGGTCGGCTCGTTTGATCACCCACTCGGCATCACGGATTTCGACCCGCAAACCAGGAGCATACACAGCGTCCTGCACGGGCGCAAGACGATCGGCGGTGCTCATGCGTTCCCTTAAATCAGATCGACAACGTTGAAAGAGCAACTATAGCAGACGGACACCGAAGACACGGGCCACATGACCATTTTAGGCACTTAAATGAGCTACTGACCCAGCGAAGTGGGGAGTCTTCAGGGAAGAATGATTTTGTTGAGAAGTTTGCGGCTGTGCGGGCACTACAAGAGTGTAGGAAGTGCATCTCGCAAGGGATGCCGGATGTCGAAGGGGAGCATGTTGGGCGCAAGCCCATAGCCGCGTCGGGAAGTACTCTTCCTGGGACGAACCAGAAACGGCCCAGCACAGCAACACTGGTCAGAGGATCTGGGGAAACCGATTCGGTGGACCCCTCACCCGGTCCGTCAGGCCGTCCAGCCACGCCCGTCTCACGATTCGCGGGCGCGTGAAGCACTGTTGAGGCTGCTGGTAAACAAGCGGGTGAACAGACATGCAGGTCCGCAACCACCTAAAAGCCAGCGGGAAACCCTGGCGCCCAAGGCTGCGGTGCGACGCGACGGGCCGGCTCCATACTGCAGCCGCTTCAGCACGGGCAAGGCACCGGGGGTCAAAACCCTCCGTGTGTCTTGCTCTGAGCCTCACCACCTGCATCTACCTCAAATAAGAAGAAAGCCCAAGAAGTTTGGCAAGACATCCACACCGAGGAGCGAGAGTTCAGACGCGTCCCCGTGGGGAGCGTCTTGTCAACAAAGCTAACGAACCCGGCGCTCCGGTTGGAGCGCCATGGCGCTGGGAGGGGCGGATGCCGGCTGCGTCGAGGGCTTTGGCGATGGGACGGACGGTGGGGTGATTGACGAGCGGGACGTCCCACTTGAGGCCAGGGGTGTTGCGGAACTTGAGGCGGCAGTGATGCCGGGCGTTTTCGCGGTCGCGCTGGCAGACGCGGATGCGGTCTGCGTCGGGGAGAAGATTGGACAGGGCGGGGTTGCACAGGAAGACGAGCGGTTCGATGAAGGGGTAGCGCCTGATTTGGATCGAGAATGGCTCACTGGTAACGTAAACTTGGCATTTTTCTACAAA
>PMTT01000490.1 GCA_003167275.1 Bryobacterales bacterium | reverse complement strand
AGCTAAAGCATGCCCCACTCGCCCACCACCCCCCGTTCGCGCTATCCTGCCCACAGGTATGTTCGAAAAATACACCGAGGCTGCACGCAGGGCGGTATTCATGGCCCGGTACGAGGCCAGCCAGGCCGGCAGCAAGTATATCGAAACCGAACATCTTCTCGCCGGCATCCTGGCCATGGACAGCGTGTTGGCCCTGCGCCTGCTCCTGTCGCCAACAAAAGTATCGGCGGTCCGAGAGGAAGTCCGGAAGCGCCAACCTCCCAGAGAGCCCGGCTCTACCTCCGTGGATCTACCAATGGGCAAGGAAGCCAGGCATGCGCTCGTCCATGCGGCCAAGGAA
The DNA here is from genome assembly GCA_003167275.1 of Bryobacterales bacterium. Taxonomy (GTDB): domain Bacteria; phylum Acidobacteriota; class Terriglobia; order Bryobacterales; family Bryobacteraceae; genus JAIQFL01. The sequence goes on along the minus strand of PMTT01000490.1, from coordinate 8,753 downwards.
GCCAAACGTCGGGACCACAAGCACATTGGCACGGAGCACCTGCTGCTCGGCATCTGCCTGGAAGAAGAGTCCTTGGGCGCGCAGATCCTGCGGGAGAACCAGCTCACTTCCAAGGAACTGGGCGCGGAGGCCGACCGCTCCACACCGACTGGCGCCGCATCTGCCCCAGGCACGCCCACGTCGCCCGCTACCGCGGAGACCCTGCGCGAACTGACCGAGAAAGCCGCAAAGGCCGCCACGGAGGCAGCGGCGCGCTTGAAGGCGCGTGCAACCGCTGCCGAGCCGTCGCCCACCGTGGTCCGCAACCTCTCCGAGGCCGCCAGAAACGGCACGCTCAGCCCCCTGATCGGAAGAGAGCGCGAGATGGACCGGATCCTGCGAATCCTCTCTCGCCGGACGCGCAACAATGCGCTGCTGGTGGGCGAGCCCGGCGTGGGAAAGACGGCCATCCTGGAAGGCGTCGCCCAACGGATTGCCGATGGCGCCGTGCCCGCGATTCTAGCGGACCGCACGGTTTTCGCCATCGATGCCAGCTCCCTGATCGCTCCCAGCCGCCGTGCGCAATCCGGGGAGAGTTCGGAAAGCCTGATCGCCCAACTCACCCGCCACCCCATCGCCATCCTCTGCGTGGATGGTCTGCTGGACCTCGCCGCCAGCCCCGGATGGGGAGCCACCGAAGCCACCCATGTGCTGGAGGTTCTCTCGCGAAGCGGAATCCAATGTCTGGCGACCGGCACACCAGCCGGATTGCGCCGGGCACTCGACAACGCCGGCGTGCTGGTGCGGCATTTCGAAGTAGTGGAAGTCCCGCCGCCGACCGAAGAGGAAGCCGTCCGGATTCTGGCCGGCCTCAAGCCTCAGTACGAGAAGTTTCACGAAGTGGTTTTCGGCGAAGGCGTGATCGAAGCGGCCGTCTACGCGTCCGGCCGTTTTCTGCCGCACCGCTACCTGCCCGACCGCGCCCTCGATCTGCTCGACGAGGCCGGCGCCCGCGCTCAACTGCGGAAAAACGAAACCCAGGAGGAGACGGAGATTCGACGGCGAATCCTCCGGATCGTCCACGATATGGAGAATGCGATTGCCAACCACGACTTCACCAAGGCGCGAGAGTTCAGCGACCAGGAGAAGGTGGAGCGTGAGAACCTGCAACGGCTGAAGACCGAGCGCACGCGTGCGGAGCCGCCCGCCAAGCCCATCACCACAGCCGACCTGGAAGAAGCACTCGCCGAACGTGCCGGTGTGCCCGTCTCCGCCGTCCAGGAGATCCTCCGGCAGAAGAAAGGGAAAGACCTGCAGGCCATCGCGCAAAAGCTGGCCGCGGCGGTCCCGGTGGACCAGTTGGCATGGCTCCCCTTCCTGGCCGCCTGGCTGGCAACTTGCCCGCCAGAGGACGCTGAGCGCCTCGCCCAAGCGATCCGGCCAACTCCGTGACACGGGGATTCTTGCTACAAGGAAGATCCCCCCGCCCCTACGGCACAAGCACGATCCGCTCTTCCATCGCCGCTTCCACGGCCTTCCGCGAAAACGGCAGGGGATGGTAGCGCCCCTTGGCCCAATCCTCCAGCAAATCCCCGTAATGCTTGCTGGCGGGGTCGCCCGACTCACCCGGAACGTTGGTGATCACCGACCGGTCCCAATCGCCCACATCCAGAATCTCGCGCCACGAAGCGCCATTGGTCTGGCGGAAGTTCCCGCCGCTCGTCGCGTTCACGGTATTGGCGTCGCCCGGACGCGAAACCGGCCCCAGTTGGAACTCCCGCTTCCCTAACGGATGGGCCAGTGTCAGCGTGTGTGCTTTGCCCCACTGCCAACCCGCCGGGTCCGCTCCGAACTGCCGATCAAGCTGTTCCAAAGCGGCATCCAACGACTTCTGAAGCGCCGGTCCGCTGGGCTCCGTCTCCAGGGCTGCGAGCAGCGACTCCAGATCTCCCCTCGACGCGGCCATCGCCGCCGGCAGCTTCGACATCCAGACTTCATAGATCAGCGCCGCCCGCGATTCGGCGCCCAGCACCGCGTCCCACGCAAGAATTTCGTCCACCACCCTGGCCGCGCGGCTGCCCGGCTCGGGATGCCACTTCTTCAGCGCCTGCTGAAAACGGCGCGCCGGAAGCGACGTTACGTCCTGCTGCATGCGCTCGAAATCCTCCACGTCGAACTTCCTGCCGGTGGAGAGCATTTCCCGAACGCGCCCCACTCGGAAGGGCAGCGCCCACCCGTCGTACCCCAGCGGAATGGAGTACCCCGGCGGCAGGATGTTGTTGTTCGAAGTGGCGATGTAATGCCGCGGCGGGTTGAATTCGAACGGCAGTTCGTCGGATCGGCGGTATCCTCTCCACTCGTAGCGGCCGTCCTCCCCAGGCACGGGCAGCAGTCCCGACCAGCCCTCGCGGATGGGCGTCAGCCCTCCCACCTGCCAGCCAATGTTGCCCTTGGTGTCCGCATACACCAGGTTCTCGCTGGGCACCCGGTAGCGCGACATGGCCTCGCGGAAGCCCTTCCAGTCCTGGGCGCGCGCCAGGGCGATCCCCGCCATGTACCCGGCGGTCCCCGGCTCGCTGCCCACCCATCGCAGAGCAAATGCGCGGTGGTGCGCGGCGTCCTCGTGGATGACCGGACCATGCACCGTATACCGCAAGGTCACCGACTGCTCCCCCTGGCCTTTCACCGCCAGCTTTTGCCGATCGGTGTCGAACTTCTTCCACGCGCCGCGATACCGGTACTCGTCGGGATTCTCGGGATTGACGGTCTCCACGTACAGATCCTGTTGATCGATTCCCACGATGGTGAATCCGAACGCGACATTCTCGTTGTGGCCCAGGGCGATGCCCGGCAGTCCCGGCTCACCCGAGCCGATGGCATTCCACCCCGGCCCCACCAGGTGGACCGTCTTCCGCAAGGACGGCAACTGCACCGGCCGGTGCGGATCGTTGGCCAGCAGCGGGCGCCCCGTCGCAGTCATCGTGCCGTCCACCACCCAGTTGTTGCTGCCCTGCTCGGTGGTCAGACGCACTGCTCCGACGGTCTGCCGGTAAGCCGCCAGGATGTCGCCGGTGATCGCGGCAAGGTCCAGCCCCTGCGGAACTTCCACCTTGACGGCAGGCTCCAGCCGCATGCCTTCGACGGCGCGCTCGAGGCCCAGGCGTTGGACCTCCTGGGCGTGAGTCACTTCCCGGCTGACGTTGCCCGTCATAGTCAGTCCCGCCACGCGGCTGAGACAGTCCTCCGGCGCCCACATTCCCGGAGCGTAGCCCGCTGCCTGGAACTCCGCGGGGAGCTTGCCCGCCAGGCTCTTGATGTAGGCGTTGATGCCCTCGACGAACGCCGTGACGATTAATTTCGCGTCAGGACCATAGGCGGCCCACTCGGCATTCCAATCGCCCCGGAAGTTTACCGAGCGGGCCAGACGGTCGCGCTCGATGGCGGAGGGCCCCAGCACCTCGGCCAGTTTCCCCGTCCCCACGCGCCGCCAGAGATCCAACTGAAACAGGCGATCCTTGGCCGTGATATATCCCTGGGCGAAGAAGAGATCGTGGACGGTGGAGGCGTAGATGTGCGGGACGCCCCAGCGATCCCGCAGAATCTCCACCTGCTTCTCGAGCCCCGGAGTCTTGATAGTGTCCGCCGCGAGTGACCCCACGACGACCAGGACCAGCGCCAGAAGGCCAGTCCGGTGAACATTCCACAGTGCCCGCTTACACGTAAGTCCACAGTTCATGCCGAACACAATATCACAAGCCCGGGCCGAGTTTGGCAAAAAGGTGGCGTACCATCATCGGCAAAAAGCACGGCCTTCGATGGAGGAAGAAATGGCCACCGAGGAGCACGGATATTGGTTTCTCTTATTGGCGTTTATCGGCGTTCATCGGCGGCACGGAAAAGCACTACCGCCACAAGCGCAAAGTGAACTGCTCCTCAGCCTCAATCAGGTCCGGGTCGGTGCCGTTGTGTTCCCGCATGCCGCGGACAATCTTCCTGGGCACGCCCATTCCCATGTGCTCCAGGTAGCCGTAGTCNNCGAGATCTCGATATCGGTGGCCGACAAAAGGTAGTCCCGATGCACCAGCGCGTTCACGATTGCCTCCCGCAGGACCTCAGAAGGAAAGGCGCTACGCTCCACACGCCGGCCGTCGACGATGGTGGTTTCCCTCCATGCGTTGCGTTCCACAAACTGCAATGCCTGTTCCACCAATCCAGCTTCGAGCATGTCAGTGGTAGTGTCTGCGGCGCCTGAGCGAACCAGCGGACCGCGGATGGTGGCACGCTCGATGGTCGTATACTCCTTCTCCTTTCCGGGGTATGCGGCCGCAGAGATCCCAGCCTGAGGCAGGAAGCGATTGGGATTCTGACCGAACAGAAGGAGTCCCGCCACGGTGCATGGGAACGCCTGGCTGCTGTCGCTGAGCAATTCGGTGTTGACGAGCATGCGGGTCCAACCTTCGCGGTCAGTCCTGTCCGGAGCTACCTGACGACGGATGGTGACGAAGTATTCCTCTAACCGGCGTAGATCCAGACTATCCAGAGTGCTGCCCGATACTGGGCGCAACTCGACGCGCAAGACGCCGCGCTGCTGAAAGAGCCGTTCCAGTTCCTCCGGGCTGGCCTCGCGGCTCTGGGTCCCAACGCGGACGTAGTAGGTCCGATGGTTGCTCTTCCATACATGGTGAACGGTCCAACCCATTTCCAGTTCGATCACGGCCACGTCCCGGCCGGGCGCCACGTCGCGAATCGTTTCGAAATACGGGATGATCTCAGGCCTAACCAAATCCCGGCAGATATTCATCACAAATGGTTCCAGGTCGGAACGAGTGATTCCCGAGACTGCGCCGTCGTCCTCGATTCCCAGAATCACGCGTCCACCCCTGAGATTCGACAGCGCCACGATCTCCTTGGCCAGGGATCGGGCATCGATCGTGTCGCGTTTGAACTCGACACCGGAATTCTCGCCGTTTGCGATCAGTTCAAGCAGTTCAGTCTTGGTCATTTTGAAAGCCGCGGAACCAGCGCGATCAACTCTTCATTTTCGCGAAAGGAAGGCTAGGAAGCCAAGGGGGTACGACGAGAAAAACCAACACAGGCAAGAATGCCCGTGCCACGAAGTCGGTCACAAGCATTAGTCTCAATCCCACCAATGACTTACGCCCCACACCACCGCGTCCGGTGCTACAGTATGGGTAGTGCGGCCTCGGGGTTCGATCAATCCCGATTGGGTTCGTTCCGTCAAATTGGGTTCGTTTCGTCAAAAACTCCATGTCTCCGATTCCCCAGAACCGCGCTTCGCTTGGCCTGCCGCCGAAGAACTGTCCGAAAATGGGATTTGGGTTTGTTTCGCAAAATTGGCTCCGGGCCGCCCAGAGTCGGACGGCACGTAGAGGCTAGAGTCTCCCCTTGAAAACCAGCGCTGAAGTCCTCGAATTCGAATCCCTCCGGAAGCTGTTGGGCCGTTATATCTCGAGCCCCATGGGTAAGCGCGAGCTGGAAAAAGTCCAGCCGCACGCCGATCTCCAACGCCTCTCCGACGACCTGGCCGAAACCGGCGAAGGCATCGAGTACCTGCGCCTGGCCGCCCGCCCGCAGCCCGCCGCCCGAGGCGCCGCCATCCGCATCGATTTCGGTGGCCTCCCGGACACCGAAGCCGCCGTCTACAAGCTGCGCATCGAAGGCGCCAGCCTGGAGCCCAAAGAGATCTCCGACGTCTTCGCCCTCCTGGATCGTTCCGCCGACGCCAAATCCCTGCTCACCGCAGCCTCCGACCGCTTCCCCCGCCTGGGCCGCCGCGCCCTGACCATGGGTGATTTCCGCGCGCTGCTCAAGGACCTCGACGGCAAAATCCTGCCCGATGGCAGCGTCTCCGACCATGCCAGCGTCGCGCTCGCCCGCCTGCGCCGCGACATGGAGCGCCAGAAAAAGGCCATCCAGGAGTCGCTCGAGCGCTTCCTGCGCGCCCACCGCGAGGATGGCGTCCTGCAGGAGGAGTTCGTCACCATCCGCAACGAGCGCTTCGTCGTGCCCGTGATCGCCGGGCAGCGCCGCAAGCTCGATGGCGTCATACACGGCGCCAGTTCCAGCGGCCACACCCTGTTCGTCGAGCCGCTCGAAACCATCGACCTGAACAATGACCTGGTGCGCCTCGCCGAAGAGGAGGAGCGCGAGGTCCGCCGCATCTTGCTCGAAATCACTGACCGCCTGCGGGGCTACGCCGACTCCATCCGCCAGACCCTGGTCACTATGGCGGAGCTGGAGCTGATCTTCGGCAAGGCCCGCTTCGGCACCGAGTTCGATTGCGTCATCCCCCGCTTCGGCGATCGCATGCTGCTGAAGGACGCGCGCCATCCGCTGCTAGAAGACGTTCTGCGCCGCCGCCGGAAATCCGCAGTGCCGATCTCGCTGGAGCTAACCAAGGAGCGCCGCACCCTGCTCATCAGTGGCCCCAACACGGGCGGCAAGACCGTGACCCTCAAGACCGTCGGCCTGCTCAGCCTGATGGCACAATCGGCGCTGCCTGTGCCGGCGCTGGAGGCCGAATTCCCCCTCTTCGAGCAGGTCTTGGCCGATATCGGCGACTATCAGTCGATCCAGGAAAACCTCAGCACCTTCTCGGCCCACGTTTCGAATATCCGCGAAATGGCGCTCGATGTAACGCCCGCCTCGCTGGTGCTTCTGGACGAACTGGGCTCCGCCACCGATCCGGAAGAGGGCGGCGCGCTGGGTGTCGCGGTGGTCGAGCACTTCCGCTCCGCCGGCGCCTTCACGCTGATTTCCACCCACCTGATGGCGCTCAAGATCTACGGCGCTTCCACGGAAGGCGTGGTGAACGGATCGATGGGGTTCGACGAAGAGACCTTCGAACCCACTTATCACCTGCGGCTGGGGCTGCCGGGCAAGTCGGCCGGCCTGGAGATCGCGACGCGCCTCGGCATCCCCGAGGACATCATGCGCCGCGCGCGGCTCTCGATGAGCGACCGCGAGCGCGATGTCACCCGCTTCCTCAGTGAACTGCACCGCCGAATCGAGGAGACCAAGACACTCGAGGAAAGCCTGCGCGCCAAACTGGTGCAACTCGATCAGCGCGAGAAGGAGATCGCACGCGACTGGGAAAAGCGGGAGACCGCCAAGCTCAAGGAACTGGAGCGCCGCACCGACCAGGCTCTGGCCCGCTTCGAGGAGCAGTCGCAGGAGGCCCTCGGCAAGATCGTGCAGGGCTCCGACCGCCGCAAAGCCGAGCAGGACGCCCAGCGGCGTGTCTCCAAGGCCAAGCGCGAGCTGCGCGAAGACTTCCAGACCACCGTGCTCTCCACCCAGGACGATTCGCGCCAGGACCGCATACAGCCCCTGCGCATCGAGGAGGGCGTGCGTGTGCGTCTCAAAGATGTGCGCGACCCGGCGCGCGTCCGCCGCAAGATCGGCAACGACCGCATCGAGGTGGAGGCCGGCTTCATGAAGATGCAGGTCTCGATCGACGATGTGATCGAAGTCTTGCCGGAATCCGGCGCGCCCGCAGGCAAGCTACCCAAGGGTGTGAGTTTCCGGCCCGCGCCGGAGCTGGCGCCGGTGCACCAGGAGATCAACGTGATCGGCCAGCGCGCCGAGGAGGCCCGCGACGCCGTGGATGAATTCCTCGACCGCGCCGTGATGGCCACCGCCAGCCGCGTCCGCATCGTCCACGGCCATGGCATGGGGATTCTGAAGAAGATGGTCGCCGATCTGCTGGCCCGCCATCCCCACGTGGCCAAGTATTACCCCGCCCCCCAGCAGGAAGGCGGCGCGGGCGCCACCATCGCGGAATTGAAAGAGTGAGTTCAGCCGTGGGGCAGGCGGTCGCCGCCTGCCCGCTGCCTCAGCTCAGTTTCAGCTCAGAGCTTTGAAGAAACCGATGCGCAGGCGGCGCCAGCCTTCAGTCGTTTTAAGTCGTTTTGAACCCAAGCGGCTCGCTCGACCAGCCTACAACATCAACTGACCGCCGTTGACTTCCACCGTTTCGCCGATCACATACGTGGCGGCGTCCGAGGCCAGAAACGCGATCACCTTGGCACACTCCATCGAGGTGCCGATCCGCCCCAGCGGAATTCCCTTCACGAAGTTGGCGAGCATCTCAGGCGTCGAGAAGACCTCGTGAAAGGGAGTGTCGATCACGCCCGGGGAAACCGCGTTTACACGGACGCCCTGGGGAGCCATTTCCTTGGCCATCGATTTCGTGAACGCGATCAGGCCAGCCTTGGCGCTGGCATACAGCCCTGCGCCTGGACCGCCGCCGTTCCGCCCCGCGATCGAAACAATGTTGACGATGGCGCCGGTCCGGCGGCCGATCATCGCTTGCGCCACAGCCTGCGAGCACAAGATGGCGCTCTTCAGGTTGAGATTCATCACGTCGTCGTAGGCCTCTTCGGTCATGTCCAGGATCGCAATCCGCTTCACCAGCGAGCCGGCATTGTTGACCAGAATGTCGATCGGGCCGAGTTCGCCGGCCACGCGCTCGACGAGCGAGCGGATCTCCGCCGGCTGCCGCACATCGGCGCGAATCGCCATGGCCTGGCCGCCTGCCGAACGGATGGCTTCCAGCACCTGTCCGGCTCCCGTTTCGTTGTGATAATAGCCGATGGCCACCCGCGCGCCCAAATCGGCGAGGACCGCCGCAGTGGCAGCGCCAATCCCCGAGGATGCACCGGTGACCAGTGCGACCTTGCCCGTCAAATCCATGTAGTTTTGCATGTCAGCTTTTCAATTATAGATCCATAACGTGGCGCGGACACTCGTGT
>PMTT01000782.1 GCA_003167275.1 Bryobacterales bacterium | reverse complement strand
CAATCCGCCGCAGGTTGACAACCTGCCCCACATGCCCGGCACACCGTAATTAGCGGTACAATAAGCTCTTCTCATCCCGTATCGAACCGATCTTACGGAGGTATCGCCAACCATGTCGTACGAAGGTGTTTCCAGACGCCACTTCTTTTTCGGCGCGCTACTGGCTGGGGCCGTGCCTTCGGGCGGCTTCGGCAGCGTGCCTTCCCTCAAGACTCTCGGCTACAAGCCGTTCTACGGCAAGCTGAACGTTGCCGCCATCGGCTGTGGCGGCCAGGGCGGCGTGGACCTCAACGAGGCCGCCAAGACTGAGAACATTGTGGCGCTGTGCGACGTGGACGACGCCCGCGCCTCCCAGAATTTCAAGCGCTTCGAGAAGGCTCCCAAGTACAAAGACTTCCGCGTGATGCTCGACAAGGAAGGCAAGAACATTGACGCGTGCACCATCGGCATCCCCGATTTTATGCACGCCACCGTGGCGCTGGCCTGCATGCAGCGCGGCAAGCATGTTTACGTCGAAAAGCCGCTGACCCGAACGCCTTGGGAAGCGCGCCTGCTGCTGGAGGCGGCCGCCAAGTACAAGGTGGCCACCCAGATGGGCAACCAGGGCTTCTCGCACGAATGTAATCGCGTGGCCGCCGAGATCATCTGGTCGGGTGAGATCGGCGACGTGACGGAAGCGCACATCTCCACCACTCCCGGCACTCATCCCACAGGGTTGCAGGAACCACCGCCCGGCCTACCCGTTCCATCAACTCTGGATTGGGACCTATGGCTGGGAGGCGCAGCCCCTCGCCCGTTCAGCGACTATTATGTGCCCTACAACTGGCGCGGTTTCCTGGATTTCGGCACCGGCCAGATCGGAAACTGGGCCACCCATACCGCTGGCCCCGTACACGTCGCCCTGCAACTGGACGCTCCCACGAGCCTGGAGTGCATTTCCGAGACCGGCAAGAGCAACCTCACGTTCCCGAACCGTGGCGTGGTGCGCCTGGACTTCCCGGCTCGTGGCAACCGGCCTGCGGTGAAGGTTTTCTACCACGATGGCCCCGGTCCCGGCGATCCCGAGGCCTACCACGTGCCGGGGATGGAGAGCGAAACCATTCTGCCGGCGGCTAACAATCTGGCAGATAAGGGTCGTCAAACGGTATTGCGTGCGGCCCCTCGCGCTGGCCGCGCCGGTGGTCCCGCGGCCACGGCGCCCGCCCGGTCTGCCCCACCCCGCAGCGACGTACGTCAGGGCGCTGGAGGGCCGGGAGTCCGCGTATTCGGAGAGCGCACCGGTCCGGCGCAGCCCGGTATCCTCACCGGCAACGGATCGGTTTTCGTCGGCACCAAGGGCGTGATGGCCACCTGCAGCCGCGGCGAGGGTGTCCAGCTTCTGCCTTCCGCCCGATGGAAGGAATACGTCCTTCCCCCACCATTGCTGACACGGTCTCCCGGCCACATGTTGGACTGGGTCCGCGCCGCGAAGGGCGGCGACCCCGGGTGCTCGGACTTCAGCATCGCCGTGCCCTACGCCGAGTGGCTGGCGCTGACCGCCATCGCCTTCCGGGTTCCGGGCAAGCTGGAATGGGACAGCAAGAACCTGCGCTTCACTAACAGTCCTGAAGCCAACCGGCTCCTCAAGCCCATGTTCCGCAAAGGCTGGGAATTGAAACTGTGACCCGTGGGGCATGCTTTAGCTTGCCGTATGTCGTTTTGGCCGGGGCAAGCTAAAGCATACCCTACGGTACACTGTTCCCATGAGCACCGAACTCACGAAGACCGATGTGCCCGTCCCGCGCGGCCGTTTTTCCCGAAATACCATGGCCTTTCCGCGGGAACTTCGTGATGCGATTCCGGACTTGCCCACCTATGTGGGCCGTGTTCTGGAACTCGATTCCATGTCCGCGCAACCAACCAATACGCACCTTTTCGGTCCGCGCGTCCATTTGAAGCTGGTGGTGAAGGAGACCGGGAAACTCACCGGCGAATTCACGGTACGGGTAGATCTGGAAGTGGAGAGCGCTCGTGCCTTGGCCGCGACGCTCACCCAACTGGCCGACCAGGCCGAGAAGTTGGAAGCCAGCACCAGCTTCTACCTGTGAGGATAGTCACAACGTCTTCGACATGTTTACGAAGTGGCACGGCAATTTGGTAGGAGCGTCTGCCGGAAACGAGTCGGTGCCGTCCTCCACATAGCCCAGCCGCCGATAGAATCTCGGCAGTTCCTCCCGCAGATTCACAATCCTGAGGTCCATGAACCGGCAGCCCTTTTCGCGTCCCCAGTCCTCGGCGGCGGCCACCAGGCGTGATCCGAGGCCAGAGCGCTGCCGTGCGGGGTCGATCGACAAGAGGCCAAAGTACGCCCGTTCGCCGCGTTGTTCCACGTAGACACAGCCGGCCGGAGGAGCGTCCTCATCCGGCACCAGGAATTCGCCTTTGGGGAACAGAGAGCGGACCTGATCCAGATTGATGCGGTCCCCGTCGATAAAGAACTTCTCGACGCGAAAGGCGGCGTTGATCAAATTGACGAGCCCTTCTGCCTCAGCTATTTCCGCGACTCGAATCCTCATGACCCTTTTTTGCGATTTCCAAACGTGGCACAGGCATCCTTGCCTGTGTTGGTTTTTCTTCATCCCGCTCCGTTCTTCCGAGCCGTCCCCGCTGGCGCGATTCCCCCTGCGCCCCCTGCTCAATCCAGCGGTGCGGAAGCGGCAGCGCTCCGCCGCGGCGGCCTCGGCTTCTTCGGCGCTCCTACCAGGGCGTAAGGATCGTCGGGCGAGTCCGGCTCGCGCTTCAGAAACCGCTTCACCTTCTCAATCCACTGGCGGAGCCGTCCGTGCTTCGCGGTACTGCTCATGCGGTGCCTCCCTTGCCCTCATGATACCCCGCGGATTATGCTAACGCCATGGTCCGTCTGCCCTTGGCGATTACCGCGCTGCTCTGTTCCGGCGCCGCGGCCCAGCCACCCCAACCCTACCGCGTCGCCGGTGCCATCGCGCCGTCGGTGCTGGAGAAGCAGGAACCACAGTACTCCGAAGAGGCCCGGCTGGGGAAGTTGCAAGGTGCAGTCCTCCTGTCGCTGGTTGTCGGCGAGGACGGACAGCCGCGGGATCTGCGAGTCCTCAAATCGTTAGGCATGGGATTGGACGAAAACGCGGTTGCGGCGGTCAGCCGCTGGCGTTTCGCGCCAGGGACGAAGGACGGGCTGCCAGTCTCGGTCAAGAGCACCATCGAAGTCAACTTTCGGCTTCTCCCGGACCCGCGTGCCTGGCATCTCGATGGCGCGGCCTTCCAGGTTCCTCAGGGTGCTACCCAGCCACGGCTGGTTCAGGCGAACTATCCCCCGCCATCCGGCCTTGAAATGACTGGCGCCGTCCGGTTGTCATTTGACGTGAACGAGCAGGGCATTCCCACGAATATCCATGTCGAGAGTTCCTCGGACCCACAGTGGGAGGATGAGGTGACCGCTCTCATTCGGGAGTGGCGGTTCCAGGCCGCGATGAAGGACGGCCTCCCGGTGGCGGCACATGGTTCCCTGGATTTCGGCCGCGGCGACACGATTGGGGCGCCTCGTAAGCGGATGTGAGGGCAAGTAGTTCTTGACTGCGCCGATTTGTGGGGCGGGCCCCCTGGCCTGCGGGCGAGCCCCTGGTCGGCCTGCCCGGAGCAACGAAGAGCCGGACCAGGGGGTCCGGTGCGGACGAGGGCGTCCGCCCCACAAGTTACAGCTACCGGACCAGCACTTTGCCCATAGGGCCTTGCGCCAGCCTGGCAAAAGCAGCTTTGACGTCCTCGAAAGCGAATATGCTGTCCACCACTGGCCGCTTCCCAATCGCGTTCAGCCGGTCGACGATCTCCTGCCACGTGACTCCGGCGGACTCCGGCGTGTAGTCGGCCACCGCCACTCCGCCAATCCGATTCCTCCGGAAGAAGAGCGATGCGGTGTTGAACTCCGGCACGGGACCGCCGCTCCGCCCGACGACGCTGATTCGACCGCCATAGCCCAGCAACGCCACCACCTGGTTGAAGAGCGGCCCGCCGACGTTGTCGACCACGATATCCACTTTCCCAGGAGCGATCGCGGCGCTGATGTTCTTGCGCAGCTTGGCGTCATTGGGATCGAATACGAAGTCCGCCCCGAGGGCCTTCAGTGTGGCGCCCTTCTCCGCGCTACGCGACAACGCCACCACCCGAAGCCCCATTGATTTGCCGAGCAGCACCGAAGCGGCGCCGACTCCGCCGGAAGCGCCCGTGACTAAGAGCACCGAGCCCTCCCGAGGCGGCGCAGGCGGATCGCTCCACTGCGTCAAGGCTTGCCACGCAGTCAGGAACACCAGCGGTGCGCCCGCCATCTCTTCCAGCGACCAACCGTCGGGCACCGGAGCGGTGCTGGCGGCCAGCACCACCGTTTTTTCCGCCAGCGTCCCCCAGGTTTCCACTCCGGCTTTACAGCGCAGGATGCCTACCATCTGACCTACGCGAACATGCTCCACGCCGGAGCCGACCTCCAGGACCTCACCCACTCCGTCGCGTCCCAGGATGTGAGGCAGCGGCGGGTTGGCGGGGTACATCGCCTGTGCCAGGAAAGCATCCGCGGGGTTCAACGCCGCGAATCGGATCTGAAGCAGGACCTCGCCCGCTCCGGGCCGGGGATCCGGAACCTCGCCCAGGCGCAGTTTGTCCACGCCCTCATAGGAATCCATTAACCATGCGCGCATGGAGCCATTGTCTCACCACGGGCGTTGTTAGCCGCGTGCGTTTTTTCTGGCTCGCCCCCCCGTAGGGTATGCTTTAGCTTGCCGATTCTTGTGTAAGCACTGGGCAAGCTAAAGCATACCCCACGGAGCCCGTTACTCGGCGTGTCTCAGCGCCAGCGCCCTTCGACGAACACCCATCCGCCACCGCGGCGTACATAGCGGTGCGCTACCCAACGGGCATGAGCCCGGGGAGGGAGTTCCCACCTGCCAGGTACCCATAGATACGCCCTGCCGTCCCAGCGGTGATATCCGCCAATCCAGAAATAACCGGGGCCCGGCCGCACGATGCGCGTCTCGACGATCGGACGTGGTGGGGCGACGCGAATGATCACTTCGGCGGCCATCGCGGTGCTGCCCGCAAGGACACCGGCGAAGACCAGCCCGATCCATTTCTTACCAGGTATGCGATTCCTAAACATAGGGCTATTCTCTCTTTCTGCGAGGCGAATTGACAACCGAAAACCACCGCCACTCCACAGGCAAACCTACCGCCAACGGACGGGAACATACGGAAGTCCCGCGGCGGGTACCAGAGAGGATGGCGACGGCGCAAGTCCCAACGAAAACTACGGCGCGCGGGTCTGAAACACGAGCAGATAGGGTACGGCCGGCCGGTCCTGCTGGTCCCGGAAACTCTGGGACTGCGCGCTATTGATCCAGACGCCGTACGTCTTGCCTGGCTGGAGTTTTACCGGGAGTACGATGGTGCGGCGGTCGGACTGGTACTGCGGCTGAGCGGAGGGAGCCGGGAACGTAAACAGGGGATCGATCACAAAGGACCAGCCCGGATCGTGCATCTGCTTGCTGAATGTGATGCGAATCTTCGGAAGATCGGGGGCGACATCCGAAGCCCCCGATTCGGGCACGGTGCGAACCACCACCGGGCGGGCGCTTGCGAGCGAGGACTCCGGTTGCTCGTGGAGCGGGTGGGCGGCCGACGCATTCTGCACCAGAGCCACGTACTGCACGTAGTCCGTCGGGACGCCTTTGCCCCCCGTGAGCAGGCTGTTGGGAATGCGCAGCGGCGAGCCGGCGGCATCCAGGCGGAAGAGTGTCAGCCTGGAGTCGCCCGCCGCCGCGGCAAACGGCGCGGTTTGGGTTGGATCGTCGTTTAGCGGCACGCTGCGATAGCCCTCCGGGTCCAGCCGGGAACTATTGAGGTAGAGTGTCCAGATGCTGAGAATCTTGCCCTTCCACTCCGGGTCCTGCTGGAGCAGAATCGCGAAAGGGTCATAATCGTCGATGCGCCGTTGCGGAATGTGGCCGCTGCCCCAGCGCCCGTACCAGACCGCGCCCGGGAAGCGGGACTCGACCGAGCGAAACGTCTCGTACAGGACGCGCTCGCGAAATGCGCGGGAGTTGGTGCGGTAATACTCATCGCGTTTCTGCAGATTGGCGACCACCAGTTCGAAGTCCTCGACGCGGTCGCCGAGCAGCCCTGCATAGGCCTGACGATGGGTGGCCAGACTGTCTGCTAGGTCGCGATCAAGTTCCGCCGCCCCGGTCGGTCCGCTCAGGCGTGCGAGTACATCGCGGATCGCCACCGGTGCGGGGCCCCGTTCGCCCACCACCTCGGAGAGGTAACGCCAGGCGACCTCCCGTTGATGTTCGACATCCACGCCCACAACCCGGACCCGGTCGGCGGGCGGAAGGCCGCGGTTCCATTCGCCCAGGCGCTTCCAGAAATCGCGATTCTCCCGGTTCCAGGCCGGCGACCCACGCATCTGGTCCGTCAGGAAGTCGAGCAGTTTCTCATCGCCGTTCGCGAGGTAGCGGTTCATCAACTCGCCGGCGGCATACCCGCCCTCGGAAAGGTAGAAGCGGACGCCCGCGGTGCGGTGCAGATAGCGCAGCAGCGCCAGGTCCAGTTGCTCGTTTCCGGCAACCGCGTGGGTCTCGCCCAGCAGGAACATGCGTTTGCCGGCGGTGTCGAGCAGGTCGGCGTGGAAGCCCTCCCCGGGCTGGAGTTTCTGGAGGTGGCGGGCGAGATACGTTTCGATTTCACCGGCGGAGAGTGTGGCCCCGAGCAATACTGCCAATGCCAGGGGTCGAGCGCAACTGTGTCGCATTTTGGAGAGGCTCAGTTTTCAGTATACGCGAAGAAGATTTTCAGGCCTGAGGGCGGCCTGCTGCGGGGCCCAGGGCTTGGTCCTGGTGGGACA
This sequence comes from Bryobacterales bacterium, assembly GCA_003167275.1. Classification (GTDB taxonomy): domain Bacteria; phylum Acidobacteriota; class Terriglobia; order Bryobacterales; family Bryobacteraceae; genus JAIQFL01. Next base: position 12,438 of record PMTT01000782.1, on the reverse strand, counting down.
GGCGGTTTCGCCTGTCCAGCCAGAGTGCCTGGCGTCTTGGGGAATCTGAGGCTCAACCGCGGCAACCGCTCCCTCACGGTCGCGGCTCGGCTTGGGTCCGGACCGGTCAATCGGGGGTTATGGTGGCTGTCACCATAACTCCCTAATAAGGCTCCTATGCCGGGAAATCGCTCCCTCACGATCTCGGCTCGGTTGGGTGGCTTTGTGGGGCAGGCGGTCGCCGCCTGCCCTGCCCGCTTGTGAGCGATTCTTTCACAGCTTCTCACGGGCGCGGCTCGGTTTGGGTTTGGGTGGGTTCCCCTTGCGCTTCGACAGTATCGCGTGTACAATCTCATTGTCGAAGTGAGAGGGGAAGATGATGGACCCACGCATAGAACTGCCGCAAGGCACACTGGACCTGCTGATCCTCAAGACTGTCGCTCTGGAGCCGCAACACGGATGGGCCATCTCCGAACGTGTGCAGCAAATGTCGAGCGACGCTCTTCAGGTTCGCCAGGGATCGTTATATCCGGCTCTTCACCGGCTGGAGCGCCGCGGTTGGATTAAGGCCGAGTGGCGGACCACCGATAACAATCGCCGCGCCAAATACTACGAGCTCACGCGCACCGGCCGGAAACAACTGGAGGCGCAGAGCGACTCCTGGCGAAGGTTGACCGTCGCTGTCGATCAGATTCTGGACATGGCGTAACCCGGGAGCACTCCATGATTAGCGACTTGCTATTCCGTCTCCGCGCTGTCTTTCGAAGGCGCGCCGTCGAGGAGGAACTCAATGACGAATTACGCTTCCACTTCGATCGCGAAGTCGAAAAGCTCATGCGCTCCGGTATGGCCCGGCCAGAGGCGTTGCGACAAGCCCGGTTGGCTTTGGGCGGGATGGATCCGGTGAAGGAGGAATGCCGACAGGCGCGCGGCGTCTCGGCACTGGAGATTGCCATTCAGGACCTTCGCTACGCCCTGCGCGGCATGCGCCACCGCCCCGCATTCACCCTTGCCGCCATGCTCACGCTCGCGTTTGGGACCGCGGCGATCTCCACGGTATTCACCCTGGCGAATACGATGTTCTTTCGCGAGCTTCCCGTCGACCGGCCGGAGCGTGTGGTGATTGTTCAGGCGACCCGGCGGCACGAGCGCGCGAAGGGTTGGGTCTCCTACCCGGAGTACACACATTTTCGGGACCACACGAAGACCCTGCAGGAGCTAGCGGCACACTATCCCACCGCGCCTCTTTTCGTGACCGCCAATAGTCGATCCCAGGAGATCAATGCCGCCGTGGTATCGGCGAATTTCTTCCCCTTAGTCGGGCTGAACCCGGCGCTGGGCCGCTTCTTCCGTCCCGAAGAGGACAGCGTGCCCGACCGCGACCCGGTCGCCATCCTCAGCTACGACCTTTGGCGCAATTGGTTCGGTGGGTCGCCGGATGTGCTGGGCGCGCCGCATGTTCGGCCGCAAAGGCTGCGATGGCCTCATACTTGTCCAGCTCGCGGCGCTGTTTCATCTAACTCTCGATGGCGTGATGAGCCACCGCCAGGCATTCCCGGATTGCATCCGTGATGTTCGACTCCGCTTCCGTCTCAGTTTGCCCTTGGCTGACGCAACCCGGGATCGACGGGCATTCGGCAATGTATGCGCCGTCTTCGTCCTGGTAGATGCTGACAAGGAACCTCATCGTGCTTCTCATTCTAGCAACAACCCGGTTGAGGCAAGAATGCCGGAGTCACTCGATCGGCCAAACAAAAAAGGGCAGGCGCCGAAGCACCTGCCCGAAGTGACCAGACCTAAAGCGAAACTTTAGAACGTATACAACAGCACGCCCGCTGCCGGCTCCACCGGGCCGACTGCGGGGACGGGGGCAAGATCCCCTGCTGCTACCACTTCCACGTTGAGCTGCCGATAGTAGATGCCGGTGTCGCCCAGGTAGACCTCCAACTCCGAGGGGCGCGGCAGCGTGCCCTGGATCAGGGCTTCCGAAAGCGGGTCCTCGATGTACTTCTGCAAGGCGCGCCGCAGCGGACGGGCGCCGTAGCTGCGGTCGCCGCAGGTCTTTTCGAGGATGTACTTGCAGGCGTCGGGCGCCAGCCGGATCTTGATCTGCTTGGCCACCAGGTTCACGTTCACCTGTTCCACCAGCAGCGTAATGATCTGGATCAGGTCGTCATCCGTCAGGGAGGTGAACAGAATCACTTCGTCCAGGCGGTTCAGGAACTCGGGGTTGAACGCCTTCTTCACCTCGCTGCGCACCATGTCCTCGATCTTCGAAGGGATGCCTTCGCCCATAGGGGCCGAAAAGCCAAGGTGGCCGCGCTTCTCGAGGAAACGGGCGCCCAGGTTGGAGGTCATGATGATGATGGTGTTCTTGAAATCCACCTGGTTGCCGAGGCCGTCGGTCAACTGGCCGTCTTCAAAGACCTGCAGCAGGATGTTGTAGATGTCCGGATGGGCCTTCTCGATTTCATCCAGCAGGATGATGGAATATGGGTTGCGCTTCACGCGCTCGGTGAGCTGGCCGCCCTCTTCGTACCCCACATATCCGGGAGGCGAGCCGATGAGCTTCGAAACCGAGTGCTTCTCCATGTACTCCGACATGTCGAAGCGCACCAGGCTCTTTTCGCTGCCGAAGAGGAAGCCGGCCAGGGCGCGCGCCACTTCGGTCTTGCCGACGCCGGTGGGGCCCAGGAAGAGGAACGATCCAGCCGGACGGCTGCTGGACTTCAAGCCGGCGCGGGAGCGGCGGATGGCGCGGGCCAGAGCGGAGATAGCCCTCTCCTGGCTGATGATGCGCTTGTGCAGCTCTTCTTCGATGCGCAACAGCTTGGTGATCTCTTCCTCCTTGATGGAGGTCATCGGCACGCCCGTCCAGCGCGCCACCACATCCTCGATATCGTCCTTGGTGACGCAGCCGGTCGAAGAGTCGTCGAGATTGTACTTCTCGCGGAGTTGCCGCATGTTCTCGCGCTCCTTGCGCTCCTCGTCGGAGTAGAAGCGGGCCTTCTCGAACTCGTGGTTCGCGATGGCGTTTTCCATGCGGTGAACGATGAACTTGATGCGCTTCTGAATGTCCGCCAGATCGGCCGGGAGGGTGGTCTGCCGCAGCTTCACGCGGGCGCCCGCCTCGTCGATGAGGTCGATCGCCTTGTCGGGCAGGTAACGGTCAGGGATATAGCGGCTGGAAGTGAAGACGGCGGTTTCGATGGCGTCATCGGTATACGCCACAGCGTGGAATTTCTCGTAGCGGTCCTTGATGCCGAACAGGATTTTGATGGCGTCGCCTTCGTTGGGGGGCGGCACCTTGACGGCCTGGAAGCGGCGCTCGAGCGAGCGGTCCTTCTCGATGGATTTGCGGAATTCCGAGGGCGTCGTGGCGCCGATGCACTGGATTTCGCCGCGCGACAGGGCCGGCTTCAAAATGTTGGCGGCGTCGAGCGAGCCCTCGGCCGACCCGGCGCCCACCAGGGTGTGCAGCTCATCGATGAAGATGATGGCGTTCTGGTTCTCCATCAGCTCCTTCATGATGGTCTTGAGGCGCTCCTCGAACTGGCCGCGGTACTTGGTGCCGGCCACGATCAGGGAGAGGTCGAGGGCCAGGATGCGCTTGTCGGCCAGGAAGGAGGGCACGTCGCCCTCGGCGATACGCTGCGCGAGCCCTTCCACGATGGCGGTCTTGCCCACGCCCGGCTCGCCGATCAGCACCGGGTTGTTCTTGGTGCGGCGGCAGAGGATCTGGACCACCCGCTCCAGTTCATAATCGCGCCCGATGAGCGGGTCGAGGGTGTTGTCCATGGCGGCCTGGGTCAAGTCGCGGCTGAACTCGGCCAGCAGCGAGCTTTCCTTGGGCCGCGCGGACGCGACCTTTTCACTCTGCGACCGGGCCAGTTCTTCCCGGATGGTGGAGAGGCGCAGGCCACGTTCATGAAGGATCTCCGCAGCGAAGCATTTCTCTTCCCGCAGGAGGCCCAGGAGCAGGTGCTCCGTTCCGATGTGCTTATGATTCAAGCGCTCGGCCTCTTCGGCGCCATAGGCCAGCACGCGCTTGCACTCATGGCTCAGTGGAAGATCCACGGAGGTGGAAACCTTCTCACGGATCGTGGTATGTCCTTCAATCTGCTTACGGATCGATTCCACCGCGGCGTGAGAACGCAGGAACCGGTTCGCCAGCGCCTTGTCTTCGCGCAGGAGACCGAGGAGCAGGTGTTCGGTTTCGATATAGGGACTACCGAACTGGCTAGCCTCGTACCGCGCGAAGAAGATCACCCTTCGCGCTTTCTCCGTGTATCGCTCAAACATAGAATGTGACGCCCCCTAGAATTAAAGATACTCCGGCGCGCTCCCTGGTTGCGAACCATTTGGTCCGCCCGGTACCAGGCCGCCTTTTTCCATATTCAGAACCCGGTCGCAACGCCGGGCAAACGACATATTATGTGTAACAAAGACCGACGTGAGCTGGTGGGAACGATGAAGGCCTTCAAGGAGTTCGAATATCATTTCGCCGGTCCGAAAGTCGAGATTTCCGGTGGGTTCATCGGCGAGCAACACGGAAGGACTACCGACCAACGCGCGGGCGAGCACGACCCGCTGCTGTTCTCCTCCCGACAATTCGCCGGCACGGTGCGTTGACCGCGCCCGAAGGCCCACTTCATCCAACCTCGACAGCGACTCCGAAGCGGAGCGTGCATGCGTCCACCCCCGAATCAGCAACGGCATCATCACATTTTCCAGTGCGGTAAATTCCGGCAGGAGGTAGTGAATCTGCCAAACGAATCCAATTTCCCGATTACGGAAATCTGCCTGTTCCGAGCGAGCGAGTCCAGAAATCTCTTTACTTCCGTAGTATATCGTACCGTCGGAAGGGCTGTCTAGGCCGCCCAACAGATGCAGCAGGGTGGACTTCCCGGCGCCCGATTCGCCAACCAGGGCGAGCATCTCTCCCTGGTACACGTCGAGGTCGACGCCGGAGAACACCACAAGCTCTGAAGTGCCCGATTGGTAGACCTTGGAGACGTTGCGCGCGCGGATGTAGGCCTCTGCCATCATTCGTTACGATAACGCAAATAGGGGGGCGGGAGGGCGGGTTTCGCCAACCCTCGAGCTCGGTCGGGGCTGGTCGGGCTCGGAGCATGGTTAGATTGTGGTTATGATACGAGGGGAGGAAGCATGGACGAAGATCGCAATGCCCCGGCTACAAAGGGAGATCTGGAGAACCTGGAACTTCGGATGCAGGGCATGGAAACACGCCTGAATGAGCGTCACGAGATACTTCGTGCCGAGGTTCAGCACGGCTACGACGATCTCAAGGAGATGTTCCGGGACGCCCAAACGGAACCTCTCAAAGCTTTCTACAACTTCGCACAGACGAACGGTGAACGGGTCGCTTCGGTGGAGAGCGATACCGGCTCCCTTTAAGAAGCGTCTCGCTCTCGTCGAATCCCGGGTGGCCGAGTTGGAGCGCCGCCTGATTACGCCGCCCCCGGCGTAGATTGATCCCACCCTTTACACCGCTCAGTCCGCATAACTACGTGACCAACGACGTGCCCGCGCGTCGCTCCTTCATGCAGCCGTGGAGCGGACAGCGGGCCGAAACGGCTGCTGACCATGATCGACCAGCAACTCGCCGCCAAGGCATTCCCGGGCCAGTCGGCGGTGGGCAAGCGGCTATTGGTCCGCATCAACACGCCTGAGGCCCAGTGGATGGAGATCATCGGCGTGGTGGCCCACCAGCGCGAGACATCGCTGGCGCAGGCCGGCCGCGAGCAGGTTTTTGTGGCCGATGGTTACATCGGCAACTTTGCCAACAATTGGGTGCTGCGGGCTTCGGGCTCGCCCGCCGGATTCGCGCCGCAGGTCCGTGCCGTCATCGCGGCGGCCGGTCCGCAGCTTGTGGTGAACGATCTGAAACCCAATGGACTCGCTGGTGCGCGGCGCGCAATCTGGCACTCGCTTCGAGTTGCTTCTGATCGGGGTCTTTGCGTCGATCGCCGCGATTCTGGCGGGCGTCGGATTGTATGGGGTGCTCTTGACGGCGGTGCGCCAGCGAAACCGCGAGATTGGAGTGCGCATGGCGCTGGGCACCGCGCCCGGGACCATTTTCAGCCTGGTAGTGGGCCAAGGGCTTCGCCTGAGCATCGCCGGCGTGGCGTTGGGACTGGCGATGGCATTCGCGCTCACACGGGCGATGACCAGCATGCTGGTGGGGGTGGAGCCTTCGGACCCCACAACTTACACGGGAGTCGCGATCTTCTTTTTTGCGATCGCAACGTTGGCATCGTAGCTCCCGGCGCGCCGTGCAGCGGGGTTGGACCCGACAGTGGCGCTCCGGGAAGAGTAGAGTATGATCAATGGGATCTTCGACCGCATCCCTCGACCTGAGACGCTACGGACGTCTGTTGGCTAAAGCCGTGCCGCGTGTTATAGCCAGCGAGGAGGAGAACGAGCGCGCGCTGGCCATCGTTGAATCTCTGATTGAAGCCTGATGCCCGATTCGCTGCTGGCCGTAGCCGTGGTGACGCGTCAAGGGCGTGTCGCCTGAGTTCCTGCATTCTTGCCCACGATCTCAGCGAAAGGCCAACGCCGCACGGTTTCCAGGCTGATCGCTGACCGCCCGCTCCACCGCTTGCCTATCCGACGATAGGTGACTGTCCGGCAGGCGTATGATATTGTCAGAACAAGCACTTGGCCGTACAGATCTACGAGGGGACGGTTCATGAAGCGATGCATTCCGATTTTGAGTCTGGCCCTGGCGCTGTGGGCGGGCGAGGAAGCGATAGCGCCCCTCGGAACCTACACTGCCGCGGAGCGGCGCCACTGGGCATTTCAGCCCAGGAAGGACGCGCCACCTCCATCCTTTACCGATCCCTCCGATAAAGCCTGGGTCAAGACCCCCGTCGATGCCTTTATCCTGGCAGCTTTGAAGAAGGCGAACCTCAAACCTGCCCCTGCCGCCGACCGCCCGACCCTCATCCGCCGCGTCACCTTCGACCTCATCGGCCTCCCGCCCACCCCCGAGGAGATCGACGCCTTCGTTCGCGACCGCTCGCCCGACGCGTGGGAAAAGGTGGTCGACCGGCTGCTTGCTTCGCCCCACTATGGCGAGCAGTGGGGCCGCCACTGGCTCGACGTGGTGCGCTTTGCCGAGTCGGACGGTTACGAATATGACATGCACCGCCCCGACGCCTGGCGCTACCGCGACTACGTAGTTCAGAGCTACAACGACGACAAACCCTACGACCAGTTCGTCAAGGAACAACTGGCCGGCGACGAGATGGACGCCAAGAACACCGCCGATCTCATCGCCAGCGGCTTCAATCGCCTGGGCCCGCTTCGCAAGAACGCCGGCAACCAGGACGTTGCCAGTTCCCACAACGAAGTGCTCACCGAGATGACCAACATCGTGGGTGCGTCATTCCTGGGCGTCACGGTGGGATGCGCGCGCTGCCACGACCACAAGTTCGACCCCTTCCGCCAGTCGGACTACTACCGCCTGCAGGCGCACTTTGCGCAAACCCAGCCCAACGACCTGGTGTTGGCCAGCAAGGAAGAGCAGGATGCCTGGAAGGCCAAGGCCGCGCCCGTTCAGCAGGAACAGCGCCGCCTCCAGATGCAATTGCGCCGCGCCCCTGATGGCGAGAAGGCCAAGATCGAAGCGGACCTCGACGCACTCGACGACAAGATGCCGGCGGCCCTGTCCTCTATTTATAGCGTGCAGGACGAGCCGCAGAAAGCCTCGCCGATTAAGATCCTTTTCCACGGCGATTATCTGAATCCGGTGGCCACCGTAGGTGTTCGCCCGCTCGGAATCCTGGTGCCGGAGGGGACTCCCGAAGCGCCCCTCGAAACCGAGCATCCGCGCCTCAGGTTGGCCGAATGGATCGTCGATCCGGCCAATCCTTTGACCGCCCGCGTCATGGCGAACCGCATCTGGCAGGGCCACTTCGGCCGGGGCCTGGTCTCCACCTCGAACGATTTCGGCCGCATGGGCAACCGGCCTTCGCACCCCGAGTTGCTCGACTGGCTGGCCAACCGCTTTATCGAAGGCGGATGGAAAATCAAGCCGATCCACCGTCTAATCCTGCTCTCCAACGCCTATCGCGAGTCCAGCCTGTCGCCGATCGAGAAAGCGGCCAGTGAGAAGGATTCCGAGGATGCCCTCCTGTGGAAGTTCAACCATCGGCGCCTCGAAGCGGAAGAGATCCGCGACGCCATGCTCGCCATCTCCGGGCGCCTGAACCTCAAGGCGGGCGGCCCCAGCTTCATGGTGCCTATCGATCCCGAATTGGTGCTGATGCTCAAGCGGCCGCAATACTGGGTAGCCACCCGCGACAAGTCCGAGTATGATCGCCGGACCATATACATGATCTACAAGCGCAACCTCCGCCTGCCGTTCGTGGAGGTCTTCGATGCCCCCGACACGCTGCTCTCCTGCGCCCGCCGCGAGCAGTCCACCCACGCGCCCCAGGCGCTCGAGATGCTGAATGGCCAGACTTCCAACGAACTGGCCGCGGTGTTCGCCGCGCGTCTGGTCAAGGAACGCGCCACCCCGGCCGCGCGGGTCGATTACGCCTGGCGCCTGGCTGCCGGCCGCCTTCCGACCCCCAGGGAGAAGGCGCTGGCGCTGAAGTTCCTGGCCGGCGCGTCCAATGATCCTGCCAAGGTGAAGGAGTTTGCCCTGGCCGTCTTCAACCTGAATGCTTTTGAGTATGTCAACTGAGGAAACCGTTCCTCGCCGTGGAGAGCCGTTATGCCTGAACATATCCGATATGCCCGCAATCGCCGCGAATTCCTGACCGACTGCTTCTGTGGCGCCGGTTCGCTGGCCTTCGCCTCGATGATGGCCCAAACGCAGGCATTCGCGGCCAGCACTCCCCATCCCCGCTACAATCCGCTGGCCCCCAAGCCGCCCAACATGCCGGATCATGCCAAGGCCAAGGCGTTCATCTTCGTCTACATGGCCGGCGGACCTTCGCACCTGGAGACCTGGGATCCCAAGCCGCTGCTCAATCAGCTCAACGGCCAGAAGCGCCCCGCGGAGTTCGGGGACGTGAAGTACCAGAACGTCAATGCCGATTCCCGCATCCTCGGCTGCAAACGGACCTTTCAGAAATACGGGAAGTCCGGGATCGAGGTGTCGGACCTGTTCCCCAATCAGGCTGAGGTGGTCGACGATCTTTGCATCATTCGGTCGATGCATGGCGACATGGTGGTGCACTCAGCCGCGCAGTATCAGATGATGACCGGCCGCGTGATTCCCGGATTCCCGGCCATGGGGAGTTGGGTGGTGTATGGGCTGGGTTCGGAAGCTGAATCCCTCCCTGCCTACGTGGTGATGCCCGCTCTGGAAGGCGCGCAGGAGGCTGGCCTGCCGATGTACCAGCATGGCTTCCTGCCGGCCGTCTACCAGCCCACCATGCTGCGGCCGGGCAGCAAGCCGGTCCTCAACCTGGACTTGCCCAAAGGCGTCTCGCTGGGCGAGCGGCGCAAGACCATCGACCTGATCCGCTCGTTGAACGAGACCAATCTCCCCGGCGAAGACCCCGAGTTCGCCGCCCGCATCTCGGCATACGACACGGCGTTCAAGATGCAGACCGAAGCGCCCGAGGTCTTCGACATCGCCAAGGAATCGAAGGAGACGCTCGACCTGTACGGCGTGGGCGACCCCAAGACCGACGACTACGGCCGGCGCTGCCTGCTGGCGCGGCGGATGGTGGAGAAGGGTGTCCGCTTCGTGTGCGTGGTCTCGGGCGGCGGCGCTGCCGATACCGAGTGGGACGCGCACTCCGATATCGAGCGGAACCACCTCAAGATGGCCGCCATGACCGATAAGCCGGTGGCCGGTCTGATCAAGGATCTGAAGCGCCGCGGCATGCTGGATTCCACCATCGTCCTGTGGGGCGGGGAATTCGGCCGTTCGCCCGAGTCCGAGAAGAGCAAGGGCCGCGACCACCACAACACGGGCTTCTCCATGTGGGTGGCAGGCGGCGGATTCAAAGGCGGCACCGTCTACGGCGCCACCGACGGCATCGGTTTGAAGGCCACCGAGAATCCTGTGCATTTCCGCGATCTGCACGCCACGCTGCTCTACCAGATGGGCCTCGATCAGGACGCCCTGAGCTACATGTACCTGGGCCGCAAAGAGCGCCTCACCGAAGTGCGAGGCGAGATCGTCAAAGGCATCATCGCCTGATTGCCCAAGCCGGCTTTCAGGCAGCAGACAGGCGAAACCGCCTGTAAACGCCCGCTTGCGGGCGCTTCTTCTCGATTCAAGGTCGCTGAAGTTCGTCCCTACTCAGCCGCCCCGAAATCGCCGCTGACCTGCGTTCTCTCTTCCAACCGCACCGCAAGTTCCAACAGCAGTTCGTCTTCGTAGGGACGCCCGACCAACTGCACTCCGATCGGCAGTCCCTCCCCCGAGACCGCGATCGGTACCGTCACCGCGGGCAATCCGAGTACGTTCGCCAGCACCGCCGGCATCATCGCCTGGAACAGCCCGATCTCTTTACCGTCCACGAGCCACTTCCGCTCCCGGTGCCGAAACGCCGGGATCCCGCAAACAGGCATGAGCAAAACCGAAACGCTCTCCATCTGCCGGAGCAGCGAGGCGCGCATGCGGTCGCGCGCGGCCAGGTTGACCAGCACCTGTTCGCCCGTCACCTCCTTGCCCCCCAGCGTTTCGAGTAGCGTCCAGTGCGCCTCTGCTTCGCGGCCTTCCACCAGCTTCCGCGTCGCGGAGGCGGACCACTGGCTGAACAGGAAGGCCCACACGTTGGGAGCCCGCTCCAGTCCCCTCGGCTCGAATCGCTCCACTGGCAATCCGAGCTGCTCAAGCACCCCTGCCGCCCGCCGCACCGCCGCACGGATCTGCGGGTCCACCGGCACCGTGTAGAACTGCTCCCACACTCCGACGCGCGTGTTCGCGGCCACAGGTTGGCGCAGCGGCACGGGTGACGAAAACGGGTCTTGCGGCTCGTAACCCGCCAGCACGGAAAACAGCAGCCGCAGGTCTTGCGCGGAGCGCGCCATCGGTCCCACCACGCCGGTGAGGCCGCCAGGATAGCCCATCGACGGGAAGTGGCCGACGCTGGGAATGCGTCCGGGTGTGGGCTTGAGACCGGCGATTCCGCAGAAGTGCGCCGGCACGCGGATCGAACCGCCGCCGTCGCTGCCCACGCCTCCCGGTGAACAGAACGCGGCGATCGCGGCCGCCTCTCCGCCGCTCGATCCGCCGGGTGTCCGTTCCGGATCGCGGGGATGATTGGTGCGGCCAGTGATGAGGTTGTCGGTCTCATAGCTGGCCAGAAATTCCGGGGTGTTGGTCTTGCCCAGCAGAATGGCGCCCTGGCTGCGCAAGCGAGCCACCACCGTGGCATCTTCGGCTGCTGGATGCTCCGTGCGCAGGCGGCTTCCCGCACGAGTGGGCAATCCGGCAACGTCGAAGCTATCCTTCACGGTGACGGGAACGCCGTGGAGCAGCCCGAGCGGTCCACCGAGCGCCATCGCCCGCTGGCTTTCCCGTGCATCATCGAGCGCGCGTTCCGCCAGCACGGTCACGAAGGCATTGATCTCGGGATTGCGTCTTTCGATCTGCCGGAGATGCGCCTCCACCAGTTCGACCGGCGAAATGACGCCATCCCGCACCATCGAGACCATGAGGCAGAGTGAGGACCGATTGGGCACCCAGTCAGTGTAACTCTGCCGGCTGGGTAATATTCCTGCCGCGGGCAAGCACCCGAGGCAGAGGACCAGGGGGTCCGCCCCACCATGGCAGAATAGAAGCTGTGGCCCCGCTGACGTTCACCGAAGCTCGCGAAACCGTTCTGTCCGCCGTGCGCGCTGCGCGCCAGGTTCCTCCCACCGAGGACATTCCCTTGCAAGAAGCCGCGGGCCGCGTACTGGCCGCCGATGTAGCTGCCGATCGCGACAGCCCGGCCCTTCCCCGTTCCGTGCGGGATGGCTATGCCGTCCACGCCCTCGACCTGCCCGGCGAGTTGCAGATTGTCGGCGAAGTCCGCGCTGGCGAACAATACACCGGAGCAGTGGGCCGCGGCGAGGCCGTCGAGATCATGACCGGCGCGCCGATTCCCGCGGGCGCCGACGCCGTCGTGATGATCGAGCACACCAGCCGCACCGACGGGCATGTCTCCATCGATCGCTCCGCCGAGCCGCACCAGTTCATCAACCCGCAAGGCTGCGAAGCGTCGGCTCACGAGGTTGTCCTCCACGCCGGCACGCGCCTGGATTACAGCGGCGTAGCACTGCTGGCGGCATTCGGTTTCCATCGGGTGTCAGTCTACCGCAGGCCCTCGGTGGCCATCATCGCGACCGGCGACGAAATCGTGGAGGTCCACGAGACCCCCGAAGCGTTCCAGATTCGCAACTCCAACGCCTGGTCCCTGGCGGCACAGGTGACGCGCGCCGGCGGCACTCCCGACGTTCTGCCGGTGGCGCGCGACA
>PMTT01000332.1 GCA_003167275.1 Bryobacterales bacterium | reverse complement strand
AGCCTTGCCGCGGACACCCTTGGGGCCCTTGCCGCCGAGACTCTTGAACATGCCCTGCATCTGCTCGAAGCCCTTGAGCAGACGATTGACGTCGGCGATCGTGGTGCCGCTGCCGGCGGCGATGCGCTTGCGCCGTGAGCCGGAGATGATTTCGTGGTTGCGGCGCTCCTTGGGGGTCATCGAGTTGATGATCGCCTCCAGCCGCACGAACTGCTTTTGGTCCACGTTCTTTGACGCTTGCTGCAACCCGGCAAAGGGGCCGACCGAGGGCAGCATCTTCAAAATGCTTTCCATCGAGCCGAGCTTACTGATCTGGCGCAACTGGTCGCGAAAGTCTTCCAGCGAGAAGCCGTCGCCGAGCAGAGCCTTCTTGGCGAACTCCTCGCCCTTCTTGCGGTCCATCGTCGATTCGGCCTTCTCGATCAGCGACATCATGTCGCCCATGCCGAGGATGCGGCCGACGATGCGGTCGGGATGGAATGGCTCGAAGGCGTCCGGCTTTTCGCCGGTGCCGATGAACTTGATGGGCTGGCCGGTGACGTGGCGAATGGAGAGCGCCGCGCCGCCGCGCGCGTCGCCATCCATCTTGGTCAGGATTACGCCGGTGATGCCGAGGCGCTTGTGAAACTCGTCGGCGGATTTGACCGCGTCCTGCCCGGTCATGGCATCCGCCACGAAGAGAATCTCTACCGGATTGAGCTGTTCCTTCAGTTGCTGCAGTTCGGTCATGAGCTGGTCGTCCAGATGCAGACGGCCAGCCGTATCGACCAGGAGCACGTCCCGCCCGCTGTTGGTACTCTCGCGGCGGGCCGATTTCGCCAGGTCGAGCGGAAGGGTCTCCCCCGGCGCACCTTCGTAGATCGGCTGGCCGACATCGCGCGCGATGACCCGCAGTTGCTCGCGAGCCGCCGGCCGGTACACGTCCACCGAAACCACCATGGGACGATGGCCGTTTCTGGAAAGCCAGCGCGCCAGTTTGCCGGTAGAAGTGGTCTTGCCCGAACCCTGGAGCCCGACAATCAGGAATACGCTGGGGGGCTCATTGGCGTAGCGCAGCTTCGACTCATGGCTGCCCAGGATCTTGATCAGCTCTTCATGAACGATCTTGATGACCTGCTGAGAGGGGGAGAGCGAGGCGAGCACTTCCTCGCCCAGGGCCTTGACCTTGATATTCTCGATTAGCTGTTTGACAACCCGGAAGTTGACGTCGGCCTCGAGCAGCGCCAGGCGGATTTCCCGCAGGGCGCTCTCCATGTTTTCGGCCGAAAGTTTACCTTCGCCGCGCAGGTTCTTGAAAACCCGCTGCAGTTTTTCCGAGAGATTGTCGAACATGCTTCTCTACTTGCTTCTCTGTTTCCACCGGCGCGCTACACGCGGAGTGCGACCCTTGGCCCCGGGACAAAAGCACAAATATGGCGTCGAACGCGCAGGCGGTTTCTCTATTATAGCCGGTTATGCGGCGGGGGGCGGAATGCGGATGCTGCTCGCCGCCATCTTGCCTGTCCGGTCCATGCCCAGTTCATAGAGCACACGGGTCCCGGGCCGCAGGTCCGTCGCCAAGCCTTCGACTAGCCGCGACACGTGGAAGAAGATGTCCCTTCCCCCATCGTCCGGCCGCAGGAAACCGAATCCCTTGGCTTCGAAATACGTGACTACCGCGCCAGCCTGTTCGCCGGTGGGCGCTTCTCCGCCTGACTCGCCGGACTCGGAGGACGACTGGGAGGGCCTGGTGGATTTGTCTCCGACGCCTTGCTTAACCAAAGCAAGGTCGGCTTCGCTCCAGTCCGCCGGGGGTTGGTTCGCGGACGGGATCTTCATGTCCGGATTACGCTTCCGGGCATCTTCAAACATGCGTTTTTGACGGGCGTTCAACGAAAGTTTCCTCGAATTCGATACTGCTGCGCTGCTATGCCGTGGCGGGCGCGACCACTTTCTTCTTGCGAGCGCCCTTTTTCTCGGCCGGAGGCTGCCGGTCGCTCTTCTTCAGACTGCCCATCACCATCGTGGTGACGAACTTCTTCTCGCCGTGATCGTCAAACTTGATCACGATGCGCTCTTCACTACTGGACATAACGGTCCCCAGGCCGAATTTTAAGTGTTCGACTTGGGCACCCTGGGAGAACGTGTTGGAGGCCATATGTTTTCTACGTTTTAGTCCTCGGATGGATGGCTGAGGAGATAAGGTGCCGACGAAATGAGGGAAAAGTGATCGGGCAGACGTACCACAATAGATCTAGTCCTCATGGTAGCAAATGGAATGCCACCTTGTCGAGCCGAAGAAAAATGGACTGTGGGGCAGGCGGTCGCCGCCTGCCCTGCCCGCGCGTGCGGCCGGTCGAGGCTTTTTGACTCGCTGAATCAGCACCCCGCAAACCGCACGTCGCAAAACCGCACGTCCCAAACCGCACGCCGCAAACCGCACGTCGCAAACCGAGCCGCGACCGTAAGGAAGCGGTTGCTGGGCAGTACGCACGTCCCCCACCCAGTAGACAATCTACAGGCATAGGGTGTAGAATCTCTACATCTTGGAGGGAACCATCCATGATCTGGAAACGACTATGGCAATTGCGGAAGTCGGATCGCGAACTTGACGAGGAGATCCGCTCCCATCTTAAAATGGCAACCGGGGACCGGATCGCCGGCGGCGAGAATCCCCGCGACGCGGAACAATATGCACGCCGGGAGTTCGGCAACGACTTGCTCGTCCGCGAAGTGACTCGGGATATGTGGGGCTGGGGCGCTTGGGAACGGCTCGGGCAGGACCTGAAGTACGCCTTGCGGCAGATGCGACGCAGCCCGGGATTCGCTGCGGCGCGAGGTTCTCGAGGACCTGGCGGGCAAGCTGGCCCGGATTCCGGGAGTACAAGTGGTCGGGGCGACCAGCCAACTGCCACTGTTAGGCGAGGAGTGGGTCAGCGGCCTCCGCGATCCGGACCGCCCCCAGCCGGCCAACCAGGACAACGCCATTGCGAACTTCCGCTTCGTGACTCCGGACTATTTCAAGGCCATGGGCATCCCGCTGCGGCGCGGACGATTCCTGGAAGAGGCCGACCGGGGCGGCGCTAATGAGGGCAGTGCCGGACCTCACCCGTCAGCAGTGATGAGCGAGCGGGCGGCGCGGTTCCTCTGGGGGAACGAGAACCCGATTGGCAAACACGTGCGCGGCGCGGGGCCGAGGAAGCCGTTGCTGGAGGTAGTCGGTGTCGTGGGAGAAGTTCGTTGCAAGCTGGAAGACGCGCCCCCGATGATGGTGTACGAGCATTTCTGGAGGATGCAACCGATCGGCATGTCGTTCGCGCTACGGACCCAGGCCGATCCGGCATCCGTGATTGCCGGGATTCGCTCGGTGCTTTCCACCGCCGACCCGGAAATGGCAATTTCGCCGGCCAGAACCATGGAGCAGATTCTGGAGGCATCGGTGGCATCGCGGAGATTTCAGATGTACCTGGCGGTGGCGTTTGCGTTGTCGGCGCTGGCCCTGGCGTCGTTGGGGATCTACGGCGTGATCTTGTTCACGGTAGCGCGGCGCACCTCGGAGATGGGGATCCGGATCGCACTGGGGGCGCGCGGATCGCAACTGGTGCGGATGGTGGTGCGCCAGGGGATGATGCCGGTCGCGGCGGGACTGGCCACGGGAGTGGCGTGCTCGCTGGCCATCAGCCGGCTGATTGCGAGCCAGTTGTACGCCGTAGCGCCGAACGACCCCTTATCCATCGCCGGAGTGGTGATGCTCCTGCTGATGGTGGCCTTCTGCGCCTGCTGGATCCCAGCCCGCCGCGCGACGAAGGTGGACCCGCTCACCGCGCTGAGGTTTGAGTGATTAACGTGGCGCGGACATTCGTGTCTG
>PMTT01000201.1 GCA_003167275.1 Bryobacterales bacterium | reverse complement strand
GCGTTGTTGGCATGGCCGGCGTTGAGACGGGTGGCGACGCAGGTGGTCCGCATCGTCGAGTTGTAGCGCGCGTCTTTCGATAGGCGCGCCATGGCTGCCGGGTCGGGCGTCGGCAGGAGGATCGCTTTCATGTCGGCGGCGGCCTGGCCGGTTTCCCGCGCGGCACGGCGACGGAAGTAGTCCCGCGTCACGGCGTTCAGCTCAAACGGGAACGGCTTGTGCTCCAGGCGGGTGAGGGCTTCGGCGATGTGGTAGATGGCGTTATCGGGGACGGGCAGGGAGCTGTGGCCGCCGGGGTTGGTGGCCGTGAGCTGGAAATCGGCGTAGATCTTCTCGCTGGCCTCGACGTCTACGTTGACCGGTTTGCCTTTTACCGTGGTGACACCGCCGGAGTCGGCGTTTACCACGAAATCGGCGTCGATGAGGTCGCGGTGATTCTTCAGGAGCCAGTCGACGCCGTTCGATTTACCGCCTTCTTCGTCGGCTGTGAGCGCCAGGATGAAGTCGCGGGCGGGCTGATAGCCTTCGCGGCGGAAACGGATGAAGGTGGTGACCAGGGCGGCGTCGCTGACCTTCATGTCCTGGGTGCCGCGTCCGTAAAAGTAGCCGTCCTTCTCCACGAACTGGAACGGATCGGTGGTCCAGTCTTCGCGGCGCGCTTCCACCACATCCAGATGGCCGATCAAGAGGATCGGCTTGAGCCCGCCCGCGCCGGTCCCGCGCAGACGCACCACGAGGTTCCCCTTGCGATCGTTAGGGCCGAGGACCTGCAGGTCGGCTGGGGGGAATCCGGCATCAAGCAAGCGCTTCGCCATGGCCTGCGCGGCCACGGTGGTGCTGCCCACCGAGTCGGTGGTGTTGATTTCGATCAACTGCTGGAAGATCTCCCGCGAGAGGGTGCGGGTGGCCTCGTCGAGTTGTGCCGCGGAGAGGCAGGAAGTCAGTGCGACGGCCAGGAAGGCAAGCTTTGCCGATATCATATTTTGAATGGCTCACTACACGGTGTACGTGGACGACAATTTCCATTATATGGACGAAGACGAGCGCTACAAACTGCGCGATTTCCCGGACTGCGCGAGCGCCACTGCCGTGTGCAAGGGAATCGTGGATGACTTTCTCATACATGCGGCCAAGGAAAAAGATTGCACTCCCACCGAACTTTATTCCCAATACACGGCCTTTGGCGAGGATCCGTGGATTCAAACCGACGATCCGAATTGCCGGTTCTCGGCCTGGACGTACGCGGAAGCACGGTCCCGCGAACTGGCCAGCAAGCCGGAGCCCATCGATTCGTGAGGTTCGCCCTCGGGCGCCGGGCTTCCGTCCGGAAGAGCCTTCGGATATCCTGTTCCCATGCCCTACGCCGTATGGGTGGATGACAATTTCCACTTTGGAGATATCGACCAGGACGAACGGTATTGCCTGGGCGAGTTCTCGAACTGTGCCGACGCCGTGGAGGCGTGCAAGAGCATCGTGGATCAGTTTCTCCGCTCCGAAGGTGCCGACAGGACTCCCACGCAACTCTTCTCGTATTACAGGTCGTTTGGCGAGGACCCGTTTATCCGGTCGGATGATCCGACGTGCAAGTTCTCGGCATGGACGTATGCGAAAGCACGGTGCCAGGACTTCGCCGGGAAGCGGGAACCCGACTGAAGCCCTCAGCACTCAGCCATCAGCGGTCAGCCTGTGCATCCAGCCGATCGCTGACTGCTGACTGCTGACAGCTTTTCCCTACGCCGCTTGGGCCTTCGGCATCGCCACGACCTTCGGCTGCAACCCCGCTTTCGCCAACACCATGTACACCACGAATCCCACGACGAAGCTGTAGAGCACCGCCGGCTCCGCGTAGGGCTTGATGTTCTCGGGCAGCGGCAGAAACGGCAGAATCCCCACTACGAACCCGATGGCCCACGCTCCGTAGCCCGCGAAGTTCACGCCTTCCCGCGGCCCCGACCAGCGGCGGCCGGAGAGCATATAGTCCGCTGCCATGGCGCCGCAGATAGGCCCGAACGAGGCGCCCACGATGGTGAAGAATGAGATCAGGTTGGCCGCCACTCCCGTGACCGCCAGCACAATCCCCACCGCCGCTCCCGCCATGGTGGAAGCCACGCGCGGCACGCTCGGGATCATCGTGTTGAAGCTGTTGCCGGCGATGAATGCGCAGAAGCAGGTGGGTGGAACGGAGGCCACGGCGAAGAGGATGAACATCACCGAGGCGATAGGCCCGCCGATCCCCACGATCACGTCGGCGTAATCCCAACCCAACGCAGGATTCGTGCCGTGAGCGCCGGCTACGGAGATCAGCGGCAGCCCGCCCGCGATCAAGACGGCCAACGTAATGCCCACGAATCCGCCCCACTTCACGTCCTTTTCGTTGCGCGCGTTGGTCCCGAAGTCCGCGCCCGCCGCGCCCGCCGTGGCGAAGAATCCGATCACGATCGCGATCACCGTGGTGAACGCCCCGTACGAGTTCTCCTGCCCCGCCGGCACCTGGTATTTTCCAACCCCACCTACGGTCTGGAAGGCCACGATCACCAGCATGAGGAGCGGAATGAAATTCAGGAAGGTGGCGATCTTAGCCACGTACTGAATGCCCTTGGCGCCCACCCAGGACAGCACCAAGCCCCAGATCACCCCAGTAACGATGAACGGCATGGTCCCAGGACCGGAGTTCATGCCGATGCCTTTCAGGATGAAATCCGTAGCCACGAACGTTGCCACTGCAAACCACCCGATCTGCAACAGCCCCATCAGCAGCCCCGGCATGACATACCCGCCCGCCGTGCCGAAGGTCGAGCTTCCCACCACGTAAAGCGGGTATCCGGTTTGCATTCCCAGCATGGCAGGCACGAGGTAGTAGAGGGCGTAGCAAAGCACCCCCGCAATCACCAGAGCGTCCAGGCACAGCGCCAGGCTGGCGTGCGCGAGCGTGCCCCCCGCCATCGCTTTGTAAAACGCCACCCACAGAAAGATACCGGCATAGCTGGGCGCGGTATTGGCATACCACGGGCCGCGTTTCCCCGCCGGGTTCGGCACGGCTTTCGCTAAGTAATCTGGCAGCATGGCCACTCCTTTTGAGATTAGAACCGCTTGTTCTCTTGAAGCGGCCAGTATACTACAGCGCGGTTCCCAACTCCCGCCTTCCCGAAACTGCTACAATTCCAGTTTGCCGCTTCTGTAAATCGCTGCCGTGTTCCATCGGGTCTTCAAAGCTTTTCATTATCGCGACTTCCGCCTGATGTGGATCGGCGCCTGTGCTTCCGCTATCGGCACCTGGATGCAGATGTTTGCCCAGGGATGGCTGATCTGGAAACTCAGCCACTCCGCGCGCCTGCTGGCCCTGGACCCCATCCTGCAAGCCATCCCGATCTTCCTGTTCTCCCTGGTGGGTGGGGTGCTCGCCGACCGCTTCGAACGCCGCCA
>PMTT01000658.1 GCA_003167275.1 Bryobacterales bacterium | reverse complement strand
TGCCTCCTCCGCCCATCCGGCGGCTGACCTTTGCAATGGCCCCTGTGATCGACGCAATTCCGCTTCCGGGAGCGCCGAGCCCCTTCGGTTCTTCAGGTGGGTTCATTCGTTATGCGCTATGCTCAGTCGTCGCCGAAGTGTGTTCCGCATGCCCGTTCGAAGCGGAGACATCGTGAGAATGCTCGCTCGGTGCGGCTATTAAGGCCGTTTCGGTGCCATGGGCAATCGTGCCTTCCAGCGTAGCGGCTGACGGTGATTCAGCGCCCTGAGGTGCGGATGCGCTTATGGTGGATGGGATGGCAGCAGTGGAATCGTGGGTTTCGGATCCGTATGAACCATCGGTGGTCTCATACGAGGAATAATCGTAATTGTAGGTGTCGTACTGGTAGTCTTTGGTGACTTCCTTCAACGAAGCCGTTTCCTGCTCCAGGTTCTTCATTTCGCGGTCGAACGTGGATTTCAATTCGTTCTGCGCGCGGCGGAATTCGGTCAGTGCCTTTCCAAACGTCCGCCCCAACTTCGGCAATTCCTTGGGGCCGAAGAGGAGCAGCGCCAG
Source organism: Bryobacterales bacterium (assembly GCA_003167275.1). GTDB lineage: Bacteria > Acidobacteriota > Terriglobia > Bryobacterales > Bryobacteraceae > JAIQFL01. The sequence continues at coordinate 28,409 of PMTT01000658.1, read as the reverse complement.
GACGAAGATAACCATGATCTCCGGCATGCCCAGCGTTCCGAACATTGGTTCTCCTCCTATAGGATTCTGCCCCATCATAACACGGACGCTCGGGTAGAGGCTCTGGTGGGGCGGACGCGGGTGCGTATTTACCGCTTTGGGGATTTCGCGGTTCAAGCGGGCAACCGCTCCCTGACGGTCGCGGCTCGGTTGCGATTGTTGCGGATTCAGCGTGAGTTACCGAGCCGCGACCGTCAGGGAGCGGTGTTGACTGGTGAGGAATTCCCACAAGGTGCATCATGAGACATGCCCGTCACCTGCTTGTTCTGCCAGATTGCCTCCGGCGCCCAGCCCGCCCCGATTGTTTTTGAGGACGACCACGCCCTGGCATTTCTCGATCACCGGCCGCTGTTTCCCGGGCATTGCCTGTTGATCCCGCGCCAACACTTCGAAACTTTAGGGGATCTGCCGCCCAGCCAGGTCGGCCCCCTGTTTGCCACCGCCCAAATCCTCTGCCAGGCGGTGGAGGAGGGACTCGCATCGGAGGGTTCCTTCCTGGCGGTTAACAATCGGGTCAGCCAGAGCGTGCCGCACCTTCACATTCATATCGTTCCCCGGCGAAAAAAAGATGGCCTCAAGGGTTTTTTCTGGCCTCGCGGGAAGTATCGCGACGAATCGGAGGTGGAATCCGTGCGCATTTCTCTCCGCAGTGCCGTGGAGCGTCTGAAACAGTCCCGCGCCTGAACGCGGACTGTTACTCGGAGCACCAAGTCTCCGTGGGGGTGTGTTTCCCCTCACCGAAGTCAGAGCGGCCTTTCCCCTATACTGCATTTGCGGACCATCTCGGGATCCGCGACGCATCCGGCACAGGGAGAAGGTATTCAATGACACCAACTCACAAAACACTTGTTGTCGCGGGGTTCTTACTCTGCGGTCTCACGATGCCCCAGGCTTCGTACGCCATCTCGGGCTGCACCAACGCCAGATTGACGGGCACCTACAACGCCCAAGTTTCGAGCGCGAGCTTAATGAACGTGCTCAATACGCTCAACCCAACCACCACTTCCACAACCACGAGCACCCTTCAAGGCGGATTCGGTAACAACACCAACAGTCTCTCGGGAGCTGTGCCCGGCCTCGGTCGTTATTTTCTCGATGGCAATGGCAACATTGATGGCGTTGCGTCCGGCGGAGTCGGGTATGCAACCATCGGCTCCTACACCGTCAACGACGACTGCACCGCTACGATGACACTGAACTCGGGTCAGACCTTCAATGCATTAGTAGTGGCAGGCGGCGCGCGTGTCCTATTCATCGAATCGGACGCCAGCGGCGCCGGAGCCGTGGGGGAACTGGACATTGCTGCCAACGCATGTCTCTTTAACGGTGCTCCCCAGACCTTCGCATTCAATCCCTTCGGCGCCCAGCAGGTGACGACTTCTTCTGGCGGCACGGGCGGCACGACCACGACCACCGCGGCTACGTTCCAACCCACCTCCGCCCTCGGCTCCATCACCTTTTACGGCAATGGCAGCTTCAGCATGAAGGAATGGCTGTTCTCGAGTGGTTCGCTCCAGCCTTTGAATGCCACCGGAACCTACACCTTCGGGATGAACTGCAGTCTTCAATTGACGTTCAATGCGGCCACTTCGGCCACCACCGGAAGCGCGGCCACCACACCATCGCCGTTCCAGGGCCAGTTGGTGAGCAGTTCGAGCGGTTTTGTGGTTATACCGAACGGTCAGAACTTTATCTCGGCAACGTTGACCGCCCAGTAATCCTGGAGGTCCGGCCAGAAGGTTTGGGAAGAATCGCCCGCAAGCGGGGTGGGGCAAGCGGAGACCGCCAGCCCCACCAATTACGGCAAGGTTTCCCGCAGCACCTTCCTGCCCTGCTCCGCCCGGAAACTGCGCAATTTCTCGCGCAGTTCCGGGCGTTTATTTGCCAGAATGGCGATCGCCAGAAGCGCCGCATTCCGCGCGCCCGCCGGTCCAATCGCCAAGGTTCCCACCGGGATTCCCCCAGGCATCTGTACGGTCGACAGCAGCGAATCGAGCCCTTTCAGGGCCGCGCTCTCGATCGGAACGCCCAGCACTGGCACCAGTGTATGGGCAGCGCAAACCCCAGCCAGGTGCGCCGCGCCGCCCGCCGCCGCGATCACCACCTCAATCCCACGGGACTCGGCTTCCGTGACGTACTCCGCCGTCTCCTTCGGTGTGCGGTGGGCCGAAAGCACGCGGCATTCATGGGGCACCGCGAAACTGGTAAGCAGCTCGTCGGCCTGGCGCATGGTGTCCCAGTCCGACTTGCTGCCCATGATCACGGCGACCAGCGGCGCGGTGTCCAGCATGCGTTATTGCCCTTGCGCCAGGGTGAACCCGGGCTGTCCGTCGAAGGTGCGGAGCGATTGGGTGAGGGCGATGTCGATACCGGCGTCGGAAATGCCCTTCACCACCTCCAGGAGCCGTCCCATCCCGACCGGGGTTTCGGACATAAACCGGCACCGGAAGCTGTCCGTGCAGAAGGTCTCGGCCCGGCCCGCCGGCCAGACTTTGACACCGCGGTTGTCGATCATCTGCAGGGTCAAACCCTCGCCCGCCAGTTTGCCCACCGCCTCCGCCAGTTCATTAGGATTGCGCGACGGCCAGTAGACGAACACGTCGATGCCCTTGAGTTCCATGCTGGTCGTGTTGACGGCAACTTTCGCGGCCGCCTTGGGCGCTGCCTCAGGCCGCTTGGCGTAGGCCACGGGCTTCAACCGGTTGGGCTTCTGCCCCACGCGGGCCACGACCGCAGCGGCGAATTCCTTGGTCCCGACCTTCTGCGTGCTGATGCCTTCCGTGAAAATGTCGTAGGTATGAACGCCATCCTCAATGGTTCGCAGCCAGGCGTTGTGCACCCGCTCGGCCACTTCCGGCTGGTTGATGTGTACGAGCATCAGAACCGAGCCCAGAAGCAGTCCCGACGGATTGGCGAGGTTCTGCCCGGCGCGGCGCGGCGCGGAGCCATGGATAGCCTCGAACATGGAGCACGTCTCGCCGATGTTGGCGCTGCCCGCCAGGCCAACGGATCCCGCTATCTGGGCGGCCACGTCGGAGAGGATGTCGCCATATAGGTTAGGCATCACGATGACATCGAATGCTTCGGGGGTATCGGCCATCTTGGCGGCCCCGATGTCCACGATCCACACTTCCTTCTGAATGTCCGGGTATTCCGGGGCAATCTCCTCGAAGACCTTGTGGAACAGCCCGTCGGTCACCTTCATGATGTTGTCCTTCATGAAGCAGGTGACCTTTTTGCGATTGTGCAGCCGCGCGTACTCGAAGGCGTAGCGCACAATCTTCTCGCTGCCCGGCCGCGAGATGAGCTTGATGCAGGAGGTGACTTCCGGCGTCAACTGATATTCGATCCCGGCGTAGAGGTCCTCTTCGTTCTCGCGAACGATCACCACGTCCATGTTGGGATGCTTGGTATCGACGAAGGGGTGGTAGGAGACGCAGGGGCGGACGTTGGCATACTGGCCCAGCGTCTTGCGAGTCGTCACGTTCAGACTCTTAAACCCGCCGCCCTGAGGGGTGGTGATGGGGGCTTTCAGGAAGACTTTGGTTCGCAGGAGGGATTCCCAGGAACTTGGTTCAATTCCGGCGCTATTGCCGCGCAGATAAACCTTTTCGCCAATCTCAATGGTCTCAATCTCGAGAGCCGCGCCGGCCGCTTCCAAGATCTGGAGCGTGGCGCTCATGATTTCCGGGCCGATGCCGTCGCCATGCGCGACGGTGATAGGAGTTTTCGTGGGCATAATCGGAACATCCAGCATAGTTGGATTGCTCAACATAGCGCAACAGGACCCAGTAGTCTTTTTCTGCATTGTGGCGGACCATCGCCTCTTGGTGAAAGGCCGCGGCGTCTTGACAACGTATATACGTTGCGATACGGTTGAGATGGTTGGCCAACGGAATCGAGTTCGATTGGGACGACGGGAACACGAAGCACCTGGCGGCCCACAAAGTAAGACCAGAAGAATTCGAGCAGGCCATGATCAACGATCCCCTGGATAGGGGTTTCGATTTGATCGGTGACGAGGTGCGGTATCGCTCCGTCGGCCTCACGGATGGAGGCCGATTCCTGTTGGTAGTGTGGACCGTGCGTGACGGGAAGGTTCGTGCCGTCACGGCGTTTCCAGCTAGTGCGTCGAACCGAAGGATGTTTCTGAAGAGATCCCAATGAAGAAGCAAACCAAACGCATCGTACCGGCTTTCGCTACCGAGGCGGAAGAAGCGGATTGGTGGTACCAAAACCGCCACGTCCACGACAAGGAGCTTGTGGCTGCCGTGAAGAGTGGCGAGGCCAAGATCCTCACCAAGGAGGAGCTGCTCCGGCGAATTGAGGCCTCCAAGAAGAAGCCGGCACCGGTGGTGGCCCTGCGGATTCCCGAGGCAGACCTGGCTTTGGCCCGCAAACAAGCTGAGCAGAAGGGCCTGCCTTACCAGACCTACATCAAATCGCTGCTGCACGAGACACTTGCCGAACGTGAAAAGCAGAAGGCCGGATAAGCGGCGCCCAGTAGCAGCCGCCGCGCCATCCCCTAACGACATGGGCGCGGGGCTCTGACGAGAACGGACTCCAGTACAACCACATGCGCCGGAACGGACTTTGGCACGAACCGGATTTCCTGAAGCTCTGGTCCGGCCAGGCGGTTTCCCACATGGGGTCCACCATCACCGATGTGGGCCTGCCGCTTACCGCCGTCCTCATGCTGGGAGCCTCGCCGTTTCAGATGGGGCTCCTCAGCGGAGCCGGCGCCGCCGTCATTCTCGTCTTTGGCCTGTTCGCGGGAGCCTGGGCAGACCGTTTGCGGAGGCGCCCGATCTTGATCTTCGCCGACCTCGCGCGCGCCGCCGTGTTGGGAACCGTTCCGTTGGCCGCGGCCTTCCACCGCCTGAGTATGGGCCACCTTTACCTGGTGGCGGCGGCCAGCAGCCTCTTGACCGTTCTCTTCGAGGTCAGCTACCAGGCGTACCTGCCGTCGCTGGTGGATCGTGAGAACCTCGTGGAATGTAACGGCAAGCTGGCGCTCGCCGCGTCGATTGCGGAGGTGGGCGGGCCCGGTCTCACCGGCGTGCTGGTAGGGTGGATCACCGCGCCCAGAGCGATCCTGTTCGACGCCGTCTCCTTCCTGATCTCGGCAGTTTCGATCGGGCTGATCCGAAAGCCCGAACCGCAGCCCGAACGGAGCGCGCAACCGCATATGGGACGGGAAATCGCGGAAGGGCTGCGCGCTTCCTGGCGCGAGCCAATCCTCCGGGCATTGGCCCAGCGGACCGCCACGGGCTCCTTCTTTCTGGGCTTCGGCGGCGCCCTGTACATGATCTTCGCGATCCGCCAGCTCGGCTTAAGCCCCGCGCTCCTGGGCACCATCATCTCGGTGGGTGGCACCAGCAGCCTGGCCGGGGCTTTCGCGGCGCCGCGGCTGGTGCGCCGCTTCGGTTTTGGCCCCACGTTCATCGGAGCCGCGGTGGTGACGGGGATTACGATGCTGGCGCCCACGCTCGCCCGCGGACCGGTGGCGGTCTGTGCCGCCATCCTGGGCGTGGCGCAACTCTTCGACATGGCGTGGCCGGTCTACTTCATCAACGAACTGAGCCTGCGCCAGGCCGTCACGCCGAATCACCTGTTGGGCCGCGTCAACTCCGCCATGCACCTGCTGTTCCGCGGCATCCTGCCGGTGGGATCGCTCGCCGGCGGCATGATCGCCCAGACAATCGGAATCCGGCAGACGATGTTCCTTGGCGCGGTTGGGTACCTGCTCTCAACGTTGTGGCTGGTATTCTCGCCCGTACGCAAGCTGCGAGAACTGCCTGAGGCTTCGCCGATTGCCGAGATGCTTTAGCTTGCTTCGCCTCGGTAGGGTATGCTTTAGCTTGCCGCGTCTTTAATGGGGTGGTGGGCAAGCTAAAGCATGCCCCACCGGAAATGGGGCATACTCGTTTCATGGATAACGTGACGACTACGGAGTGGAGGCAGCTCCTGAGGCTTCTGCTGGCCCAGCGTCTGGAACTCAACGCCATCGAGAGTGCTTTGAAGAATGCCCGGGTATTGACCGACGGGCAGCTCAAAGAGATTCGCCAACAAGCATCGGACACCGCCAAAGCCTGGAGTTCAAAGGACAGCGACGATGTCCTGGCCCTCCTGGGCGTGCACTCCTTGCCCGCCGCCACCATGCTGGTCCCGCAAACGCAGGAAGAACTGAGGCGGCGTTTCGAGGGGGAATCCGATCGCCCCCGGTAACCCCCCCCGTAGGGTATGCTTTAGCTTGCCCAGCCCTAAAAAACGGCCGCCAAGCTAAAGAAAAAAACGGCCGGCAAGCTAAAGCATACCCTACGATTACCGGCCGCTGGTCGCCGTCGTGTCAAGGCCCACGGCGCGGTTCGGGACGAGGCTATCGATCTTGGTCCACTTGAGGCCGCCGGCCTGCTTCAGCACCACCGATTGGCCGATCGCCCATAGGGAATTCTCCGTCTGGAGCAGCTTGCTCAGAAAATACTGGCCCTCGATCGGTACGGCCTTCCAGGTCGCACCACCGTCCTCGCTCACCAGGAACCCATCGTCGTAGGTGATCCAGCCCCGGTTCGAACTGTCGAAAAGCACGGAAGTCAGCCAGCTTTTGACCGGGCTCGCCTGTGGCTGCCAGGTCAGCCCGCCGTCGTGCGTGCGCAGGATCTGCCCGGCAAATCCCACCATCCAGCCATTCTGGGGATCCCGGAACTGAACTGAAGTGAGGGACCAGTTGGCGGCATCCGACTGCACATGTTTCCAGTTCTTGCCGCCGTCCGTGGTCAGGAGAATCGTGCCTGCCCAGCCGACAGACCACCCGTGGTCCTGGTCCAGGAAATATACCGTTTCCAGGGTCTGCGTGGTTCCGGTAATCTGCTTGGTCCAGGTGCGTCCTCCGTCCGCGGAGTGCAGGAGTACACCCTGAAAGCCGCTGAGCCAGCCCGACTCGCCGATGAAGGTAATGTCCATCAGGTGCTCCTTCGTCTCCAGCGGCCGGACCTGCCATGTCTTACCGCCGTCTTCGGTGGCCATTAACAGGCCATGATCGCCGACTACGAAGCCGCGGTTCGCGTCCAGAAACGCCATGGCGCGCAGCCGGCCCTTCGCGCCGGTTTCCTGTTTGGCCCAGGTAGCTCCACCATCGGCCGTGGACCACACGGTACCCTGTTCGCAGAGGGTATAGACCACCGACCTAGCGGGCGCCGCCGCATCTCGCAACCAACAGGACCCGTCCCCGGCATCCGCCAGCAGCGGCAGGACCGATATCGCCAACACTCCAGCCAACCTGGCCAGAGTCCTTCCCTTTACCATGGATCTTCCTCGTTACCCTAACTTAGATATCGTCTGAAACGCCTGAAAGGTTACAGTACCGCCTTTTATGGCGTATTGCGACTTGCCTCAAGCGCCGGCGGTCGTGCCGCCGGGACGCGCCGGCGCAAATGGTGCTATTCTCCGGTTCGAAGTGGAAATTGCCAAATCTGAGCCCTTAAACTCCGCAATCGGGAGCCGTTTCCGCAATCTGGGACGACTGATCGGCAACACGCCGATGCTTGCGATTCAGTTTCGTTTTCGAGGCGCCGAGCGGGTCATCTACGCCAAGTCCGAGCATCTGAGCATGACCGGCAGCATCAAGGACCGGATGGCGTTCTACATTCTGCGGCGGGGTTATCTCGAAGGCCGCATTGCTCCCGGGCACACGATCGTCGAAGCCACCAGCGGCAATACCGGCATCTCCTTCGCCGCCCTGGGGCGCGCCCTGGGTCATCCCGTGGTCATCATCATGCCCGACTGGATGAGCCGGGAGCGCATGGAACTGATTCACAGCTATGGCGCGACCATGATTCCGGTTTCCCGCGCGGAAGGCGGCTTTCTGGGCAGCATCGCCAAGGCCGAGCGAATGGCCCAGGGCCGGAGCGACGTCTTCCTGCCCAAGCAGTTTGCGAACGATGCGAATGTGGAAGCGCACGAACACTCCACGGGTCCCGAGATCTGGTGGCAACTGGAGAATCACGCCCTGGTGCCGGTTGCATTTGTGGCCGGCGTCGGGACCGGCGGGACGGTGATGGGCGTGGGGCGCTATCTTCGCTCCCGGAATCCCGCGGTCAGGGTCTACCCCCTTCAACCGGCGGAATCGCCTACGCTCTCGACGGGCTTTAAGGTGGGCCGCCACCGCATCCAGGGGATCTCGGACGAATTCATTCCCGCTATCCTCAAGTTGGACGAACTGGACCCGGTGATCGACGTCTCGGACGGCGATTCCATCCTGATGGCACAGAAGTTGGCCTCGGATCTGGGGCTGGCCGTAGGGATCTCGTCCGGGGCCAACTTTCTGGGCGCGCTGGAGGCGCAGAATCGGTTGGGCGCCGACGCGGTGGTGGTCACGGTGTTCGCGGATGACAACAAGAAGTACCTGACGACGGATTTACTGCGCGAGGAGCCGGTTCGCGCGGGGTATTTGTCGCCCGAGGCCGAACTGAAGAGCTTCGAAACTCTGAAGCGAGTGTGCAATAACTGCTGTGAGTTTCCGGAGTAGTAGGACAGACGATCGTTTTTTGTCGTCTGTCGGGCTGGTTGGGGAACGATAGCCCCAGAGAACGGGGCGTGCCTGGCAAAGAGACCCGGCCGGTTTACGCCGGCTGACAGACGACAAGAAACGATCGTCTGCCCTACGCCCTCAATGCCGCCATCGGGTCGATTCGTGTCGCCCTCCGCGCCGGCACGTAGGCGGCCAGCCATGCCACCGCGGCCAGCACGATGGCCGCCAGGGCGAATGTCACCGGATCGGTGGCGGAGATCCCATATAGCTGGCTCTTGAGGAAGTTCGTCAGAGCGGCGGCGCCTCCGAGCCCGAGTACCGCTCCGACCAGCGTGGCCAGCATGGCCCGGAGCATCACGGCGCGCAGCACATTCCCAGATGTCGCGCCCAACGCCATCCGAATGCCGATCTCATGCGTGGATTGGGTCACAGTCCACGAAATCACGGAGAAGATCCCGGCTGCCGCCAACACCAGGGCAAGGCCCGCAAAGATGGCCAGCATCACGGTATACAGCCGCGGGCGGGCCATCGTGTCCGACACCACCTGGGTCATGGTCTTCACATCGGCAATCGGCTGATGGGGATTGATTTGATGGATCACCGCGCGCACCGGCTGCGCCAGCACCAGGGGATCGAGCGGGGTGCGAAGCACGACGGATGCCACCTGCGGCGCCAGGAGGGTCTGCAGATAGCTGGTGTAGAGCTCGGAATCCGGGTCGGTCCGGAGGCTGTCGTACCGCACGCTGGCGACTACGCCGGCAATCGTGATCCAGGGTCCGGTGGTCGCATTGTTCAGGGTGATCCGCTTTCCCACGGGATCTTCGTTCGGCCAGAAATGGCGCGCCATAGCCTCGCTGACAATGGCCACCCCGGGCTGGCCGGCGCGATCGTCATCCGTGAAAGCTCGACCACGCAGCAGCGAAATCCCCATGGCGCGGAAGTAATCCGGGCTGATGGCACGATACGCCACGCGCAAATCCTCTCCCGGTCCAGGCGCCGGGCGGCCTTCGATGAAGATGCGGGTGCCGATTTGCACCGAACCCATGGGCAGCACGGTCACCAGCGCGGCCGCGCTGACTCCGGGAATCGTCTGTGCGCGCTGGACGATCTCACGGAAGTACCGCATCTTCCGTTCGGTCTCGACCGGATCGTTTCGTTGCGTGAGAGACGCCCACTCCGAAGGAATCTGGAGCGTCAGAACGTGCTCCGGGCGGAAGCCTAACTGCACGTCCAGCAGATTTGCGAAGCTGCGAATCAGCAGTCCCGCTCCCGCCAGCAGGATGACCGACAGCGCCGTTTCCAGTGCGATGAGGCCGGCCAGGAGCCGCTTTCGGCCCATTCCGCCGGTATTCGCGCGGCTGCCCTCCTTGAGCGACTCTTCGAGGTTCGGCCGCGAGATCTGCCAGGAAGGCAACCATCCAAAGACGATTCCAGTCACAACCGACGCCGCCACCGAGACAGCCAGGACCGTGCCGTTCAGGTCCGCCTGTTCCGCGCCCGGAAGTATCGAAACCGTTCGCGTCGGAAGCATGGCCAGCAAGCCGCGCAGCCAGCCATACGCGAACAGGATACCCAGCGCGCCGCCGGCCACGCCGATCAACAGGCTCTCCGTCCAGAGCTGGCGCAACAAGCGGAACCGGCTGGCTCCCAGTGCTGCGCGCACGGCCATCTCCCGGGAGCGCTCGATGCCGCGCGCCATCAGCAGGTTCGACACGTTCATGCAGGCGATCAGCAGCACGAACCCGACCGCTCCGAGTAGAGCGAACAAAACCGGCCGCAGACTGCCCACAACCTGCTCGTTGATCGGTTGCGTCACTGCCTGCCATCCGGTGTTCGATGCGGGGAACTCGTTCGCCAGCGATTGCGACAGGCTCGCTAATTCCGCTTGTGCGGCTGGGATCGCGACCCCGCGCTTCATCCGGGCGATCAGCGTATAGGTGTGGAGGTTGCGGTTCGCGAGGTCTTCCGGCGTGAACCGCAGCGGCACCCAGACGCGGAAGACGGGATGCGGGAACTGGAACTCCGGCCGCATCACGCCGATCACCGAGTATTCGGCCCCATTCATCAGAATGCGCCGTCCCACGATCTGCGGGTCGCCCTCGAAGCTGGTTTGCCACAAACGGTGAGACAGCATGGCCACCAACGGGGCGTCGGACTCGAAATCCGGCTCGGCAAACGTGCGGCCCATCAGCGGAGTGGCGCCCAACGTGGCGAAGCACTCGGACGACACCAGTTGGCCGTAGAGGTTCTCCGGCTCATGCGCCCCCATCAGAGTGAAGGTCTGGAGGCGCGAGGTTCCGATCTGCTGGAACGAATGCGCCCGCGTCTGGAAGGTCCGGAAATCCGGGACGGAAACGCCGGTGGTCTGGCCTTTCTTGTTGGTCCCGGAAATCTGCACCAGGCGGCCGGGATCGGCATAGCCGAACGAGCGCAGCAGAACCGCATTCACCACGCTGAAGAGCGCAGTGTTCGCGCCGATGCCGAGCGCCAGGGTCAGTACCGCGACCAGGGTGAACCAGGGGCTGCGGCGCAGGGTCCGCACCCCGAAGGAGAGATCGCCGAAGAGATTCATGAGTGTTCCCATTCCCGACGTGGCACAGGCATTCTTGCCTGTGTTGGTTTCCAGGGCAAGAAAAACCAACACAGGCAGGAATGCCTGTGCCACAGTTTCCACGAGGGCCTACAGGAGTTTGAAGTTGACTTCGATGGTCGCGGCTACCGTGACCGGCTGGCCGTCCTTGGTCCCTGGCTTGAAGCGCCACTGTTTGACGGCCTCGATCGCCTTTTCATCCAGCCCCAGGCCTAAGCTCCGCACGATGCGGATGTTGTAGGCCTTGCCGTCGGGTCCCACTTCGATGGCAAGGACCGCCGTCCCTTGGTATTTCGCGGCACGAGCCACCTCGGTATACTCGGGGTCTTTCTTCGAAAGGACGATTGGGGAAGTAACTCCACCGCCGACCCTGTAGGCATTGGGCCCCGACAGAAGAACGCCGTTAGGAGTGGGATCCGCGGCGAGCTTGCGCCTGCGAATCTCCGCGGCACGCTCGGCAATCGGCGTCGCCTCGTCTCCCCGGTTCTGACCGCGCAGGAAACGCGCGTAGAGCTCCATAGTAACGGCGGCATCGAGTGAGTCCGGCGCCTCCACGGCCAGCGCCTTCTGTAACAGGGATTCGACTTCGGCCGAAGTGAGCGGATCGTACTTCTGGGTGGTGGTGTTATAGACGGTGTCGCTCCTGAACCGGACCGCCGGCTCAGTGCTTCCGGCGGCGGCCGCGAGGGCCTCTTGCATGGGCCGGACTGGCGGTTCGACGCTTGCGAGGCCGCCTGCCTGGGCCTCGCGCACGGCGGCCATCCAGGTCATCGCGGGACCTGCCTGGGGACCCGATGGGGCCACATTGATGGCGCGCTGCAGAAGATCGGTGGCCTGGTCGTAGTCGCGCTTGCCATAGGCCTGCATCCCGAGGTACACCAGCGCGGGTGCGACCTCCGGACGGTCGCCTAGCGAGACCGCCTTGTTGTAAAACGCGAGAGCTTCGGCGCGCCGGTTCCGCTTGGCCTCCAGGTCGCCCAGCTTCACCAGACCGGCGGCGTAGGCCGCGCTCTGCTGGCCGGAAACCTCGCCGCGGATTTCGAGCGCCGACTCCAACAACGTCTGCGCCGTCTCGTACTTACTCAGCTTCTCGTAAGCTGCCGCGGCGTGCTCCAGAATCTCGTGGTTCTTCTGCGCGTTGGCAGCGCGGATGGTGGCGTCCACCTCGGGCGGGAGGGACTGCGCCGGCTGCTCCTGCGCCCGCACGGCGGCGAATGGCGCCACCAGAAGGGCCGCCAGGAGAGCGACCAAGGCCGGGGTCGTGGCCCGGATGGGCTTGCGGTTGGTTCGCGAATCCAGGATCGCGAGCAGACGCCCTTCCAACTGCGACCGCCGTGCCATGGCTACCGCCGCGCAACCGCTCACGGGGGCGGTGTGCATGGATCGGGCCACTTCCAGCAGATGGCTGGCGTACTCGGAAGCGCGCGCGCCGGCGCTCAGCACCAGGTCATCGGTGGCGCGTTCGCGCTCCTTCAGGAACTCGCGCCAGGCGATCCAGGCCAGCGGGTTCCACCAATTGAGAGCCAACGCGGTCCGCGCCATCAGGTGAGTAGCTGCGTCGCCGCGCCGCACGTGCGCCAGTTCGTGCAGAAGCACGATGCGTCGGCGCTCCTCGCTCCATCCCACGGAATCGGCGGGCATGAAAACCGAGGGTCGGAGGAATCCGAAGGTCATGGGCATGCCGCCCGAGCCGGTTTCGAGCACCGGCACACCGTGGGGAATCTCCAGGGAGTGCGCCAGCCGGGCTGAGAGTCCGCCATCCTCGAAGGGCCGGGCGGCGCGACGGGTGCGCCAGAGGGATGCATAGGCGACCAGCATTTTCAGGAACGATGCCGCTGCTCCCACGGCCCAGATCAGCAGGACCCAGAGCCTCGCATCGGTCCGCGCCGGCGCTAGCGGTGCGGTAGGGCTCGCGCTGAGGGCCGGGGCGGCTGTTTGAGGCGAATCGTCCGCGGAGGCGAAGCCGAAGGCCCGAAAGACCACGCCCGTATTCACCGGCAGGTCCGCCGTCGAGACCGGCAGATGTAAGGCCGGCAGCGACACGGAGAGCAGCGGCAACGCCAGCACGGCCGCGGCTGCCGCGGTCCAGACCAAGTGCCGGGCCGCGGCCGACCGTCCGCGCAGCAGCAATGCCAGCATCCATGCGGCCCCTAGCACGACGGTGCTTTTGAGTGCCGCGCTCATGAGAATCGAGAACCACGCCGACCCATTCCAGCCCAACATTTTATTTTTCCTCCCGCTTGGCCTTTTCGATCATTTCCGACATGCGGTCCAGCTCCTCGCGCGTCAACCGCGTCGCGGAGACGTCCAGAAGCGCCGCCACAATCTGCTCCGGCGCGCCGGCGAAGAAGGTGTCCAGCAGGTGCTTCACCGCCGACCGTTTAGCCTTCTCGCGCGCCACTACCGGCACGTACACGTATTTCAACCCTTCCGCCTGGTGCTTGACATGTCCCTTCTCCTCCAGCACGCGTAGCATAGCGCGCACCGCCGAATAGCCCGGCGCGTCCTCCATGGCTTCGCGGACGTCGGAAGCGGAGCCTTTGCCGCGCTGATAGAGAATGTCCATGATCTGCCGCTCCCTGCGGCTCAGTCCTCCCAGCGCATTCACGGCCGGGGCTCCTGCTGAATTTTTAGCATCATGCTAGAAAATTAGCACTAGATGGCGCCCGTGTCAAGGGGTTTGTGCGTGGTACAGGAACGGCTCGGGTATGATGGGACAGGCCCCAATGACCACCGCCTCGACCGCCGGCTTTGTCCCCTTCCGGGAAAATCGTCTCCTTCACTGGCTTTGCATCGCTTTTCTGATTGTTTTTGTCGTGTCCGTCATCCACCCCAGGATGTTCGAAGATTGGCTGCTCGAAAACGGGCTGGTCTTCGCGTTGGTCGGCCTCCTGATCGCGACCTATCGGGTTCTTCCCTTGTCGCAGCTTTCCTACACGCTCATCTGTGTCTATCTCTGCCTGCACGAATGGGGCGCGCACAGCATGTACGCCAGCGTGGCGTTGGGGGAATGGATCAAGCCCCTGATCCATGCCACGCGGAACGATTACGACCGTGTAGTCCATTTCGCATTCGGCTTACTGCTGGCATATCCCGAGCGCGAGATGCTCATCCGGAAGGCCAACCTGCGCGGCTTCTGGAATATCTGGATCCCGGTAGTCTTCTCCTTAGGCTTGGGCGCCGCCTATGAAATCATCGAGGCGATTACCGCGGTGGTTGCCAGTCCCGACGCGGGCGATGCTTTCCTGGGACTGCAAGGCGATCCGTGGGACACCCAAAAGGACATGTTCATGGGATTCGCGGGTTCCTTGGTGAGCATGGGCATCACAGCGATCATGGTCCATTTGCGGTCGCGCCGCGAGCGGGAGCGGGAAACGGAGCGCCTGGTGGCGGTGGGGCGGTAGGGGGGCGTTCAGGAGCTCCTGTTTGACGCCGAAACATTTCGCCTTCTGTCTGTTTTTTTGTGGCATAATCGCTACGATGTTGTTAGAGTGCCGACTATCCGGTGATGACTGGCTGCGGGAGTGCAAGTTGGCATCCCGGAGAAGTACCGCTAGGGGCTCCAGGCATCTACCTGCAGTTGAACCGGTTTCCAATCTGCATCCGGCGATTGCCGCTGAGGTTTAGCCGTGGATCTCGATCAGGTCCTGAACTCGCTTCAGTACTACGGCTCCCCCAATTTCCTTTCGGGCAAACAACTGGAATCCGACCGGGACTTTGGCCACGTCTTTCGGAAGGCACAGCAGGCCGAATGCAATTTGCGAGGCGCGTATGTATTGAACGCGGAGCCTTACGGAATACCCCAAGGAAATGTCCCGGTCGTCTACATTTGCGAGGCTGAATCGGAAAAGGAAGCTCGCCAGATTCACCGCAGAGTCTGGAACCAGAACGTCGTGCCATTTCTGTTGGTCGTGAGCCGCGCCTGGGTCCGTCTTTACCCAGGATTCAGATACGATCGCGATGTGTCACGCGACCCTCGCGAAGGGGCGCTTCAGGTACTTACAGACTTCAACCAGATTGCCCGGCAATTGAGCGCGCTTCGCGCAGAATCGGTCGATTCGGGTTTGGTCTGGAAGGAGTTTTCGAGAGAGGTTGCTCCAGAGAGACGGGTGGACTGGCAACTCCTGGACAACCTTCGCGGTCTCGACGAGTGGTTGCGCCGGGATGGGATCGATGACCGCCGGCTGTCCCACGCAATGGTTGGCAAGTTCGTTTACCTCCACTATCTCCGACAGCGCGATATCTTGTCCGACAACCGCCTGAAGGAATGGAAGCTTGACCCGACACACATCTTCTCGCATCTGACTACCTTCATCGAGCTTGTGCGGAAGGTAGACGAATGGCTAAACGGCTCTGTCTTTGAGATTCCAGTGGATAAGATCAAAGAATTCGGGGCCGATAGACTTCGTAAGGTCGCTTCCGTGTTTCGTGGTGAAGAAGCCATGAGCGGGCAGCTTCCGCTATTTGACATCTACGATTTTTCGTTCATTCCGATTGAAGCGCTGTCTGTCATTTACGAGCAGTTTCTGCATGATACGCTGCGTCCCTCAGGGGAATCCGAGGGGAGGGCGCGGGGCGCATACTATACACCAGTTCCCCTGGTAAACTTCATGCTTGACAGGCTAGACTCCAGGAAACCGCTTCAGGCAGGAATGCGGGTGCTCGATCAATCCTGCGGGTCGGGCGCGTTCCTCGTCCAGTGCTATCGGAAACTCATTGAGCGGCGCTTTCGGGAAAAGGGGCCTCAGGTTCGGCCAGCAGAGCTAGGGCGGCTTCTCACGGACCACATCTTTGGCGTGGATATCGATGAGGACGCGTGCCAAATCGCCGAGCTTAGTCTTGCGCTCACGCTTCTGGAGTACGTCGATCCGCCGGACCTCACCGAAACGAGCTTTCAGCTCCCGGCGTTGCGTGGCCGGAATATTTTCTGCGCGAATGCGTTTGATGACGACTCACCCTGGTACGTCGAGGGCCGCAGTCGCCCGTTCCAGTGGATTGTTGGCAATCCACCTTGGAAGGATCTGAACCCTAACAGGCTGGATGAGGCTGACCAACCGGCGTGGCAGTGGATGGTGGAGAGCCGCTCCGTGTGCCCGGTCGGTGGGAATCAACTCGCAGAAGCGTTTGCCTGGCGTGCATCAGAGGTTCTCGATCCGGAGGGGTGCGCCGCTCTACTTCTCCCTGCGATGACTTTGTTTAAGTACGAGTCGGCTGGCTTCCGAAAAGCCTTCTTGACCCGGAATCAGCTATGGTCAGTTGGAAACTTCGCGAATCTAGCGGAGGTGCTTTTCGGCGGACGTGCCAGGCTGCCTGCGGCTGCTTTCTTTTACTCGCTAATGCCTGAGGCGACTAAGGAGGGCCTTTCGGCCACGCTGATCGACGTGTACTCGCCGGTAGTGGCGAATCAACCGGCGGCATCTGAGGGCAAGAGGCGTCGCAATGAGACATGGAACATCGTGGTGAATTCCAGCGAGCTGAGGGAAGTTGCCTATGTGAACGTGCTCGGTGGCGAGCCCCTTCCCTGGAAGATCGCGATGTGGGGATCACCGATCGACCAAAAGGTCCTCACCTCGTTAGACAGGCGTGGATTCCGCACGATCGCGCAGTGTGAGGCCAACGGAGTATTGGTCATTTCGCAGGGGCTTGAGCTGCGCTCCATAACTGGCTCTGTCGAACCCCTCGACCAACATAGTGAGCTGGCGGGCAGAATGATTCTCAACGTCGAATTCCTGAAAAACCGCCACTATCTTTTTCGATTTCCGATAGAATCCCTCGCCGTAATACTACCGGACCAAACGGGTGTGCGGAGAGGCCGATACTCTGTCCCGATTCAAGTCTGTGAACCGCCGCACGTGGTCGTCAGTGCATCGCGCAACTTCGCGGTGTACACCGATGAATTCCTGGTCGTGCCGTCAAGGCAGATTGGGATCACATCTCCGACCGATGACCAAAACCTCTTGAAGGCAGTGGCGCTGTATCTGAATTCGGATTTTGTTATCTACCACCAATTCCTAACGAGCACAGAATCGGGTGTTCAGAAAACGCGGAATACGCTTGAGTCGTTACGTTCCCTGCCTCTGCCCTTCGATGCAGCGACCAACCTGAATGAATGGGATGGTCTATACTCGCGGATCGGACGCGAAACCGAGGGGCAAGATGACTTCAATCGGCCAGAATTGATTAAGGCTCTTAACAATCTCACGTTCGAAGCGTTGAAGCTTTCCTCGCGGGCGCGGGCCGCTGTTGAGGACCTCGTCCAAGTCCGATTAGGGCTCAATCAGGGAAAGATGGAACCGTCGGCTGTTGGACAACCGCCGAACAATGAGCTTGAGGTGTATGCTCGAACACTGAGAGACGAACTCGATCAGTTCGTCAGCCAATCCAGTTCCACCCGCCATCGGATCGACGTTCTGGTTGGTAGCGGCTCCGGACTGGTCTCTGTGGATCTTGTCGCCGGGAACGGTGGTCAGAGCGCGGTCAATGTCTGGACCACATCCCAACCGGAAGCAGATCAATTGGCTGAGACCCGGCGACGTTTAATTGAACAACGGGCACAGTGGCTCTACTTCAACCGAAACCTGCGAATCTATGAGGGCTCGCGAACCTATATACTGAAACCACTACAACGGTTTCACTGGACGCGGACACAGGCTATTCAGGATGCGGCGGAGATCATTGCCGACTGCTTGGAACCGGAACCGGGAGCCTCAGCGAGGACTCTCAACTAATGGCAGCCGGTCCGACGGACGAACAACAAAGCTTTTACCGCCTCGCATTCGTGAAGAACTGCTTTGTGCTTCTGGTTCGAGCTCATGGTGGTCTGGACACTCGCACCCTTAACGCCGCTGAGGAGCCACACATCACTGGAGAGTTGGTTCGATTGGCGAGAGCGCTGATCGAGAGTGATGAAGCAGAGCCGTGGATGGAACATCTGGATGTGCTCGACGACCCGCCGCAATCTCTCGCCGGCCGCTATGGGAAGAAACGTCCGCGGATCGATATTGAAATCGTACGTACAGGACGTGGATTGCGGCCGCGTTTTCACATCGAGGCCAAGAGGCTTTACCGTTCGGATTCGGTAAACGAGTATTTTGGCCCCAGCGGGCTTCAGATGTTTATACACGGAGAGTACGCCGGAAGTTGGCCCTCGGCCGGCATGCTGGGTTATGTACAGTCTGACACCTGCGCAGTTTGGCTCCGCCGGATGGTCTCCGGCTTTGCGGCCCGCCGCATCGAGGTCTGCGCGCGCGAAGGCGCCCCGGATCTGCTCCCGGCTGGATGGGAAGACGCAGGATTGGACAAGGTTCACACGTCTCATCATGACCGTTCGGAGCGGGATGCAGGCCGACTACAGATTTTCCATTTGCTCCTTGAGTTCACGTAGGCCTGTGCCGGAGCCGATTGCCGAGACTGAACTATCGTCACGGGCCGGGATGCTTGTCCGGGATAGGACTACAAAGTCGAAATCCTTGCCCCTACTTCAGGCTGATGAGCACCGGTGGAGCCAGCGTTCCTGCCAGATCCAGGACTACGGGCACGGCGCCGAGTGGGGTACCGGCCGGTAGCGCGGCGGGCAGTTGCACGTTGATCTGAGTCACTCCGACGATCAGGCCGGGCGCGGACCCACTGAAAAGAGTAGTGCCCGGCACACCCGCGAACGTCACTAGCGGTCCATAGATCTGGGTCACGTAGTAAGGCGGGGGCATGGGAGTCACCTGTCCATCGGGAATGGGATTCAAGGTGGTGCGCGCAACATCCGTCAGGTAGCCCGTGCCCGTCGCGTAGAGGGAAACGATGGATCCCAGGCGAGCGGGATTGGCGGGGGTATTGACCGTCCCGTCCTGGTTAACGATGGCGCCTTGTCCATTGACGCTGAAGATCGCGGGGTTCTCGCCGTACTGGGCGACTTCGAGTGTCGCGCTTCCGGTGCCGTACTGCACCTGGATGGCAGGCAGGTTTGTCAGAATAGAAAACGGCGCTACGGCATGAATCTCATTGGCCTGTACGAATAGCAGCGGCGCGGGCTTGGAGTCGAACAGAACCTGGACGCCGCCGAGAGATGTGGGGTATTGACCGGCTGCGTTGGGCACTGCTCCGATGCCCTGCGCGGGACCGAGGCCGGTGCCGGAAAGCAGGAAGATCTCTCCGGGAGCGATTCCCATGTTGACGAGGCTGGATGCCAGATTCTCCGGACAGGCGAAGTTGGCGGCGGGTGGTTGAGTGAGATCCATCGGCATGGTGGCGGAGGAACGGATGTTGTAATACGAAATGTGGCCGGGACATGTGAGGGAGACGGCGGTATCGTCGCCCTGCCGGAAGTAGGTGGCGGCGCCGATCTTTCCCGCGGGATTGGATTCCAGCACAAAACTACCGCCATTCTCGGTGCAGGGCGCTGCCAGCAACTGGACCGGGGCGACAGGAATCGCGCCGGTTCCGTGGCCGAATGCGTAGGCATTGCCGGACGCGTCGAGCAGAAGCGAATCGAATTGGGAATGGCCGATATCGGTCTCGGCGAGGATGCGGCTGGCGTCCGCCGGTAACTCGAGGAAGTAACTGGCGCCCAATTGGCGGAAGGGCGGAGTGACCACGAACGGACTTGGGGCAAGGGGCGCCGGACTCACCGCCAGGAACAGGTTTTGCCCGGCATTTACGGCGATCGCTACACCCGCGCCGGCGACTTTGGGAGCGATACCGGGAAGAGATGTAGAACTCAACACCTTGCCGGCCAACGTATCGACCACGGTGATGTAGGGTCCGCTGGCGACCTGAGATGGCGGCGGCGAGGAGTCCCCAGTAAGATAAACGCGGCCCTGGCTGTCTACATCGAAAGCCAGAATGGAGGGGGCTGAATACGTGGAGTAAGTCAGGGCGGTGCCGGCTGCGTTCAGACGCGCGAAAAAACTGGGGGAGGACTTACTGGTCATCGCACCCGCGGTAACAGGGAAATCGTGGGAAGTAGTGGTCCCCGAGACGTACACCGAGCCGGGCGAGTCCACCGCAACCAAAGAGGGAACGTCGGAACCGGAGCCGCCGAGGAGCGTGGAAAACAGCAGGGTGCCATCGGAGGCGAATTTGGCCACGAAGGCGTCGCCGCCCGGGGCGATATACGTCGGCCCGTATGGGAATCCCACCTCCGGGACCACCGTGGGAATGACAGGCCCTGCGTTCTTGGCCTGCACGACGCCGTGGGTGACGGGGAAATCGGTCGAGTAGGTGTAGCCGGTGATGTAAACATTGCCCTGTGCATCGATGGTGATGGCGGTGGCGCCATCCTGGCTGCTGCCCCCCAGGTAGGTGGCGTAGAGCACATTGCCGGAAGGATCCTGCTTAATCAGGTAGGCGTGCTGACAGTATACCGGGGTTGGCCCCTGGAAGGGCGAAAGGTCCTCCNNGACGTTAGTCTGACCCGTCCGCCAGACGTTGCCGGCGCCGTCGATGGCGGTTGTGCCGCCTCCGGCAGCGGGGAACAGAGGGGAGGCAAGAAGCAGAGTGGCGAAAATGGGACTGAAACGCATGCAAGTATAGGGCCAGCATGCCACACTCCAATCGTTGTGGGGCAGGATTGGATCTCCTGTTCGGTTTACCGGCACGGACGCGCGGGTATTCCCGCGGAAGGCGATAGTTAGCAGGTGCAAACTGCGTGGGGTATACTTTAGCTTGCCCAGCACTTAAAGGACAGTTGCAAGCAAAAGCACATTTACTGCTTACAATGGTCCTTCATGCCAGAATTCGACGTCGTGGGTGTTGGGCTGAATGCCACCGATACCCTTCTCATCGTTCCCCACTTTCCCGCCTACGCCGGCAAGGTGCCGTTCCATGAAGAGATTCTCAGCCCCGGCGGGCAGGTGGCCAGCGCCATGGTCGCGTGCGCGCACCTGGGACTCCGCACCAAGTACATCGGGGCCATCGGCGACGATGAGCGCGGCCGCATCCAGATGGAGAGCCTGCTCGGCACCGGGATCAACCTCGACCACGTGCAGCACTGCAAGAACTGCCCCAACCAATCCGCCTACATCATCATCGACCGCTCCACCGGCGAGCGCACCGTGCTCTGGCGGCATGACGATTGTCTGCGCATAGACCCGGAGCGCATCGCGCCCGAGCAGATCGTGAGCGCCCGACTCCTGCATATCGATGGCTTCGATACTCGCGCCGCGGCGCGGGCCGCCGGAATCGCGCGGAGCCACGGCATCCCGGTCACTGCGGACGTCGACACCATCTACCAGGGCTTCGACCGCGTGCTGCCGCAGGTGGACTATCTTGTCGCCAGTTCCGAATTCCCGGCCGCCTGGACCGGCGTGAACGACCCGTTCGAGGCCCTCGAGACCATCCAGAGCCAATACGGCATGAAGGTGGCGGCCATGACACTGGGGGCCCACGGAGCGCTGGCCCGCGAGGACGGACGCTTCTACTATTCGCCGGCCTTCGTGGTCAACTGTGTGGATACAACCGGCGCGGGGGACGTGTTTCACGGGGCGTTCTGCTATGCTGTTTTGCAGGGAATGCGGATGCGCGATGCCCTGGAATTCTCCAACGCCATGGCGGCCCTCAATTGCACGGCGATCGGCGCCCGTGGCGGACTGCGCGGCCTCGACGATATCCGCGCCCTGATAGCCAGGGGTGAGAGAAGGTCACACCAAGAGGTCGCGAAGCGCGCGGCTTTTCATACCTGAATGTTTCCGCTACGCGACACACAGCCGAGCTACACCAAGCCCGTGGTGACGGTCTTCCTGATCGTGATCAACATCCTGGTGTTCCTGTACGAATTCTCGCTGGACCCCTATTCCCAGAACGCGTTCATTGCCACCTATGGGTTGGTGCCCGAACACTTCCAGTTCGCCAACATCCTGTACTCCATGTTCCTTCACGGCGGCTGGATGCACGTCCTGGGCAACATGTGGTTCCTGTGGATTTTCGGGGACAACATCGAGGACATTCTCGGCCATACCAAGTACCTGGCGTTCTATCTTCTGTGCGGCATAGTGGCGGCACTGACACAGGTGTTCTTTAACCTTGGTTCGCGTGTTCCCATGGTGGGGGCCAGCGGGGCGATTGCCGGCGTGATGGGCGCGTACCTGGTGAAGTTTCCNNTGGTTTGCCATCCAGTTCTTCAGCGGGGTGGGCAGCCTGGGAGATTCTCAAGCTAACCAGGGCGGCACTGCGTTTTTCGCGCATATCGGCGGCTTCATCGCCGGGATCGTCCTGGTGAATGTGATGGGCGCGCGCGAGCGCTATTCCAGCCGCCGTGATCTGTATTGGCGATGAAGCCCACGGTCACACTGTATACGCGGGCGGGCTGCTGTCTCTGCGACGATGCCAAGCGCGTGCTGATGGAGGCTCGCCGGCGCGCCGAGTTCGACTACGAAGAGTTCGATATCGATGCCGACCCCGAACTGCGCCGCCTGTACAATGACGACGTGCCGGTGATTACCATCAATCGAGTGAAAGCCTTCAAATACCGGGTGGATATGAAAGAATTCCTCAAGAAACTGGCGGCGCGCGCATGAGTCTCGATGTCCTCGCCATCGCCGCGCATCCCGACGACGTGGAACAGACCTGCGGCGGCACGCTCATCCGCATGGCCGAAATGGGCTACCGCACCGGGGTCCTGGACCTCACCGCCGGCGACATGGGCACGCGCGGCACGCCCGAGCAGCGCGTGGCCGAATCGGAAGTGGCGGCCAGGCACCTCCTGCTGCATTGGCGCGGCAACCAGTACATGCCCGACGCGCGCCTGGAGAACACCATCACGGCGCGCATGACGCTCGCCATGCGGATCCGCGAACTGCGCCCGCGAGTGGTGATCCTGCCCTACTGGGAGGCGCGCCATCCTGACCATTACGTGTGCGGCGAAATCGGGTTCGAAGCCTGCTTCCTGGCCGGCCTCAAGAAACTGGACGAGTATTCCGAGCCCCATCGGCCTTCGAAGATTCTCTACTCCAGCCTGTATGCCGACGTGAAGCCGTCGTTCATCGTCGATATCAGCGCCCAATTCGAGCGCCGCATGACGGCCCTGCTGAGTTACGTTTCGCAATACGGCGAGACGGCCGAGGGCGGCACGCTTTTCCCGAACGAGCAGGAGATCCGCGACCGCCTGGGCGCCATCGCCCGCTTCTACGGCAACCAGATCGGGGTGAAATACGGCGAACCCTTCGTGGTGAAGGAGGCGATCCAGATCGACGACATCGTGGCCATGCCGGTGCGGTCCATGTAAGCGAGTTATAGTGGGGCTGCGTCATGGCACAGCGAAAAGCAGCAGTAAAGAGAATGGAC
The DNA here is from genome assembly GCA_003167275.1 of Bryobacterales bacterium. Lineage (GTDB taxonomy): Bacteria > Acidobacteriota > Terriglobia > Bryobacterales > Bryobacteraceae > JAIQFL01. Next base: position 4,977 of record PMTT01000658.1, on the reverse strand, counting down.
GAGGCAGCTTTGCCAGCCCAAAGGCCAACGGTATTACTGGCCGACCTACGGGAATTGATCGCGCAGGCCCGCGAAGGCGTGGCGCGGGCCGTGGATTCGGGGCTTACTACGCTCTACTGGCACATCGGGAAGCGCATTCGGCAAGACATCTTGAAGGAGAAGCGGGCGGAGTACGGAGAGCAGATAGTGCCCGCGCTGAGTGCCCAATTGGAGCTGGAGTTCGGCCGGGGATTTGGGGAAAAGAGCCTCCGCCGCATGATCCGGTTCGCTGAAGTTTTTCCCGACCGGGAGATTGTCGCATCACTGATGCGACAATTGACGTGGACCCACTTCATCGAGCTGATGCCGCTGGACAAGCCGCTCGAACGCGAGTTTTACGCGGAGATGTGCCGCGTGGAGCGCTGGAGCGTCCGCATGCTGCGGCAGAAAATCGGCGGGATGCTCTACGAGCGTACCGCGCTCTCCCGGAAGCCGGAAAAGCTGGCGGCCATGGAACTCGAGCAACTGCGCGAGGAAGACAAACTCACGCCCGATCTGGTCTTCCGCGATCCCTACGTCCTCGATTTCCTCCGCTTGAAAGACACCTATGCCGAAAAGGACTTGGAAGCGGCGATCCTGCGGGAGATGGAGTCCTTCATCCTGGAACTGGGGGTTGGGTTTTGTTTCGTAGCGCGCCAGCAGCGCATGCCCGTTGACGACCGCGATTACTATCTCGACCTCCTGTTCTATCACCGCAAGCTCCGGCGGTTGATCGCGATAGATCTAAAGTTGGGCAGGTTCGAAGCGGCCGATAAAGGCCAGATGGAACTCTATCTGGGCTGGCTCAAGAAGCATGCTTGCGAGCCCGGCGAGGCGGAACCCCTCGGCATGATCTTATGCGCGGGCAAAAGCGAGGAGCACATCGCGTTGCTCGAGCTTCAAAAGAGCGGCATTCACGTGGCCAGCTACTGGACAGAAGCGCTGCCGAAGCAGGAACTGGAACGTAAACTCCACGAAGCCGTGCGCCTCGCCCGGGCGCGCCTGGAGGTGGTGCTGTAAGATCCGTGGCGCAGGTCACTCATCACCCAGGCGTTGGTCGATGTAGGACGGCCTCTCCCATGCCCGATTTCGGCCGCCGCGTCCACCTTGCGTTCCGTCAGTCACGAATTTTCGAAATAATCTTAAGGCATTCATATGAAATGACTTAGCCTGAAATCCAGCCTCTTCTCTGCCATCTCTCCGGGAGTCTCTCTTGTACCATTAGAAGTGTCTGGGACGTTGGAGGAGCCTTAGCGGGCTCCTCCCCAACCGGAAAAAGACGGTTTCCGCTTCGATCGAAGCGGTCAAATCCCGATAACTCCTTTCTTTGCACCGTTGACCTTCCGGTTTTCCGCTTCGATCGAAGCGGCCGGATGGGCGTCAGGTTCGATCGGTCGACTCCGATTCGGGCACTATCGGAGCCGCACGTCCCAATCCTTCTACCTCTGCCGCGTTGCTCACCTGAAGATCCCCTACGGCGATTCGGCCAAACCGCGGCCGTAAGAGCGCAAAGCGCCGCACGCTTGCATCCAGTGTTGAAATAGAGGACAATCATGTCCTAAAGACGGAATTTGCGTTCCCGGTCACTCGCCGGGAATTGGGAGGTCGCCGTGAAAGTACCAGGCCTGTGTATTGCGATTCTTCTCCTGGCCGGTCCCGTTGTGGCCGATACCGATAAGTTGGAGGATACTTTCCAACTCCTCAAGACAGCCGTGGCGAGCAAAGACGCCACCCAAGTAAAAAAGCTGGTAGGGGATATCTACCCGCTGACCTGCGAGGTCACGATGTCGACCGCGCCCCAGGACGCGGACGAAAAAGAAGCCTGGACCAACCGGGTCTCCTATGCCAAGAGTATCGAGTTGTACGCCGAGTATGCGCTCTACGCGACCGCCATTCAATCCACGCCCGCAGTGACCGTGGATCTGATTGCCACCCTGGAACAGCAGAATCCCAAGAGCCAATACCTGAATGAGGGATATGGCCCTTACATGGTTGCATTGAGCAAAACGGGGGGGGCGGCAAAAGTCCCGGCAATCGCTGAAAAGGCGCTTGAGAACTTCCCCGAGAATGAGGACCTGCTCCTGTTTCTGGTCGACAACGCAGTGACCCGCAAGCAGACCGACCGTGCGCTCGGTTACGCCAATCGTCTCACCGCCGCGGTCAACAAGCACCCCAAGCCCGAAGGCACGCCTGCCGCGGATTGGGAGCGCAAGCGTAGCGGGGCTTTGGGCCACGGATACTGGATTGCTGGCGTCATCTACGGCGAGAGAAATCAGTACACCGCCGCCGACAAGAACCTGCGCGCAGCCCTACCGTTTATCCAGGGTAATGCAGCGATGTTGGCGCCGGCCTATTTCCACCTTGGAGTGGCGAACTATCAGCTCGGCTTGATGACCGTGAACAAAGCCCTGGTGCTCGAAGGCGCAAAGTTCAGTGAACAGTCGTCCGCCATCGCCAGCGCCTACACCGATCAGGCCCGGCACAACGCCCTGGTCATGAAGGCCGACGCAGCCAAGATGCGGTAGCAGGGGCCTTGGTGGGGCGGACCCCCTGGTCCGCGCGGGTCCCCCTGGACCCGCCGTCGCCAGTAGAATCAGAGTCCGGCCAAGAGCCAAGAAGGCCGACGAGGGCGTCGGTCGCGGACCAGTGGGTCCGCCCCACAGCTAAGAGGCGTATGCTCTGACGTATCTGACGTATGGCGCCATTGCGTCACCTTTGAGATGATGGCAACGTGGATTCTCTCACGCTGCACCATGTCGCCGTCAACGTCACCGACTTGGAACGCTCCAAGCGATTCTACCGGGAGGTCCTCGGCCTCAAGGAGATTGCGCGGCCGCCCTTCGACTTCCCGGGCGCCTGGTTTCAGGTGGGCGGACCGGGACATCACGTCCACCTGATTGTGCACGAACAGGCCACCACGCGCGGGCGCAAGGGGATCGACACTCGTGACATTCATTTCGCCTTGCGCGTGCGAAGTTACCGGGAGGCCCTGGATAGTCTCAGAGCCAGGGGCTACCGCGAAGATGCCGCGCCCGACGATCCACTGCTGCGGATGATCGTCAGCCCGCAGGCTATGGCTGGATTTCCGCAGATTTATGTTCTGGACCCGGATCACAACGTAATCGAAATCAACGCGGAAAGCCTGGACTGAGGGCCGGACATGGACTCCAATGGTAAGCAGGTCTTCCTGGGCGGCGCGTGTGGCGGGACCACATGGCGGCAGCAGATCGCCATCCCGGCGCTAGAGGCGGCCGGCGTCAGCTACCACAATCCCCAGCTCGGAATCGGCGAGTGGACCCAAGCCCAGGAACGCATGGAAATGGAGGCGAAGGCGGCTGCCGAAGTCCTGCTCTTCGTCATCAACGAGGAGACCCGTGGAGTCGCCAGCATCGGCGAAGTCGCGTACTTCATCGGCTCCGGACGCCGCCTCGCGCTGGCAGTCTCCGATATCGCCGACGCCGGCACGATCGACGGGCAATTGCCCAGCCCGGCTGAACGCGACGATCTGAACCGCGGCCGAATCTTCATTCGCACCATGGCCGGACAGCACGGCGTACCTGTGTTTCGCGATGTGGCAAGTGCCGTGCGGCATGCCATTCAACTGGTCCAAACCAAAGACGCCGGTCTGAGCGTGGACCGGCTTCGCGCCATCCTGGCCGATATCCGCTTCAAGGACGGCGACTTCCTCTGCGAGGAGATCGAGGGCGGCTTCCTCATCCAGCTTCGCTGCGAGGAGGTCGAGGTGGAGAGCGGCGTCTTCCAGACGCTTTACGGACGAAAGTGGCACCTCCCCAGCACGGTCACGGAGAGCGACGTGGTGCGGACCGCATTCAAAGCGGCTGTCACCTGGCAGGAGCATGAATCTCGCGAAGGATTTACCTACCGGGGCTCACCCGTCTTCGCGCCACATTGCGACGTGGACGACCTGGTTCGTTTGCTCCAGTCTAGGAGTGGGCGGACCCCGTGAGGCCGGGGTCGCAGCAGGATCCGCAGTAGATCCCCAGTCCTTTCCGCCGCCATTCCTGCTCCCCGAACGTGAAACGGGCCAGCCTGGGCTCCGAAAATACCCGGTGCACGTGTGTGGCGGCCGATTCCGCAACCACTGCAGAGGTCTGCCGTTCGAAGGGCAGCGGGATGGCGTTGATCGTCGTATCCAGCCCCGGATTCAGAAAGAAAGGAAGAGAGATTCGAGCCTGGGCGCCGTTCACCACCCGATGAGGCGCCGCGCAAAAGTACCCGCCGGTCGCGAACTCCAGGATCTCCCCGACGTTGATCAGTAGCGTGCCGGACACGGGCGGAAACGGAGTCCAGGAGCCGTCCCGCCCGCGGATTTCCAGCCCTCCGGCATCGTCCTGGAGCAGGAGCGTGATCCAACTGAAGTCCACATGGGGGGCGACGCCCGAACGCGGGGTGGAGTCCGGAAGCGCCTGATAATGAATCAGCTTCAGGAGGACATACGGAACCTCGCTCTCGGGAAGGAAATGCGGCCCAGGCAGCCCGAGACTCCTGGCGAGAGCTGCCAGAACGTCCCGCGCGGCCGTCTCCAGGTCCTCCATCAGCGAGAGGATCCCGTTGCGCCAGAGGTCATCGGGAGGACACAGGTTCGGACCGCGCAGTTGTTGGTAGGGTGGCCCGTGCCGGGATGCCTCTTCCCTTCCAAAGTGAATCTGCTCCCGCCAGTCGCGGCTGTTGTGCATCACGCTGTAGCCGCGAAAATGCGGCGATTGTTCCATCGCCACCCGCTCCTTTTCGGTCGCCGGAAGCTGGAAGAACTGCTGCGCAAGGGACAGGGCCTCGGCACAGCGCGACGCGGGGAACAGAGGGTGGCGGAGGCGAAAATACCCGGCGCAATGCGTGGCCTCGCGAAGCTCCGCCAACCGGCCGCCGCTCGGGATTATTGCAAAGTCAAAATCAGCCGCCGTCATCGTAAGCGTTCCGTTGTGGGGCAGGTTGTCAACC
>PMTT01000878.1 GCA_003167275.1 Bryobacterales bacterium | reverse complement strand
CTGCAACATCGCGGGCAGGAGAGCGCCGGCATCTGCACCACCGACGGCCACGAAATCTACACCCACAAATCCATGGGCCACGTGGCCGATATCTTCACCAGCCCGGTGCTGGCCACCTTGCCGGGCGAACTGGCCATCGGCCACACCCGCTACTCCACCGCCGGCGACACCGTACTGCTCAACGCCCAGCCCTTCTCTGTCTCCTGCAACAAGGGCCTCGTCGCCGTCGCGCACAACGGCAACATCACCAACGCGACCGAACTGCGCGCCCATCTGGGGCGCCTGGGTTCCATTTTTCAGGCGTCCAGCGATACCGAAGTCATCCTCCACCTGATGGCTCACTCTTCTGAGCGCACGCTGGCCGGCGCCCTGCGCGAGGCCCTGCTGCAACTTGAAGGCGCCTTCTCGCTAGTATTCCTGGCGCAGGATCGCATCATCGTGGCCCGCGATCCCCACGGCTTTCGACCCTTGGCCGTCGGGGAGATGGAGTTCTCGGGCGGGCGCAAGTGCCACGTCTTCGCCTCCGAGACCTGCGCCTTCGACCTGATCGGCGCAGTCTACCTGAACGATGTGGAACCCGGCGAAATGGTGATCGTGGGTCCCGAGGGTATGACCCGCGAACGGTGGGCGCCCAAGCAGGCGCTTTCGCAGTGCGTCTTCGAACACGTCTATTTTTCGCGCCCTGACTCCATCGTATTCGGCCGCGCTGTCGAGGAATCGCGCGAGAACCTGGGCCGGTTGCTGGCACGGGAGTGCCCCGCGGATGCCGACCTGGTCGTCCCGGTCCCCGATTCGGGAGTCGCCGCTGCCATCGGCTATTCCGCCGAATCTGGTCTCCCGTTTCGGCAGGCCCTGATCCGCAACCATTATGTTGGCCGGACGTTTATCGAGCCTTCCCAGGCCATCCGTGATTTCGGCGTGAAGCTGAAACTCAATCCGGTGCGGTATCTCTTGCAGGGTAAAAGCGTGGTCCTGGTGGACGACTCCATCGTCCGCGGCACCACCAGCCGGAAGATCGTCCGCATGGTGCGCCACGCCGGCGCCCGCGAGGTGCACCTGCGCATCTCCTGCCCGCCCACCGTTTCGCCCTGTTTCTATGGCGTCGACACCCCAACCAGCGCCGAGTTGATCGCCTCCAACCACAACGTGGAGGAGATTCGCCGCTTCGTGGAAGCCGATTCGCTAGGCTATCTTTCGCTGGGGTCGCTTCGCAAGGCTGTCGCGGACGACCGCCACGAATATTGCTACGCCTGCTATACGGGCGACTACCCCACCGAGTTGGTAAACATCGAAGAACTGATCGCCGCGCGGCAGAAGCGGCATTGAGGGCGTGGCGAGTCTTGATTGGTTGCGGTTTGAAAATGAGGTCCCACAAAAATCCCCACCGTGGACTGGGTGAACTCTAGAGAGGTTTCTTGGGGGATTGGAGAAGCGAAATCCCCGTGCCGTGGCAGCAATGCTCAAGGCTTTGAGCCGAGACGAGGAAACGCGGCGATTGGCTGCAAGGACACTTGGATTCCTCGGAGGTCCAGGTGTATTCGAAGCCCTCATTCGCAGCCTCAAGATCGAGACCCACGATTCCGCAAGAGATGAAATCACTCTTGCTTTGGGGCGCCTAGCAGGTTGCGGAAAAACTAAGTTTCGCCTCCGCCTTCCCGTTCTAAAACATTTCTTGTAGAATTGTTTTATGCGCGGTCTCGACCTTCAACAATCGGCGATCTTCAGTTACTTGTCGCCGGAACAGAGGGTCCCGACGGACCATCCACTTCGGTCTATTCGCCTGATCTGTAACCGGATTTTGGCGGAACTCGACCCTTTATTCGCGAAAATGTATTCCGCCGTGGGGCGTGCTTCCATCCCGCCGGAGAAGTTGCTACGGGCGTTGTTGCTGCAGGTGTTGTATTCGGTGCGAAGCGAACGGATGCTGATGGAGCAGTTGGATTACAATCTGCTGTTTCGCTGGTTCGTCGGTTTGAACATGGATGATGAGGTCTGGGATGTAACGGTGTACACCAAGAATCGGGACCGGTTGTTGAAGGCCGACGTGGCCAGGCAGTTCTTCGGATTGGTGATCGATGAGGCGAAGCGGTTAGATCTCATGTCAGATGAGCACTTTACAGTAGATGGGACGCTGCTGGAGGCGTGCGCGAGTTTAAAGAGTTTCAAAAAGGTGGACAGCGGCGAAGAACCCCCGGCCCCAGTGGATGATCCGGGCAACCCAACGGTGGACTTTCATGGGGAGAAGCGCAGCAACCAGACACACGCCTCCACCACGGACGAGGATGCCCTGCTGGCTCGGAAAGGGTCCGGCAAGGAAGCCAAGCTGAGTTATAGCGGGCACGTGCTCATGGAAAACCGCAACGGGTTAATAGCGGATGTCGAGGTGCTGCAGGCCACGGGCACCGCGGAACGCGACGCGGCGCTGATGATGATCGAGCGCATTGCGGACGATCACCAAGTCACGGTGGGAGCGGATAAGAACTATGACACCAAGGACTTCGTAGCCGAAGCACGCAATATGCATGCAACTCCGCACGTGGCACAAAACATCCATGCGCGGCGGACCAGTGCGATTGACGGGCGGACCACGCGACACGCTGGCTACGTGATCAGCCAACACGAGTCGAAGAGATCTTCGGGTGGATGAAGACCGGCCGATTCTCCAGGCCCATTGTGGACCGAGTCCCTGAATGAACTCTGCCCAGTCCGCGAAACCGCCAATTCCCGAGAATCCGAAATAACTCGCGGCGGTGAACAGATTCACCGTCATGGAGAGCCACATGAAGTAGGTGAGGCGAGGGGAAGTCCGGGCAGTGACGCGCCCGAGCGCAGAGCACAAAGCCCCGGCGGCGACGTTCATTAGTGTTCCGCCAGCCATGACCAGGCGAGTTTCCGCGCTGCACTCCATGTGAACCGTGGAGATCACCAACACTTTGCCTCCGGCCAAAAGACAAGCGCCTCCATGGCCCGCTCCCTCATGCAGGACGCTCGCCAGAATATAAGCTATGATCGCGATCCCAGCGATCGTGAGCACATCGGCGGGCATCGGTTCCGTCTCAATGGCAGACATGTTCGGCGACCTTAATCCAGCCGTAGCGCGCGGGCTCGCGTGTAAAGCACGATGGCGGCGTCGATACCGAGCGCGGCGCCGAGGTCGACGGCGTGCTGCATGCCGGTCACACCGTGCGCGGAGGAAACCACCCAGAGCGCGACGCCACCGAACGGCAGGAAGAGCGCGAGGGCCGTCCCAATCCAGGATTGTACGCTCGGAACACCAGGCCGGCTAGCAGATGAATGATGCCGTTCACAACCACCAGATAGATCCCGGACAGCCCCCAGCCTGTACCGAAGAACAGCGCCGCGTAGAGGGAGAGTAGCGTGACTCCCCAAACGCCGGGAATGTTGATCACCAGGATGGACTCGGGGGTGAGGACATCCTTTCCGCCGAAGACATTCAGATTGACGAATTGCCGGAAGCGGTCGTCCGTATGCTCTTCCACCTGATGGAGCATGTAGACGGGGATTTGCAGGTAGATGACAAGGATCGGCAACTCCCACACGAATGCCAATGGGGTACGAGCAGCAGCAGAAAGATGTCCATGAAGAGCGCGGCTGCGACCCAGTGGCGATTCAGGTAGGCACTCATTTCGCGGACTCATGCATGGAGAGCAACGTCGTCCAATCGCATATACCCGATTATACCGATTGCGAATCGAACGTCCGCTTCAGTCGTTCTCCCAGGCTTGGCCCTGCGCAATGCTTTGTGTGTGGCCTTTACGCTGGCGATTGGGGCCGCCATGGGGCACGCCAGCAGCGGGCTGATCGGCGCTACGGGAGCGCTCAACGTGGCTTTCTCGGACGGGTCCGACCCGTATCGCCATCGTTTGCGTCGCATGTTGACGGCCAGCCTGACCTGCGGCTTGGCGGTGTTGGCGGGCGGACTGTGCGGGCGCCACCAGGCGCTGGCGGCGCCGTTAATCGGGGTTTGCGGGATTGCCGCTGGCATGATGTGGCGCTGGGGAGCGAGGCAACGGATATCGCCAACGTTACTCGGCTAAACCGGCCAGTCTGCCAGGTCGCGGCGTGGCAGCCGATGAGACCGGAGAATTTCTGTTCTCTGGCAATGCTTGTCGACTTGGGTCCGACGCTCAATCATCATGTGCACGTTGGCCTGGGCTCGATTGGAGTTCTAGCCTGACCGACGGCATTTTTACTCTCAAACCGCTGAAGCTATTCGGGCCTAAGCACCACGTGTGACGAGCACCACGCCCGCACGAGGTCTATCTTCATGGGCGCTCCCCAGTTTGATAGTTCTGTAGCGACCTCATATATACCAGGGTCAAGATTTGTGAACAGGAATTGGCCCCTACTATCCGTAGTTGTGGAATAACTTTGATTTGCGTCCCGTAGATACACCAGAACTCCGGGAAGCTCCTTCTTTTCAGCCGGATTATAAACCTCACCATGAATCCGCCCTTTGTCACGTTGACCGGCAGCCCACATGCGGAGGATCCGAAGATCGTCCTGAGCCTCCTTCATGGGCTTCGTCCGAAAACAGAGACCGGTGATCCATAGTATGCAGCAGGTATCCTGAATGGAATGACACACGGGACCGCGATTGCGCACGGGCCCTTCTGGCGAGGCGTGTTTCGCTACGAGTCGGCGAAGGTGACTCCCTGGCTGGCCCTGCGCAATGCTCTCGGTGTGGCCGTTCCGCTGGCGATTGGGGCCGCCATGGGGCACGCCAGCAGCGGGCTGATCGGCGCTACGGGAGCGCTCAACGTGGCTTTCTCGGACGGGTCCGACCCGTATCGTCACCGTTTGCGGCGCATGTTGACCGCGAGCCTGACCTGCAGTCTGGCGGTTGTGGCGGGTGGATTGTGCGGGCGCCACCAGGCGCTGGCGGTGCCGTTAATCGGGGTCTGCGGGTTCGCGGCCGGCATGATGGTGGCGCTGGGAAGCGAGGCAACGGATATCGCCAACGTCACGCTGGTGACGCTGATCGTGTTTCTGGCACAGGCGATGACGGCCGAACAGGCGTGGGCCTCGGGTCTGGCGGCGTTGGGCGGAGGACTGCTCCAGACTCTGCTCGCCCTGACGTTCTGGCCGTTCCGCCGGTACGAGCCGGAGCGGCGCGTCTTGGGCCGGCTCTATCTGGAACTCGCCCGGGCCGCCACCGAGGGGCCGCGGGTCACCGAGGCTCCTCCCGCCAGTGCGGAAGTGACACAGGCTCAGACTGCGCTGGCCGCGCTGGGCGGCGACATCTCCTTCGAGGCCGAGCGCTGTCTCGCTCTTCTCAGCCAGGCAGAGCGCATCCGGCTGGCACTGCTGACGCTGGCGAGGCTGCGCACGCGCATCGGGCGTGAGGACGCCGCCGAGCTTGAGACGGCGACTCTGGACCGCTGCCTGGAGATCGCGGGGCGTGTCCTGACCTCGGTGGGAGAGCCTCTGCTGGCCAGAGAACTGGCGCCGGCGCACCTACATCCTCGGGAATTTGAGGAACTGCGGGCATTGGCGGCCACGCTTCGCCGGCAGAAGGCTGCGGCGCCGATCGCGGGGATGTTGCGCGATGCCCGGTGGCAACTGGACGCCCTGGCCGGGCAACTCCGGGCGGCAATGGAAGTGGCCGTTCATGCGACTCCCGCGGGCAGCCTGCAATTCGAGCGGCGCGAGGCGTCCCAGCCCTGGACCCTGCGACTGGAGGGCGCACTGGCAGTGCTCCGCGCCAATTTGAATCTGGAATCGGCGGTGTTCCGGCATGCCGTCCGGCTGGCGGTCTCCCTGACCATTGGAGAACTGGTGGCCCACTGGGTGGGCTGGCGGAGGCCCTACTGGATCCCCATGACCATCGCGATCGTGCTGCGGCCCGACTTCACAACCACCTTTATCCGCGGCGTATTGCGGGTGGCGGGGACCCTGATCGGCCTGGGGCTCGCGACCGCGCTGTTCCACGCGCTCACGCCCACCGGAGCCTTGGAGGTGGGGCTGATCGCTCTGTTTGCGTTCCTGCTGCGGTGCTTCGGGCCCGCCAATTATGGCGTCTTTGCGGTGAATCTAACGGCCCTGGTGGTGCTGATGTTCGCGGCTACGGGAGTCGCGCCGGGCCCGGTGATTGCAGCCCGCGGTCTGAATACCCTAGTGGGCGGCGTGATCGCTCTGGTGGCGTATCAATTGTGGCCCACATGGGAACGGACCCAGGTGCCCGAAGCGATCGCCAGCATGTTGGAGGCGTACCGGTTGTACTTTCAAGCGGTCCGCGACGCGTACCTGCATCCCGACCGGCCATTGGACGCCGATCTGGACCGCACCCGGCAGGCGGCCAGGCTGGGACGCTCGAATGCCGAGGCTTCCGTGGCGCGTCTGGCCGCCGAACCGGGAGTCTCCGCGGACCGGGTGAGCGCGCTTCGACGTATGCTGGCGAACTCACATCGCTTCATCCACGCGGTGATGTCGCTGGAGGCGGGCCTGGTCCGCAGCCGGCCGGTCCCCGCGCGTGAGGAGTTCCGCACCTTTTCGAACCATGTGGATCTGACGCTCTATTACCTGGCGGCGGCGCTGCGGGGCGCCGAGATGCCCAACTTGGGGGAGGACCACCCCTACCTGGCAGTAACAGAGCGGGGCGCCGACCTGATCCCGGCCGAGATGCCCGACTTGCGGGCGGACTACAACGCTATGTTGGAGTCGGGCGAACCGCATGCGGACCGTTACGAGCTGGTGGACGTGGAAGCGGACCGCATCACCAACAGTTTGAATACGCTGGCGGGGGAGATTCTGGGGATCGCGTCAGAGAAGCGCGGGGACTGACGAAGGCAAATCATTGATTAGAAACTTGCAGGGCGGAGTTGTGGTGGGCCACGCCCAGCCCGGGCTTCAGTCCGATCTTCCAGCCCACGTCCCGCATGCCGCGATTGCCGAGGTTGGGGAAGATGGGCCGTGTGCGGTAGTAGGGCTTGGCCGGATCCGGCCCGACCGTAAGGTCCGGAACGGTCTGTTTCACGGCGGTCTGGATCAGCGGCGGTTCGTAGGGCAGCGGCTTGGTCTTCGGCAGCTCGGCCTGAACGAGGCGGAATCCGATGCCATGGTCCGGCGACTCGAAACCCGGCGCGATGGCGGCGCGATTCGCCGAGCGCGCATAGTACGCCATCTCAGCCGGCAGGTGCTTACCGCCATCGGTCTTGGAAGTCTTGTAATCCAGGCCGCCGCCGCGCACTACTTTGGCGATGCCGTTCGCCGGGCCGACGGGATCGGTTTGGGCCTCCCGCGGGTACATGCCATGCCAGTCCAGAACCCACTCCGCCACGCCGCTGTGCATGTTTTTGAGACCCCAGGGATTGGCCGTCTCGGGCGCGGGCGGCTGGGCGCCGNNAGGCGGTACGTCTTGCCTTCCTTCTCAGAGAGCCACCGGGCAAAGGCCACGGCATCGTTCCAGCTCACTCCCGCGACGTAGGGCGCGTAATAGGGATTGCCGCGGTATCCGGGCCGAAACTGCCGATACTGGTCGACCGTCACCTCGGTCGCGCTCATCCAGAACGGCTGGGTGATGGTGACTTTGTGGACTGGGGTCTCGTCGTAATCGCCGGCGTCGCTCGGCCGGTCGTAGATGACCCCCGACGGCCCTTTGATGAGGGCGCTGGGCAAAGGCGTGGAGTCCACTCCCATGTCGAATGTCCCCGGTGCGATACGGACCAGCGCCATCCCGATGGAGTTGACACTGCCCGCCGGCGGAAGGGCGGCAAGGATCGTGGCGAGGGCGGCGAGGGCGGGGAATGCATAGCGGCGTTGCATGGATTTCAACACTCAATATACTCCCGTAGCCTGTACCACGGGCATTTGTAGCGCCGGCGGTCTTGCCGCCGGTACGCTCCGCCCGCGGAAAGAATCAC
>PMTT01000124.1 GCA_003167275.1 Bryobacterales bacterium | reverse complement strand
CCAAGGACGCGTATCGCCGTCTCGCGATCGGGACAGCGGATAAGCATGGCCGATTCGAAGCTTATCTTTCTGCACTGCGCAAACCAGCCCTGGATTTCCCGCCGCACATTGGCCGGCACTTCCCGGGTGCACACCCGTTCCAGGGTTTCGAGCACGCCCTCCGCAGTCATGCCCCCGACCGCGGCGGCGAAGATGGATTTCTTGGTGATCTGAAACAGGGCGCCGATCTGCTGGCCGCGGCGCTCGGCAAACCGGCCGATTTCGGCCTCCGCGATCGCCGCTTCTCCCAGGAAGGTCACCTCGAAGTTGGGTTGCACAATGACCTGCGAATCCACCGTCGCCGAGCACTCCCACTGCCTCGTCTGGTTGAGGTAGTAGCGCCCCACCGGGGTGATCGCAATCGACACACCCTCCTCGCTCCGGCCCACCCGAATACCGCCCAGCGGCAGTAAACCGAGCCGCAGAAAGTTGTGTAGCGTATCGCTCCAAGCCTTTTGTAGCGTTTCCGCGTCAGGATTACGTAGGTAGATGGCATCGGACGAAAAGTAGGCGTTCTTGTCTTTGCGGTAAATCGCCAGAAAGGGGTTTGCCGGTTGGCTGAAGGCCGCGATTTCCTGGGTTAGAAAAAACCCATCGCCCGGCAAAGACCGGAACACCTGCAGAATTGCGGTAGGGATGTCCGGCTGTGGACTCACCCTCGTGTCGATATGGAACCGCGATCCAGTCAGGTTAATCTGCCCTTTTGTCATGTTGTGGAATGCCGCCAGCGTCTGTTTACGTTCCAGCAGGCAATCCAGGATGACGCGCAGGCGATCTCCGGTCCCGAGGCCCAGCCACTTGAGGCCTAGCTGGCTGACCGTCATCTGCGGTGGATATCCCCCTACATCGACCAGTCTAAAGTGGCGCACAAACGATTCGGCGAGGCCTACACGGTGATGGCAAGTCATGTAGAAGGCTTCTTCCACCCATTTGGGCAGTGGGCGGAGGTTGTTCGCCAGATTCTGACCCGTCCTGGCGTACATCTGGTGGTCGTCTGCCTTCATGCGCAGGGGTTCGGTGGCGCACGCTACCAACAGGGACGTCATATCCTCTATCAGAAAATGCGAGTTGAAGGTTTCGGAGGGCGTCACGTTCCGGGGCGGCGGTAACTGGGCCAATGCCGGGTCGGGCATTGCGGTGGGCCATACCCCCAGAAAGGTATCCATGCTTTCGGGATCGACTGCGGCAAACAGGAGCGCGTACCGCAGGCACGCGTGCAAGGCTTCGCTCAACAGTTCCGGACTGGCCGCCAGTGCGGGTAGATCGCGAAGAACCACGCTGCCCCTATGAGCGATCAACCATCGGACCACCTTCTGGGCACTGCTCAGAACTTCGGGGTTGGCGAACATGGCTGGGGCGCCGCGAGGCAAATAGGGCGATTCCCAGGAGCTTTCTCCGGCGCTCAGGAAGTCCTGCACCCAGTCGGGCGAAGTGACCTTTCGATACAGAGTCAGATTCAGCTCGCTGCGGTCCACATGGGGATTGTTCCGCAAGGCATCCCGTTCGGCCGTCGTGAAGTGTTCTTTAACATAGCTTTCAAAGCTTGCCTGGCTGGGGTTGTGCAACACCGGATGGCCGCGGAGGACGCGCAAGGTACGGAGGAATTCCTGCCGTGAGGGCTCCACCGAGCAGCGGCTATTGGGAGTGGGCGGCAGCAGAAAGCCCGCCGCGATCAGAGCTTGCAGCGAATCGCGTAGGACGAAGGTCGAGGTGCTCTGGGAGGGACGTTCGATGGAAGCCAGGGCCCGCCGGTCCGCCAAGGAAAGGGATTCGTACTTCGGCAATACCGAGAGGAAATCGCGCAGGCTTTCCGGTGTGAGTTTCATGACGCTGTTTCGCGAAATGGTAGGGTAGCATTTACGCGGGGCTGGCAGAAAGAGGCTGGCGCCCCATCCATGGGAGCTTGCTCAGCCCCGATCGCCATCTTTCTCTCGCAGCCAACCTCGAGCGCCCGCGACAAACTCGCGGAGGTACTGGCGGCATTGTTCTTCCGTCTGGGGATTGTCGAGAATGTCTCGCACTTGCTGGGTGGGTTGCGCGATCTCCAGCTCGATTTCCTCGACCATTCGCAGCAGCACCTCGGGTGGCTTGGATGGCCAGCCGCTCTTCTCAAACTCCCAACACTTGGAAGGATAGAGTCTTTCATAAAGCACGAGGGAGATCGGGTGCAACCATCTAAATGTCAGTGACTGGCCCGGCTTTCCCGCGTATCGTCTATGGCAGGCAGGACAATCGAAGAATTCGATCTCGGGCACGAGGGGTCCGGCAGGAACCAGGTCGACTCCGGTGCAGCGCAGGCACATGGCGCGTCTTTCCGTCATCGATTTATGATGCCGTCGGAAGACCCCGCTCGCCTGCGTCGACATCGACGATCGAGTAGGAGTACCCCTGCTCGCACAGGAATAATTGCCGCTTCAAGGCGTAGTCCTGCTCCACGGTATCGGCGCTGACCACCGAATAGAAGTGCGCCTGGTTGCCTTTCTGCTTGGGCCGCAGGATTCGCCCCAGCCGCTGCGCCTCCTCCTGCCGGGATCCGAAGGTCCCGGAGATCTGGATGGCCACCGAGGCCTCCGGCAGATCCACCGCGAAATTGGCCACTTTGGAAACCGCCAGCACCCGGATCTGGCCGTTCTTGAAGCGGGCGAAGAGCTCGTCGCGCTTGCGCTGCGGAGTGCTCCCGGTCAGCACCGGGAGGCCCAGCGGGCCGGCGATCTGATCGAGTTGATCGAGATACATCCCGATGACCAGCACCGGCTCCTCGGGATGCTGCGCCAGAAGGCGCCGCACGATGTCGAGCTTTCCCGGATTCTCGGAGGCGATCCGGAATTGGTTCCGGGAGTCGGCCACCGCATAGTCCATGCGCAGCGCCGCGGGCATGGGCAGGCGGACTTCGGTACAGTGCGCCGTGGCGATCCAGTTCTGGCTCTCCAGCACTTTCCAGGGCACGTCCGCTTTTTTGGGGCCGATAAGGGCGAAAACGTCGTCCTCGCGCCCGTCCTCGCGGACCAGCGTGGCGGTGAGCCCCAGACGGCGGCGCGCCTGCAGCGAGGCCGTGACACGAAACACCGGCGCGGGCAGCAGATGCACTTCGTCATAAACGATGAGGCCCCAGTTGCGGCTGTCGAACAGCTTCAGGTGCGGGTAGTCGGCATCCTTCCTGGACCGCCAGGTCATGATCTGGTAGGTGGCCACGGTGACTTCGCGCACCTGCTTCAAATCGCCGGTGTACTCGGCGATCTGGTCTTCGAGCAGCGAGGTTTTGTCGAGCAGTTCGGCGATCCACTGGCGGGCGGCGGTGACGCTGGTGGTGAGCACCAGCGTGGAGGTGGCGAGCCGCTCCATGCAGGCCATGGCGACGATGGTCTTCCCTGCCCCGCAAGGCAGCGTGATAACGCCCGAGCCTCCGCGGGCCGAGCCTCCCGCATGGAACGCCGCGGCCGCCTCCCGCTGGTAGGGACGCAGCGAAAACGGCAGCCCCGCTCGCGTGAGGGCGCGGAACGTGAGCGGCAGCGCTTCGCCATCGCTATAGCCGGCGAGATCCTCGGCGGGGAAGCCGATCTTGATGAGCGCCTGTTTGATATCGCCGCGGGCGGCGGGGGCGATTGCGAATTCGAGCGGCGACCAGCGCTGGCCCAGCCAGGGCATCACGTGTTTGCTGCGGGCAATCTGTTCGGCCAGGGCCTCCTCATTGGCCTGGAGCACGAGGCCGCGCTCGTCGCGCAGGAGCTTCACCCGCCCGTAGCGCGACGCGAAATCGCGGATCTCGAAGAGCACGTGCTCCGGGACCGGGTACTTGGAAAACCCGATGAGCGTTTGGGTGATCTCCTCGGTCGTGACACTGGCCGCGCAGGCATTCCAGATGGAGAGCGGGGTGATGCGGTAGGTGTGCACGTGCTCGGGAGCCTTCATCAGCTCCGCAAAGCGCGAGAGGCTATCGCGGGCGGCGGCGTAGTGTGGGCTGGCGACTTCGGCCAGAATGGTGTGATCGCCCTGCACGATCAGCGGATTCTCTGGATGATACCCAGTGGTGACGAACATAGAGCTTCGGGCGGGGGAGTAATGGTAGGGTAGCACTTTTCGGGGTGGGGGCAGAAAGGGGGGGTAGGGGGCTGGGCGAGGATTCATTCCGCAGAATCCGATTTTCCGCATTCGCGAGCGGGACAGCGGGTAGGAGAAATCTGCTGGGCGAAGAATCCCGAAGCCAGACAGCAGGGGAGCCTATATCGAGGACTTGGCCGATCTGCCCATTACAATGCACATTCGCCGTCGCGATCAAGAAACGCGAAAAGGCTTCGGAAGCTGCACCGAACGCGAATGGCGCCCTATTTCAGCACTGCTCATTTACAGTGCGATTCGGCCCGACGAGTTCCGAGAGCGACAAGAGGCGCGCCGCTCGGAAAGGCCTGCAAAACCGCTACGCAACTACTTTGGACGCGGCTTATAAGAAGGGCATTACTGCTCAAAATGGCTATTCTGGGCAGTTTCAATAAGGACCAACTAGGCAGGAATTCAGTTAGCGGTCGGCATCTTGTCGACGTGGTCTATCACGAAAATGTTGACCTTTACTTTCTTTGGTTCGAACTTCAGCCCTAATTGCGACTGGAGCGCGTCGCGGAAACTCGGCCCGGGATTCTCAACGAGGGGTGCTGTATCGTTTGGATCGGCTGGCACGGCGGATCGCGAGTTGACGACCCAGAACAGATTAATATCGTAGATGCCCGTGAGGCCAGTGGCATCTTCTACCGGCAATGCGTATTGTTCGCCCAACATGTGCGCGATGTCGCCGGCGGTTTGACGATCGGATCTCATCCGGACGTGTCCGTTTAGGCCGATCTGACCGGGGTGATTCAGCACCGGATATCCATCTTTACCAAGGATTGCTCTTTCGTTGACGGGCGGAGCCGGCGAAACCGACGCCGGGGTGGTTGATTCCTTTAGCTTCGAGCCGCCCTTGGCAATTACTAACGCGAGGCCATCCGTTTCCTTTTTCTCGAAATGATAGCTGAGATTGAACCGCTCTTTAAGGAACTTCTGCAGCATGGTGCGGAACTGTTGTGGAGTGGTTCCCTCCGGCACTTTCGCCAGCACCTGATACTCGTTGTCCATCATCCACGGCCCCGGAACGAACTGATATCGCTGCAGGTCGAACGCCTTCTCAATCAGTGATACAAGGAGGCAGTTTCCACAGCGGAACATGGCTGGATCGTTCGATCCGGGGCCTCCACTGCCATGATCAATGAGGCGGATATCGCCGCTTCGCGTCGGCACCCGCTTGATCGAGGCGACCTCGAACTCCTGCCCAGGCGCCGCTTGCATCATGAGGATCATAAGAGCGATAGTTCGAAGCACAATTCCTCAGATTCCCGGTTGGGGCCTCAGTATGGTCGATTACCCGCTCAATATTTGTGACCCTCATGGATCAGGTCCGTAATGCGCACGCCGGGCCCCAGCCTGAGGTGATATTTCTCGCTGAACGCAAGCATGCCGGCGACGGCCTGCCGGCGCTGTTCCCGCTCCTGGTCCGAAAGTGCGATCTCCTGTCCCGACGGTTTTCAGGGCATGTTCGACAATTTCTTCCGGGGTACGGCCGAGTCCGCGGGCGAGCGCGGTTTCCAGCATTTCCTGGCCGTGTGGAGAGAGAGTAACGGTCATGGGGCCAGTATAGCGAAGACTGAATCTGTCCCACCTCCGGACAGCAAGTCCGCACAATCAGCCACGCCTCCGGCGTTGACGCTGGTGATGAGCACCAGCGTGGAGGTGGCGAGCCGCTCCATGCAGGGCGTCGCGACGATTGTCTTCCCGCCCCGCAAGGCAGCGTGATGACGCCCGAGCCTCCGCGCGCGCTACCCCGTTGAAGAATGTACCGTCACAACAGTGTTGATACAATGAATCCGTTGGGCTCAGAAGCTCTGGAATTCGACTGGGACGATGCCAACCGTGACCATCTCGCCCTCCACCATGTCACCCCTGAGGAAGCGCAACAGGCCATTCTCGATCCTCATGCCGTGCTGCTCGATATCCAATCCGGTGACGAAGAACGTACTAAAGCTCTCGGCATCACTTCCGGCGGCCGAATTCTGGCGGTCGTCTTCACCTTCCGCGGGAAAGCCTTCCGGACCGGTCACCGCGTATACCGCTGCAGCACGCCTGCAGGCACTCTATCTAGGACGGAGGCCGATATGATCCAAAAACCAATTCCCCAGTTCCAGTCCGAACAAGAAGAAGCCCAGTGGTGGGACGAACACCGCGACGAGACTGCCGAATGGATGGAGCAGGCAGTCGCTGCCGGCCAGACCACTATACTTTCCGAGGTCATCGAGCGCAACCGCCAGGGCGCCGGATCCACCCCGACCGTTTCCATTCGCATCGACCCCGAAGACATTCAACGGGCGCGATCTCTGGCTGCTAAGAAAGGGTTGCGCTACCAGACCTACCTCAAGATGTTGCTGCATGAGGCGCTGGATCATGAGGAACGGCGGGCGAGTTAAGTGCAGCGCGGCCGACCCAGTCCTATTTGCATTTAGGCAGCCGATTCCGTGTATGTCAACACGGGGTTTCCTCTATGTCGAACAGGACAGCGGGCAGGAAGAACCGCTATCATCGGAGACATGGGCACCGTCCATATTACCGAAGCTGAACTCGCCCGCGATCTCCACGCCATCCTGGCCAAGGTCCAGCAGGGCGTCGAGGTAGTCGTGGAGCAAGACCACCTGCCTGTGGCGGTCCTTCGGCCTCTCAACCGGAGTGGACGGCCTGTATCGGACATCCTGCGGGAAGCCCGGCAGCGCAATTCGACGGTCACGCTGGACGAGGAGTTCGGCAAGGACATGGAAGAGATCATCGCCAGCCAGCAGGAGCCATGGAATCCGCCATCCTGGGAACGGCTCCGTTTGCTCCAATTCCTGGAAGAGAACGGACCTGGGTGGAATCTCGAAGAGCATCCTGAGTTGAACGAAGGAGCGGCCAAGTGGGTGGAATCCCTACGGCGGGAAGATGAGAGTATCGATACCGAAACCTCCAGCCGTTAAAAATGCTCCACTACCTCGCCGATACTTCCTTCATCATTGACCTGATCAACGATCGCAACGGACGCCGCAATTTCATTCGCCACCTCCTCAAACCAGATGTCCTCCAGCGGCAGCGCTTCGCGTTCGCTATACCTCGTGATACATTGGGTCCTCCTGGTATGCTGAACCACGCGTATTTCGCCGGCCACAGCGGTTTCCTGGCGGCCGGGCTTCACCACCGCATAGCCCTCCCCGAGTTGCCTTGGTGAAGAGGTCCAAGGAAATCCTAGAGGACTCCTCCTGCTGCTGATTCTCGGCCTGGCGCCGCGGCTTGCTTTCGTCACCAGGTTTCCTACCATCCCAGTCTCGGATTTCCATGCTCTGGTCTTGTTCGGCCTGTACCTTCGCGATCACGGCCTTACCAGCAACAGTTGGTTTTGGATGTTTAACCCCGGAGTTCCGCTCGTCCTCTCCGGGCTGTTCCGGATTTTCCCAAGTATCGATCCCGCGGCCGTGGCCCGTCTGGCTACGGCGGTCGCGTGCGGGCTCTTGCCTGTCCTGCCCTTCCTCATTTGGCGTGGAGTGTTGCCTTTATGGTTGCGCCTGCTGGCCGGCGCATCCTTCGCTCTTTGGCTTGGACAAATTCTCTTCTCCGGGGTAGTGGCTCAGGATAACTGGGTTCTTCTTCCATCCATAGCTCTGGGGGCGCTGGCGGTGAGGTCGCTTCTCTCCGGTAAGCCCACACGGCTGGTGACAG
Source organism: Bryobacterales bacterium (assembly GCA_003167275.1). Lineage (GTDB taxonomy): Bacteria > Acidobacteriota > Terriglobia > Bryobacterales > Bryobacteraceae > JAIQFL01. The sequence continues at coordinate 22,977 of PMTT01000124.1, read as the reverse complement.
CCGGCCTGCTCTATGGAGCCGCGTCACTCCTGCGCCAGGAGATTCCGGTCGCGCTGCTCCCCCTGTTTCTGGCCGCAACGGGCGTGAATTTCCAGATCCGGTGGCAGCGGGCGGTCGCGGTTGGTCTGGCTGCGGCGCTACCCCTTTCGGCCGTAGCGGCATACCGTTACGCTTCGACCGGCCGGTTCGCCCTCAGTCAGGAATCCGCGGGAATGACGATCCTTGGTTCGTACATTCCCGGCGCGGCCTCCCATGGCGGCTGGATCGACCCCTCAATCTACCTCGCCTCAGTCCGGCCAGACCTGCTGGGCGATCCTCAGGCCATGTCCGCTCAAGCCTCGCGCCTGGCCCTCCAGGAAGCACTCCGTCGCCCGGGCTTTCACGCGATTGCGAATTCTGTCCACGATGATCAGCCAGGCAACCGAAGGCGAAGCCGCCAGCCTGTCCTGGAGCCTGGATTTCCCGGGAGTCTTGCCCGAGGCGCTTCGTGATCGCGGCACGGCACTGAGGCAGCGCCTCCTACGGCCACTCCACCTCGAAATGGCCGCCATACAGGGGCTGTTTCTGGCCGCCGTCATCGTGGGCATTCGGCGACGAAACACCGCGATCCTGGTGCTGGCTTCGGCCGTGCTGCTCAAATACGGCGTTCATGGGATTACAGCGGCTCACCAGGGACGATACTTCTTTGTCGCGACGGCATGGGAAATTCTGGCGATTTCGGTGGCAGTATACGAAATCCGGAGGACGGTTCTGCCCGGCGCCCACTTGCTCGCGATGGGAGCGTTAGGTGTGGGAGCGGCGTGTAGTTTAGGACTGGTCCTTTTCGCGCCACACCTGGCAGCCTTCGTGCGGAGTCGCGACCCTGTGTCCGGCTCGCTGCCGCCAAAACTGTATGCGGCCAATCAAGCACCCGTCAACGAGTGGCCGTCCGCAGCGCGGGCGTCACCGGGTAGACAGTCGCCAGGCTTCTGAGGACCCCTTAGCCCCAATCCCAGCCGGATCCCCGATGGGCCTTTGCTACCATGTTCGGTGTCCGCCAAACGCGCTCTCATCACGGGGATTACGGGCCAGGACGGTTCCTATCTTTCGGAGTACCTGCTCGCCAAGGATTATGAAGTTCACGGAATCGTGCGCCGGGTGGCCCTGGAGGACCCGGCCAACCGGCTTTCGCGGATCCACCACATCCGGCAGCGCCTGAAGCTGCATGCGGCATCGCTCGAAAGCTATGCCAGCATCCACCGGGTGGTCCACGAGGTGCAGCCCGACGAGTGTTACCACCTGGCCGCCCAGAGCTTCGTCAGCTATTCGTTTGACGACGAGTTCTCCACCCTGAACGCCAACATCAACGGCACCCATTTCCTGCTGGCCGCCCTGAAAACGCTCTCCCCGGGCAGCCGGTTTTATTTCGCGGGCTCGAGCGAAATGTTTGGCATGGCCGAAGATGTGCCGCAAAACGAGGAGACGCGGTTTCATCCCCGTTCCTCGTATGGGATCAGCAAAGTGGCCGGGTTTCATTTGACCCGGAATTACCGGGAGGCCTACGGGATGCACGCCTCCAGCGGCATTCTGTTCAACCATGAGTCTCCGCGGCGCGGATTCGAATTCGTAAGCCGCAAGATCAGCGCCGGGGTGGCGCGCATACTGGCCGGCAGATCCAGCGATCTCTGGCTCGGCAACCTCGACGCGCAGCGGGATTGGGGCCACGCCCGGGAATACGTGGAAGCCATGTGGCTGATGTTGCAACAAGCCGTGCCGGACGATTATGTGGTGGCCACCGGGGAATGCCACTCGGTGCGCGAATTTGTGGAGCGGGCGTTTTCCCGGGCTGGTCTCGACTACCGCCAGTACGTCAAGACCGATCCCGAACTCTACCGCCCCGCGGAGATCAACCTTCTCAGAGGAGATGCCCGCAAGGCCTGCCGGGTTTTGGGTTGGAGCCCCAGAATCGGGTTCGAAGAGCTGATCCGGGAGATGGTGGATGAGGATTGCCGGGCGCTGGGAGTGACGCATTCTGGCTAAAACCCATGGGTTTTTGTATAAAACCCATGGGTGTTAACGGTAAGATATCAACACCCATACGCCGGAGGCTCCGGTATGTGCCAAAATTGAGAGTGACAGTTTTGGTGACTACGCTGAGCGCTCGACATCGACGAATCCTTTCCGGCCTATCCCATGAGGATCTGCTTTGGGAGATTCCCGGCCAGCCATACTTTACGCAATTCAACGAACGCACCGGAAAACAGAGCCGGGTCCGCGTGGATACCCTGGAGCAGATGGAGGAGTTGGGATTGATCCGCCGCCATCGCCAGTCGCTCTCCGCGCATAAACTCGACTTTTGGGAAATCACCGCCCAGGGACGGGAAGCGTTGAGCCTCTTGTCCGCCGATCGCAAGACGCCGTTATCGGACCGTCCAGCCGCAGCCGCTCCGCAGGACCGCAAGTCCGCGTAGCATTTTAAACACCTTCAAGTCTTCGCAACCTGGGCTTGCTCAGCATTACAACCCTCTCAAGTAGTGGGGCGGGCCCCCTGGCCCNNCGAGGGCGTCCGCCCCACCTTTAACGCCGCCCGCCGAAGCGGCCAAAGGGCAGGCGCTGCTGTAGCATCAGGCGAATCCGATCCGGCAGAACCGCCGGCCGGCTTTCACTGGTGACACTTCGGGCAGCGGGCGCATCGCCCTGCTTGCCGGATTTGCCGGGTATCGGAGTGGCCAAATAAGCGCGCAGGTCGCCGGTGCTGTTCTCTACGGCAAAGCCCACGATCTCGCCCGCATCGCTGATGCCCAATGCATACACCAGGTACAGCGGCGAATCCGCCGGGATCAAGGAGTTGAGGTCCGACAGCACATTATTCTGCCAGAGGAACGCGCGGCAATTCCCGCTGTCGTCGCAAGAGCCGCCCACCACCTGGGTATTGTTGTTGATTCCCGCCGGGTCGCCCAGGACGTCGGTGCCTAGTCCGCCGAGGTCTTTCATGCCGGTCTCCCTGGTCCACAGGAAGGAGTGAACCGTGCCGTCGGCCACGTCCGAGAATCCGGCCACTTCGCCCCGGTTATTGATGGCGGCGGCCTTGCCCATCATCTCGCCTCCCAGGTTGCCGAGGTCCTTGACCGAGCCCTTCTCCCAAAGCACCGCGTGCGGTCCAACCAACAGGCCTACAGCAGTTACCACAGTGTTGGTGCAGTTGCCCGACGAGCCCACGATCTGTCCGGAGTCGTTGATGCCGAGCGCGAATCCCACGGTGTCGCCGGGGAGCGGAGGAAGTCCCTGGATGTCACCTGCCGGCCCCCACGCCACGGGCTCGAAATCCAGAATCTGCGGCGCCGGGCAACTCGGGTCGTGCGTGCGATTCTCCGCAGTCCCGACGATCTGGCCTCGATTGTTCAGGGCAAGAGCCATCGCATTGTTGCCGCCCAGCGTGGGCAGGGGCCGCATGACTCCGTTCCAGAGAGCTCCCAGGCAGATCAGGTGATCGCCGAAACCGCAGAAGTCCTCCTTCAACGGGTCTGGCGTGGAGATCTCGGAAGTAATCGGCAGATTCTCCCGCCCGTCAGGTGCGCTCGCCTGGGCGTTGGGTCCACCGAGCGTGCCGAGGTCGTATTTCGTGCCCCCGATCCCCGTGAGAAAGGCATGCGTATCGCCGTTGGGTAGGGCGGCAGTCCCGCCTATGCGGCCTGCGTTGTTGATGCCGAAGGCGACGGTCAACGTCCCGCCCAGTGTGCCCAGGTCGGTGATTTGGTATTGGGGAGCGGCGCTGGCCGCCGGGGACAGGCTTTGCGCGCAGAGGGCGGAAGCCGCCAACATACCCGCCAGCGAAGTGCGAAACAGAATTGTTCTCATTGTGAATCTCCTTTTCGTTTTTGCGTCGAAGCCGGCGCGGGGAATGCCGCTGTCGGTTGGCTTCAACCTCCAGGCGCAAATCGAATGGAGAAAGTGGAAGGGTGGCGAAAAATATTTAACGGTTCTGTTCCGGCGCGTCGCCCAACTCGGACAACAGCCATGCGCGCGCCAGCCGCCAGTCGCGCTTCACCGTGTCGGAAGAGACCTTTAATACCTCGGCGGTCTCTTCCACGCTCAACCCAGCGAAGAAGCGCAGCTCGACCACCCGCGCTCGCCGTGGATCGACCTTCGCCAGGGCGTTCAAGGCGTCATCGAGCGCGATCAACTCGCGAGCGCGGCCGGACCCCATGTCGGGGACTTCATCGAGATTCAGCCGCGGCGCCGCGCCGCCGCGCTTGGCAGCTACGCGCCGGCGCGCCCGATCCAGCAGGATGTGCCGCATGATCTGCGCCGACACCGCGAAGAAGTGGGCGCGATGCTGCCAGTCCACGCTGGAGACGTCGATCAGTTTCAGGTACGCTTCGTGCACCAGGGCGGTGGTCTCGATACTTCGCCCCGGCCGCTCATCGCGCATGAAGTGGCCGGCAATCCGCCGAAGCTCGTCGTACACCCGCGGCGTGAGCTGCTCCAGCGCGCCCTGGTCGCCGCCCGCCCAGGCACGAAGAAGTTGCGTGGTTTCCGAACACTCGGCGCTGCTCACATCGTTGCCTAAAGAATTATAGCCCCACGTATTCCACTTTTCGCTTCCACTTTGCGCCTGTAGGGTGATCGCCAATTAAGCTTTATGATGGATCTCTATGACGCCCGGCCGCTGGAAGCAAATCGAAGATCTCTACAATTCAGCGCGCGAGCGAGGCGCCGCCGTGCTGGAGGGCACCGACCCGGAGATTCGGCGCGAAGTCGAACGAATGCTGGCGCAGGATTCGGACGGCCAGATTCTCGACCGGCCCGCCGTGGAACTGCTGGACGACTTCACGGCGACGGAGCACGTGGCGGCCGGCCGCCTGGGTTTCGCCGGAATGACCATCTCCCACTACCACATCCAGGAGAAGATCGGCGCCGGCGGCATGGGGGTGGTATACAAAGCTCTCGATTCGAAGCTCGGGCGAACGGTGGCGCTGAAATTTCTGCCGCCCCATCTGTCCCACGACAGCGAGCTCAGGAGGCGGCTCACCGACGAGGCCCGCGCCGCATCCGCACTGGATCACCCCAACATTGTGGTGATCCATGACATCGACGAGACCCCGGCCGGGGACTTGTTCATCGCCATGGCATTCCACGAGGGAGTTACTCTCCGCGAGAAGATCGCCTCGGGTCTGGAGGTTCCGGAAGCTCTGCGGATTGCCCGCCAGGTCGCATCAGGCCTCGCCAAAGCTCACGAACACGGCATCGGCCATCGCGATATCAAGCCGAGCAACATCATCGTGGCCAAAGACGGCATTGCGCGGATCATCGACTTCGGCCTGGCAAAGTCCAGCGATGTGACGGCAACCCTGGAGGGCGCCGTCCGCGGCACGCCGCTCTATATGTCTCCGGAACAGGCCTCCGGAAAAGCCGTCGATTTGCGGACGGACCTGTGGAGCCTGGGTGCGGTCCTTTACGAGATGCTCGCAGGGAACCCGCCGTTTCGCGGAGAGCGCCAGCTCGAGGTGATGCACGCGGTGGTGCACGACGATCCGCCGCCATTGCGCCCGGCCCTGTTGACAGACCACAAAAAGCGATGGTCTGTCCCACAAATGCCGGCCGGCGTCGAGGCCATCGTTTCGCGCGCGTTGCAGAAGGATCCGGACCGGCGGTATCAGTCCGCGGCCGAAATGGAGACTGACCTGGCGGCGGCGCTCGCAGCTTTGGAATCGCCGCCGGCGCGCTCGGGCTTCCGCACTATTTACGCGATTCCGGCGGCGGTGCTGATTCTGCTGGCGGCCGGACTGTCGATCTGGTTCTATCAGCGCTCCGAGAAACGGCACTGGGCGCGCGAGCAGGCGATCCCCGAAATCGGCAGGTTGACCAATCAGAGCAAGCCCCTGGCGGCGTTTCGTCTCTTGCAGGAAGCACAAAAATATCTGCCCGGCGATCCGCAACTGGCTCACATCACCGAAGGTCTTGCGCACGCGGTATCCGTGCGCTCCACACCCGCGGGAGCTACCGTGGAAATCAAGGACTACCTGTCCCCCGGCGACCCGTGGTTTCCGCTAGGCGCCACTCCGCTCGATCAGGTCAAAATTCCCAACGGCTATCTGCGCTGGCGGGTGTCCAAGCCCGGCATGGGAGAGTTCGTCGGCGCTCCGGTGACCGACGATATCCACGGATTCGTTCGTGACTTCAACTTTGCGCTGGACGCCGCCGCGGCCGCCCCGGAAGGAATGGCCGCCGTGCCGGCACAGCAATACTTCTATGTGATCTGGTCGCTTGGAGGCTTGGGACCATACGATCTTCCCAAGTTCTACATGGATCGCTTCGAGGTCACGAACCGCCAATACCAGGAGTTTGTGGACAAGGGCGGGTATCAGACGCGCGGGTACTGGAAGGAGAAGTTTCTTCGCGACGGGCAGGAACTGAGCTGGGAGCAGGCGATCGACGTGTTCCGCGACTCCACCGGCCGCCCGGGGCCATCCACATGGGCGGCGGGCCATTTTCCGGAGGGCCAGGCGGACTATCCAGTGGGCGGGGTGAGCTGGTACGAGGCGTCGGCATACGCGGAGTTCGCCGGCAAAAGCCTGCCGGTGATCGCGCAGTGGTACCTCGCGGCGCCCAGCGCGGTGGCCAAATACATTATGCCGCTGAGCAATTTCTCGACTGCCCCGGCGCCGGTGGGAACGTATCGGGGAGTCGGTCCGTTGGGCACCTACGATATGGCGGGCAACGTGGCGGAGTGGTGCCGGAACGAAGCCGGCCGCGGCACCCGGTATCAAGTGGGAGGAGGGTTTAATACCACCACCAATGAGTACTTCGAGCCTGGGGCCACACCGCCGTTCCAACGCGCCGCCAACGCCGGTTTTCGGTGCGTGCGGAACATAGGCACCTTGCCTGCCGGGGCCATGGCCGAACGCCGACAGACCCTACGCGACCTGGCTCACGCGAAACCCGCGCCCGATACGGTTTTCCAAATCTACAAATCGATGTACAGCTACGATCGCACTCCCCTGAACGCGAAGGTGGAAACTGTCGCGACCGATTCGAAGGACTGGCGCAAGGAGAAGATCACGTTCGATGCGGCCTACGGGAAGGAGCGGATGGCGGCCTACCTGTTCCTGCCGGCGCATGTGCGGCCGCCCTACCAGACCGTTGTCTTCTTCCCGAGCGCACGCGTCCTGGATCTACCCAACAGCGCGACCTTGGGCGATATGCAGTTCATCGACTATGTGATTCAGAGCGGGCGCGTCGTGATCTATCCCGTTTATAAGGGCACCTATGAGCGGCCGGCCGCGATGGCCGCGCCGGATACCGCCGAGGGTCGCGAGTCGCTCATTCAGGACTCGAAGGATATCGGGCGGTCGATCGACTATCTGGAGACTCGCCCGGAAATCGACCATAACCGGATCGGATACCTGGGCGTGAGTTTCGGGGCGGCGTTGGGGGTGAATTTCGCGGCGGTGGAGGATCGGATCAAAGCCGTAGTCATGCTGGATGGCGGAATGTATAACTCGACGGCGCTGCCGGGAACGGACCAGGCCGATTTCGCGCCGCGACTGAAGGCGCCGGCCCTCTTGATCGCCGGAAAGTTCGACTGGATCTACCTCGGCAAAGACGCGCTGATTCGCATGCTTGGCGCGCCGGCGGCCGACAAGAAGGCAGTCCTGCTCGATACCGCACACGATGTCTCCGAGAAGCGCGCCGACATGGTTCGCGAGGTGCTCGCGTGGCTGGATCGGTATCTGGGCAAAGTGAACTAAAGGCCAGGTGTTTGAACTTCCGCCCCCCGGCGGAACTGCGTTTGATCCGACCGATTGCCCGCGGAATCGCATTCTCCTCTAATCTGCCCTGCCACCCATCCATCCCCTCAATCACGATCCGCGAAAAGCCGGGCCATCCGCGTAAGCAGAACATAAACGCTAAGATAGGCCACCTACCATGACCGCCCTCCAGATATTGCGGCAGCCTTGATTGGGTTGCCAACGGATGGTGGGTAACTCGCGCGTAAAGACTAGCCCTTGTGTTGGGCGTCCCTTACTCCTCTCCAGGCGGCCTGTTCCGATCCGGCAGACCCCATTTCCAGAAAATGTCTATAGTTTTGATTTTTTGCGATCCGCTCTTGCCTTTTGTCTAGATTTGACGGTATTATCAACTCGACTACAGATGCAACGCAAGAGGTCGGCCCATCATCTCACAACCGCCCAGGTAGCGCGTCTTTTGGGCGTTACGAAGAAAACTCTGTATAGGATGCTCCAGGATGGAAGGATCCCGGAACCGGTGCGTAATCCCGACAACAACTATCGCCTATGGATTCCTCAACAAATTGAGTCGATCCGCCAGGAGCTTGCCAAGTGATCCGTTTAACGATTGGAAATCAACGGGGGGGAGTCGGCAAAACGACAACTGCGGTCACCATCGCCCGCCTGTGGTCGGAACGCGGGTTGCGCACGCTGTTGGTGGACGCCGATCCGCAGGGGTCGATCGGCTCGATCCTGCGCGTGAAGCCCGAACTGTACCTGAACGACTTCCTCTGGAACAAGCGGCGCCTGGCCGATTGCGTGATCCAGCCGGTCAAGAACCTGGACGTCCTGTGCAGCAATCGCGACACGCTCGAGGCCGAACAGCGGGCCACCGGGACGATCGGCCGCGAGAGGATTTTCGAGAACATCTTCCAACCGATTGAGGACCACTACGACGCGATCCTGATCGACATTGGGCCGTCCTTGAGCCTGATGCAGATTTGCGCCATGGTCTACACCACGGACTACGTGATCCCCATCTCCATGGACGCGCTGAGCGTCACCGGTGCCACGGCCTTCTTCAATACGGCCCAGCAACTGGAGGTGCAGATCAAGAAGTCCTGCCGGTGCGCAGGCCTGCTGCCGACCATCGTGGATCACCGCTACCAGAACACCGAGATGGTCATGAAGATGATCCAACTGATCAGCGAAAACTATAAAGTGGCCGTGTTTCCAGGCATCCGGACCGATTCCGTGGTGGCCAAAGCCATCCGGCAGCGGCAGTTCATCGCCGATGTAGATCCGAAGGCAAAGTGCCTGGAGGATTACCGGGTCGTCTCGGATCTGCTTTTAGCCGCTTACGGGTCCCCGACGGAGAAGCCTACGAATGTCGGCCAACAAGAAGCGACGCAAGTTGCCTGAGGAAGACCTCGCTGCAGCCGTCGCCGAGATTATCAATAGCCCCATCACCCGGTCGAACCTGAGCTTCTTACGGCCGTTGGCCGTCCCTGCGTCTCAAGAAACCGAACAGGCTATCCCAAAACCCATGGGTGTTGAAGTAAAACCCATGGGTCCTAGTATAACGCCCATGGGTCATGGCTCAAAACCCATGGGTGATGGGCTGGCCCAGAAACCTCCCGAATCGCCGCCAGTGGTGGCCCAGGCGTTGCCTGCTCACGACCTCCCGGGAATCGTCCCTCCTTCCAACACAACCCCAATCCCCATGGGTGTTGAGCTATCACCCATGGGTTTTGAGCTAACACCCACTGGTATTGGAAAGGCGGGGCCCGGCGGTCAGCCTCCTCTTTCTTATCGTGCTCCTCCGCCCGCGCCCGGCCACACCCATCCTCCGCCCGACCGGCAGGAGGAAGCCCGACCGTGGCAGCCACCCTCCGCGGCCAGGACCCTCTGGCAGGCCGAAGGCTATGGCACGTTCATCGAACAGTCCCGTGTGCGCCGGATCTACCAGGCCCAGGACGCCTTATCGCTGGTGGAAGAGAAGGTCTACGATCTCCTGTGGGGCACCAAGAACCAGCGGAAGGACGACTTTCGCCTGGTCCACTACAGCCTGCAGCGGATCTCCTCCGAGGCGCGCATCAATATAAAGACGGTTCGGGAGCTGATTCCCCGTCTGATCGAAAAAGGCTTCATCCACATCGAGCATGAGGCCGACGCCAGGCGGAACATCCCCACCCTCTATAGGGTATCGAGCTACGCCGCCGTTCTGAGCGATCAAAAGCGCCGCAGCCGCCTGTACGTCGCCAAGACGGGTAAGGGCGTAGTCTACGTCCATTCCGTGTCCGCCGCCTTGGCCACATCCACCCCAACCGAACCAGTTCCAACACCCATGGGTTTTGAGGCAGCGCCCATGGGTGTAACACCCATCGGTCTTGAGTCAAAACCCACTGGAGCAGCACCCATGGGCCCCATGGGTGTTGACGTCTCAAAACCCATGGGTTTTGCTGGTACCGTATCTTTAGGCAGTTATTCAGACAGTAAAAACAGGCAGACGACGACGTCGCCGTCGGTTCTCGCTGCATTAGTCAAGTGCATCCAGGACGCCTTGGGCGTGGAGCCTGACCATGCCCTCCTCACCGGCATCGTCGAAGCCTGCCACCAGAACGCCATCCAGACCACCGGAGAGCCGGCCAACGACGAGGAGTTGCTCTACTTCACCGGCAGCAAGGCTCGGGTGATCTTCAAGGCTCCCAACATCCGCAATCACCTAGCGGTTCTCCGGAAGGCCGTCCCGGAATGCTTCCTGGGCGAAAGTTTCCGCGCCTATCGCGCCGCCGTGGCCTTCCGAAGGCAGAAACTGAGCGAGGAAGAGCAGAGAACCGATGCCGAGCGCGCCCAGCGGCAGCGCGAATCCGACGAGGCCGAAGCCCGTTACGCGCTCTGGGCCCGGATCAGCGAGACCCACAAAGACGAGCGCGGCTATGATTTGCAGGCCATCGCCGCCGACCCCGAGCTCGACGACCTGGGCAAACAGCAGGCCAAACGTCTCCTGGAGCGCCTCGGCCGCTACACCCGCTCGGGCCTGTAGCGGGCGGTGGTCTCCAGCCCTCAACCCCTTAACCGGCCCAAAAGTGCGCTTCGCCAGTCCCGCCAAACCCGGCGCAATGAAGCTCCGAGCCTCCAGGACGCCGCAATCCAGGGCTGGAGGATGTCCAGGGGCCGGGTTTGGGGCTGACGGCCCTTCCTGCGGGGCTGAAGGAACGGTTGCCTGGAACCGGAGCGCAGGGCCGAAGGGATGGCCACTGGACCCCTTCGTCGTGGTCCTCGATTGCCTTGAAAGCTCAGGGAAGCCAGGTGTTCCGCGCCAACTGTGGGCAGGATTTCATCCCGCGGACCTGTTTTCAGCGGGTCCAGCCGGCCCGAAGGCCGGCTGCAACCAGGATTGGCTGCCCCACTCGGGCGCCAGACTGAGTTGCGACTGATTGTCTGAAGCGGGCTTCTGTTCCATAGTTAGTAATGGTAAAACAATATCATAATCCATTAATACTAACAGATACAACAGCTACAATGATGCTTGTAATAAGCCTCGAAAAGTCAGTTATCTATCAGTTATATGTGAATAGAATCCATCGCTCTGAATTGGTCAAATCCCCGGTTTTTCCTATGAAGTTTTTTCCGCTTATAGGTAGATTATAAGTGCGATATAAGTTCAAGCTAAGGGATTTCGCGCTTCAACCGCAGCAACCGTTCCCTCACGGTCGCGGCTCGGTTGCGGCGGTTGCCGATTCAACGTGAGTTGCCGACCCGCGACCGTCAGGGAGCGGTTGCCGGGTGAGGACTTCCCCCAAACGGTTACACACCCAAAGACGATCGTCTGTCCCCCCAGAAGCGCACCCGGTGCTATTACTGGTAAGTCCATGATTTTTCCCCAACGATATAAAGAGGAGCTGGTCGATGCCATCGGCTCCATCGACAGCGAAAGGGTGGGCCGGGCAATCGAGATTCTCGCCCAGGCCCGTGAAGGAGGGAGACGGATTTTTGTCTGCGGGAACGGCGGGAGCGCCTCCACCGCTTCGCATTTCGCCACCGACCTGGTCAAGGGCGCCAGCTATGGGCGGACGGCGCGCTTCCGCATCCTGGCGCTCACCGATTCCCTGCCTACCATTACGGCGTACTCCAACGACGTCAGCTACGAGTGCGTGTTCGTTGAGCAGTTGAAGAATTTTGCCGAGCCGGAGGATGTGGTGATCGCGATCAGCAGCTCCGGCAACTCTCCGAATGTTCTCCGCGCGGTGGAATACGGCAATGCCATCGGCTGCCGGACCATCGCTCTCACGGGCCGGGAGGGCGGCCACCTGGGGCCCCTGGCGGAGCTCGAGATCCGGATCGCCCATCCCCATACCGGACGGATCGAAGATCTCCATATGGTGGTTCTGCACATGATTTCGTACTACTTCATGGAAGAGGAGCGCCCCCATCAAAATTCTTAACGGACAGGCCTCCGGCGGGGGAACGCGGTCGAAGGCGTGGTCGTGGGTGCTCTCCAGTCTGCTGGCCGCGGTGCTGCTGTATTTCTCCTTGCGCGGTGTCGACTGGGGCAGGGTATGGCGGACCATTGAGGCCGCCCAATGGCGCTACCTCGCCGCCGCCGCCGCTCTTACCATGTTCTCCTTTTTCATACGCGCGATACGCTGGCGCATTCTGCTGAATACCGAGACGTGGTTCAGCGTGGGCACGGTCTTCTGGGCCAACATGGCCGGCTACCTGGGCAACAACTTCCTGCCGGCCCGGGCGGGAGAACTGATTCGTACCTATCTCATCAGCAACCGCTCGTCCCTGAGCAAGACGTATGTGTTGACCACCGCGCTCGGCGAGCGCCTGATGGACGTGATCGCCCTGGTGCTGTGGAGTTCGCTCGTGCTGCTGGGTTTAGACCCCAAACCGCGCTGGATGCAGGACCTTTCCCGCACCATGGCGATCGTCGCCGGGGCCGGCGCGGTCGCGATTATGCTGCTGCCGCATACCGGCGGCCTGGTGGAAAACCTGTTGCGGCGCATCCCCCTTCCGGAAGGCTTGCGGAATCGCCTGCTGCGCCTGGCCGAGCAGATCCTGCTGGGTCTTCGCGCCTTCCATAACTGGGGCCGCTTCACCGGGTTTGTGCTGCTGACAGTGGTGATTTGGACGTCGGACTCCGTTGGCGTCATGGCCGGGTGCCGGGCGCTGGGATTGACGGTTTCGTTCCGGGTGGCGTTGCTGCTGGTGACCGCCCTGGGACTGGGCAGCGCGTTGCCATCCACTCCCGGCTATGTCGGTATTTACCAGTTCGTCGCCGTCACCGTGCTGGGGCCGTTCGGGATCGGCCGCGACGAGGCGTTGGCCTACATCCTGGTGGCGCAGGCCCTGGCCTCCGTGCTGTTGCTGGCTTTCGGACTGCCGGGGTTGTACAAGCTGCAAGGAGCGAAGCCTGGCGGGGAAACCAAGGTTTGATCCCCGGCGACTTCTGGTTCGGGAGGAAACGGCCAAACTCAAGAGGATGGATCCTTACCTCTACCCAGGCTGGTCTTAGCGCCCCGTGCGCTTTTGCTCGAGCGCACGCGCCAGGTTGGCCTTCGCCACCGTGTAATCGGGTTTGAGGCGGACCGCCTCCTGAAGCGCGGCGATGGCCTCGTCCAACCGCTGCATAGCGAGCAACGCATAAGCCTTATTGTTGTAGGCTTCGGCATAATCGGCGCGGAGGTCGATGGCCTTCTGCGCCTCCGCCAGGCACTCCTCGAACTTTCCGGCCTGGCAGAGCTGGCCGGCGTGTAGGGTCAGCGCCGCAGGTGAGGGATGTCCGCCGCCGGCATTCAGCGACGCCGCGTTCCTCTCGTATGCTGCGCGCGCTTCCCGGAAGCGACGCACCGCCTCCTCGTCATTAGTCAGGCGCAAAGTATCTTGAAAGAGCTTGTCGAGCTCGGCCATGCTTCCCTGATCGGAATAAATCTGCATCAACAAATAGCGGGCAGGGAAGAGGCGGGGGTTCTGCTGAACGGCGGTTTCCAACTGCGCACGGGCTTCAACGGTCCGGCCGCGGCTGTACAGCCAGTTGCCGATCATGTAATGCTGATCCGGCCAGGTGTCGAGCGATAGGGAACGGTGAAAATGCGCCTCCGCCTCGTCCTGACGGCCCATGCCTGCATACGCCACGCCGAGGTTGAGCTCGACCGCGGCAGAGTCGGGGCTGAGGGCCAGTGCACGTTCGAAATACGGAAGGGACGAAGCATAATCACCGGCTGCCACGAACTGGGCGCCGTAATTCGTCCAGCCGCGGGTGTTCTTCGGGCTCTTGACCGTGACATCGTGCCACAGGGATTCCTCGGTGCGCCATACGCGATTGCGCTGCCACGTTCCGGCGGCGGCGATCGCCGCGACCACTGCCAGGCAGGCAACCGTTCCGCGCACCCATGACGGGTTGGTGGCGAGCCGCTCCGTTTGGCGGAACAGGACGAGGCGTAAGCTCCAGAAGACCGCCAGGGCCAGTCCCACGAACGGGAAGAACATACGGTGGTCGTTGGTCACTTCCGCCAAGGGCATCAGCGAGGTCGGCAGAAGGGCCAGGACGAACCAGAGGAGTCCGAAAGCGATCGGCCGGGCCTCGCGCCGGCGCCACGAATAGACCACCGCTGCCAGGAGCGCCGCTACAAACAGGAAGCCCAGCAGCGCTTCCCCGCTGAACGGCCCGGAGACATAAGGCCAGTCGCTATCCGCGCTCAACCCGGTGGGAAGAAAGAAGGATTTGAAATAGTGCAGCGCCACCCAAGGCTGCGTCAGGCGGTACAACCAGGCGGATTTCGCGCCCGGGTTGAACGCGGCGGGCGTCATTTTGGCGGTGAGAATCGCCGCCGCGGCGGTCACGGCGAGCGCCGGCAGCGCGGCTCGAAGTGTCGCCTTCCACTTCGCCCTCTGGGCGTCCTGCTCGAAGAGAAAAATGTACGCCAGCAGGATCAGCGGAAAGATCAGTGCGGGAGCTTTTGCCAGGAAGGCCAGCACCGCCGGAATCAGATACCATCCGCGTTTTCGTTGCGCCGGCCAGGCGACAAACCACAGGAGGCTCGCCACGACCCCCAGAGTGTTGTAAAGGTCCGCGCGCTGGACGATGTAGTTCACGGTCTCGGCGTTGGCGGGGTGTAAGCCATAGCACACGGTGGCGGCGAGCGCTGTCCAGACGTTGGAAGGGTGCGGGTCCACGCGGTCCATGATCGAGCGGAAGAGGAAGAACATCAGGACCAGTTGGAGCTCTAACCAGACGAATGTGGAGAAGTGGAACCAGAACGGTTCGAGACCGCCGGCCAGCCAGTAGTCGATGGCCAGGGATGCGGTCGTGACCGGACGGTAGGTGGCTGCCGCCGGGTCGGTATGCATCATTCCGGCGTCGACGAAGAAGCGGGGGATATTGTGCAGGTCCCGGATGAAGACGTTGCCGGTGACGGTATAGAGATCGTCGAAGTGAAAGGTGTTTTGAAAGTGGTTTGCGTAAGCCGCCAGAACGACCAGTACAAGTCCCAGAACTGGCAGGGCGGATTTTACAGAGATACGGGGCATGGTTCCAGAATTGTGCTTGCGATTCCCCACATTAACACGGCCCGTCCGCTATCGCAGGAGCGACGCCTCGCAGTGGCAGAAGGTCCCCTCGGCAACGTAAACTGGTTCACAGGCGGCAAGCATGGCGACGACCACACACCTGCTGACTTGGAAGGAGTTCGAGCAACTCCCGGACGAGCACCTCGAAATCCTCGAAGGAGAACTGATTACCTTGCCTCCACCGAAATCCGGACACAGTCTCATCGCTGAGAACGCAGCGGATTTGCTGCGGCCCCTTAAGGCGAATGGGTTGGGCCGGGTGTGCCGTGAAGCTGGCTACAAGCTTTCCGAAGACCCTGCTACGTGGATCCAGCCGGATGTCTCCTTCGTCAAAATGGACCGCGTGCGCGCCACCAAACCCAACGACTACTTTCTCGGCGCTCCCGAACTCGCAATCGAAGTCGTTTCGCCCTCGGAGACCGCGCTAACCCTCAAACGCAAGATCGATCTTCTGCTCGCCGGGGGTAGCCTCGTCTGGGTGATCTATCCAAATGATCGCGAAGTCCACGTCTTCCTGCCCGACGGCACGTCCTTCCGGCGAGGTCTCAACGATGTGCTGACCCTACCTGAGTTGCTCCCCGGCTGGGAGCTGCCAGTCGCCAGGCTCTTCGAAGGCTTGTAGTAGCGGCGGCCGATGCGAGCGAGACTTCGGTGACGCACCCGTCGCGGGCTGATGGCTGATAGCCGGCTGCTGGAAGCTTATGCTTGCTTGCTGGCAGCTTTCTTCTGGGCCTTCTTTTGCCGGCGTGGCAGACGGGGCTTATTCCTTTTTGCCAGTTTCGGTATTTTCACCTTAGCGGGCGCACGCGGTGGCGCGGGCGGCGGGGCTGCCGCTACCGGGGCTGCCGCTGCCGGGGCTGCCGGGTCTGCCTTGTCGGCGCCGCCGGACTTCTTCTTCTTCGCGTCGGTGGCCGGAGTCTCGGCAGCCGTGTCTTGGTCGGGTTTCTTCTTGGCCATGTCAGTGGGTTCTCCCAATTCTATCCCACCAGCGGCCCGGAGGGGTGAAATCATCGCAGGCTGGGTGACCCGCACCCGAGCCGCGACCGTTAGGGAGCGGTTGCCCCTGGGAGGTTTCCGGATGGAACAGATTCCGCCCATCCACCAGAACCGGCCGCCACTTTCGGTGGACGTTCAGATACCCGTTCCTCCCGGACATTCTTTCGAGTGGATTAACCCCTTCGATATGGATGAACTCCGCGACTTTCAAAACGAGGTGTATGGGGCCTTTCGCAGTGCGATGGATGCGGGGACGTCGTGGAACGACTTCGAAGCGGTGCTCCATGAGTGGCACGAAAGCGCAATAGCCCTGCGCAGTGACACGCTGGCGTCCGCATTCCGCGCCGGCCGGGGAGGTTCCGCTGACGCCGCCCGTGGCGCCAGTCGAATGCGGGACGGATGTCTGAGGAGCCGCTAACCCCACCTCCGGCCGCGACGCATGCGGGACCGGCGTCAGCGCTCTGGATAAGGGGTAAGTTTTGCACCACCGGCACATTTTCGCATTGACAAGTGTTAAGCTACAAGCTACAGTCTGTCGATGAAAACTCGCAGCTTCGTACACAAGGGCTTGAAACGGCTCTACGAGGAGAACAACGCCAAAGGCGTTCCGCCCGATACCGTGGACAAGCTGAGGAAGATGTTCGCCTTCCTTGACGCCATGCAGGAGGCCGACGAATTGCGGGCGCTTACCGTGTGGAAAGTTCACACATTGTTGGGCGACCGCAAAGGCGCTTGGAGTTTAAGCGTCACGCGCAACCGCCGCCTGACGTTCTGGATAGACGACGAGCCGCAAATCTGCGACGTGAATTTAGAGGACTACCACTGACAAAGGAGTGTCACCCCATGCCCATGAAGAACCCGCCGCACCCCGGCGATTTTATCCGCACGGAGATCATTGAACCCGCAGGTCTGTCCGTTACGGACGCGGCGAAGGCGCTTCAGGTGTCCCGCCCTGCCCTATCCAGTCTGCTGAACGCCAAGGCCGACCTTTCCGGTGATATGGCGCTACGCATGGAGAAGGCTTTCGGCGTCAAGATGGACACGCTCATGCGGATGCAATCCGCCTACGATATCGCCCAGACCCGGAAGCGGGAGAAGGAGATCCGGGTACGCCGGTTCCACCGCACCGCCGATATTCACCCTTAGCCCTGTTTCATGGTTGTCGACGAGATCGGCTGGCCGATCTTTTATTGGCAATTATTGCCAATCCTGCTAGTGTGGAATCAGGAGGACCCTCAACCATGCCGACCCGCAACGTAAATCTGACGGAACACTTCGACCGCTTCATCGAGTTTGGCATCACTTCCGGCCGTTTCAGCAACGCCAGCGAGGTCGTGCGCGAAGGCCTCCGGCTTCTGGAGCAGCGCGAAGAGGAAGACAAGGCCAGGCTCGAATGGCTCCGCGCCGCCGCCAGGGAAGGCTTCGACGCCGCCGACCGCGGCGATTACGTGACCCTCCGCTCCGATGATGAGATAGAAGACTTCGTCGATCAGGCGCGTCGGCAAGTATCGGAAAAACTCGGGCTTGAAAAAGTGCGTGGCTAAGCCTCCAAAGAAGCAGGAAGTCCGCCTTACCGGCCCCGCCCAGCGGGACCTCTCCGTCGTGATGGAGTGGACCGTCAAGGAATTCGGCGCGCGGGCGGCGTTTCGTTACGACGCCTTGATCAAACAGGCCTTGAAGGATATCGCAGCCGACCCCGAGCGGCCGGGCTCGATGGAGCGCCCGGAGATCATGATCGAAGGCGCCCGGACTTACCATCTTTCGTTAAGCCGGCGCCGGGTAAGCCGTCCTGGGGTGAAGGAGCCGCGGCATTTTCTGCTCTATCGCCTCCGCGGCGAGGGCGTAATCGAGGTGGCCCGCATCCTTCACGATGGCCGCGACCTGCAGCGACACCTTCCCGAAGACTACCGCCGCATGGAGGCTGGCGAGGAGTAAGCGCCGACCGCGCGGAGCGGTGGCCGTGAAAAGTGTTCACTAATTACGCATAATCATACGTAAGAGAGTGCGCACGCCTCAAAGGAATTTTATGGCTGGCCGATCCCACCATTTTTGCGGACGAGATCTTCACTGCCACGGATCTGAATCGGCGTACCGGTCAGGTACTCGATGAAGCGAGAACTAACCCCGTCACGATCACGCGCAACGAGGAGTCCTTCGTCCTCCTTCTGCGCAAAGACGCGTCCCATATGATGGAGGCGGTATCGAACGCCAAACGTATGGTGGATCTTGCCACGGCCATCTCGACATACCGGCAGGCAGCGATACCCGTTCCTCCCGGACATTCCTTCGAGTGGATTAACGCCTTCGATATGGAGGAACTCCGCGACCTTCAAAACGAGGTGTATGGGGCCTTTCGCAGTGCGATGGATGCGGGGACCTCGTGGAACGACTTTGAAGCGGTGCTCCATGAGTGGCACGAAAGCGCGATAGCCCTGCGCAGTGACACGCTGGCGGCCGCATTCGCCGCGCCGGCCGGGGAGGTTCCGCTGACGCCGCCCGTGGAGCCAGTCGAATGCGGCGCCGATGTCTGAGGAGCCGCTAACCCCACCTCCGGCCGCGACGCAGGCGGGACCCGCGGCAGCGCTCTGGATAGTGGTTGCTCAGAATGAGCGTATCAACCGCGACTGGGAAGCGCTGATCAAGGCCGCGGCCTCCAACGCTGCCAAGTGCTACGATTACCTGCGCTCGACACCGATGCTCAGAAGACCGGGGAAGATTTTCCACTACGTGGGAAGAAGTATGCTGGAGCCTGGGAGTACGAACTGACTGCCGGCGAACGGGTGTTCTATGTGCCTGACCCCCAGGCCCGAGAGGTCACCGTCTATTATGCGGGCCCACACCCGGATCCAGCCCCATTCCCGCCATAGGCGCGGGTAATTCGGGATCTGTCTGGATTGAATCCATCCACTTTTGGCGACGTTCAAAGACAATCGTGGCCCCACTTACACGAGGCATACAACAAAGCCGTTAGCACTGGCCAACACAGCGCGAAAGGAAGACCGACCAGTGTCAAAAGACCACGCTTCCCACAGCGCAAGACCGCGAAGACCACGATTATGGTCCACATTGCCGAGAGAGGATATGAGAAATAGTTCAGGGAGCGCTCATTCAAGCCAGAGATTGCAGGGGTCAAAGCACT
This sequence comes from Bryobacterales bacterium, assembly GCA_003167275.1. GTDB lineage: Bacteria > Acidobacteriota > Terriglobia > Bryobacterales > Bryobacteraceae > JAIQFL01. The sequence continues at coordinate 3,555 of PMTT01000124.1, read as the reverse complement.
GCCCAACGCAACCAACAGTGACAGCGCCATCATGGCCTCCGGAAACGAAGGCCGCACTCGAATGGCACTGGGATGTCCCATCAGTATATTTCCGATGCGTCCGAAGAATCGGTTATACGCATCGTTCAACGTCGCTACGATGGATCGCCCAGCTTCGTCGTCAAGGCGGGACATGGACAAAGCATCGCACGCAAGAGGGACAATCTACAAGGCCCCATGCCTTTCAAAACTTCTGCTGAGATTGTGAGCGACTCACTCTCCCTATGAGCCCATAGCCGTCTGGGATCCCGCTATCCGCGAAGGCAACGCCCGCCCGATTCCCGTATAGTCGAACCCCGCCGCCAATGCCGCTTCCGGATGGAACAGATTCCGCCCATCCACCAGGACCGGCGTGGCCATCGACCGCGCCAGTTTCACCAGGTCGAGGCCTCGGAACTCCCGCCATTCCGTCACCAGCACCAGGGCATCGGCACCCGAAGCCAACTCCTCCGGCGAGTCGCAATAGCGGATTTTGAGGTCTGGATGCTGCTTCCGGCAAGCCGGCATGGCGATGGGATCGTAGGCCCGTACCCTTGCGCCCATGGGCAGGAGACGGCCGGCGATATACAGGCTGGGAGCGTCGCGCAGATCGTCCGTATCGGGTTTAAAGGCCAGCCCCAACAGTCCGATCGTCCGTCCTTTTAAGATCCGCAGCTTCTCCTGTAGCTTTTGAATCACCATCTGGCGCTGCTCGCAGTTCACTTCCCAGGAGGCCTGCAACAATTTGCCGGCATACCCGTACTCGCGGGCGGTGTGGAGCAGAGCCTGGATGTCCTTCCCGAAGCAACTGCCTCCCCAGCCCACCCCAGGATTAAGGAACTTCGATCCGATGCGCGAATCCATGCCGATACCGGTCATGACTTCGGTTGCCTCCGCGCCCACCCGTTCGCAGACATTGGCGATCTCGTTGGCAAACCCGATTTTCATGGCCAGGAACGCATTGGCGGCATACTTGATCATTTCCGCGCTGGTGAGGGATGTGGTGAACAGCGGCGTGGCCTGGACAGACGAAGGGCGCGGCAGGCCGGCAGGCGGATCGAAGCTCTGCGCCGTCAGCGGGCGATACAATTCGCGCATCGCGTCCAGGGTTTCGGCGTCCGACGCTCCCACCACAATGCGATCGGGGTAGAGAGAATCCGCGACGGCCGAGCCCTCGCGGAGGAATTCGGGATTACTGGCCACTCCGAAGCGGATGCGGCCTGCGCGTTCCGTGTTTCGCCGCTCGGCAGGCCGGGCGTCCGAGATACCCTCCCGCACCAGCGTTTCGACCAGGTTGCCGGAGCCCACCGGCACCGTGGACTTGTTCACCACCACGCGGAAGCGGGAATCGTCCATGGCGGCTCCGATGCTGTGGGCCGCGGCTTCCAGATACTCCAGGTTGGCTTCGCCCGTGGGCAGGGGCGGGGTTCCCACCGCGATAAAAATGACTTCACTGCGCACCACGGCGCCGGCCAATTCGGTGGTGAACTCGATGCCGCCCCGCTGGGAAGCCAGTTTCAGCATTTCCTCCAGGTGGGGTTCGTATATGGGCGATTCGCCGCGCTGGAGCTTCTCGATTTTCGAGGCGTCGCTATCTACGCAGACCACATGGTGGCCCAGGTAGCTAAGACAAGCTCCAGTTACAGTTCCGACATATCCTGTTCCGATGACGGTTATTCGCATGGCGTTTTCATTTCCGGAGGTCCGACTTTTTGAGGATATTTTCGTCAGGGAAGTATCGGACATACAATGTACCATCGTAAGTCTTGCTGTGGTTGTCGTGTTGGCGATCATCTGAAAACGTATGCCGTTGCCGCCCCGGCGGCCACCCGTAAACCGGCCCCAATCGCCAATCACTGCACGAAGATGTTGCTGCCATCGAGATCGATCTGGCAAAACAGCAGCGTCTTGCCGTCGGGCGATAACGCCAGACCGCGGCCGCCATACAACGGGGGCCGGCGCATGGTGTGCACGGTCCGGACCGCGTGGCTGGCGAGGTCGAGGTACTCGATCGCAGCTCCCTGGTCCCGGCGGCGGACGTAGTAGATTCCCCGATCGGAGGGAACCCAGTTGCCCCAATCGCCGGCGGAGAGGCCGGCGAGGAGCTGACTCTCCGGCCCCGACGGCATGCCGTTTTCCAACGGCACGCGCCAAAGGTTTCCATCGCGGAATACATATAGATACCGGCCGTCCGGCGATTCCATCGGCACCGAGCCGGACAGGTTCCCCTCGGGAATGGCCGGCCCGCCGGTTGTGGGCGCCTTCCAGATCTGAGCCTGCCCGGCGCGGGTGGCTGTGAAATAGAGGAAGCGGCCATCGTGCGACCATGCCGGCTGGCCATTCCGATCGGCGTCGGGCGCCAGCAGCTTCAGGCCGCCGCCATCCGCGGCCATGACGTAGATTCCGCCCTTGCCGGAGGGATGCCATTCGAACGCGATCGACCGGCCATCGGGAGACCACCGGGGATTTCCCAGTTCGTCGTCGCCGTGCCCCGAGGTAAGGCTGGCCGGAGCCGCGCCATTGGCATCCGAAACCCAGATTTCCGAGGTGCCCGTCCGGTCGCTTTGGAAGACGATGCGGCGGCCGTCTGGTGAAAGCTGAGGACCGAAATCGGGGAGATCGGAATCGATCAACGGCTGCGCGTCTCCGCTGCCATCGGCGGCCGTCCGCCAGATGTTGACGTCGTGCAGTAGCTTCGAAAACGCGAAGTGTTTCCCATCTCGCGAGACTGCCGGCATGGTGGCTTCGATGGTGGCGGCGGTCACATGCGTGAGGTTGCGGCCGTGCGGTGAAATCCACCACAGGCTGCGCGTGGTGGTTTCGCGCTTGGAGGAGAACAGCAGGCCGCCATCGGGCGTGAAGGCTAATGCGGAAATGGTGCGATCGTCGAAGGTGAGCCGCTCCGGNNCCCGCCAACGGAATCAGATAGAGGTCCTCATGGCCGGAGGCCGGAGTCGTACGGCGGAAGGCGATGTGCGCCGAGTCGGGCGAGAAGACCGGCAGGCTGTCTCCCCGCCACTTGTCCGGAGGTGACGTGATGACGCGCCGTTCGCCGGTGTTGAGAGAAATCAGCGTGACGGCTGGCGGGTGCCCGGCAGTATCCGGTTCNNGGTTCGGCCACGGCAAACCACTTGCCGTCACCGGACCAATCGAACGCGAGGCTGGCTCCCCTACGGAAGTCCGCCCACCGGCGTTCCCCCGCTCCGACCAGGGGGATGGTGAAGATGGAGAGGGTGCCGGGATCGGAATTGCGAAGAAAGGCAATCTGGCTGCCGTCGCGGGACCAGACCGGGCAGAGATCTTCGGTGGCCTCTCCCGTCAGTCGAATGGGAGCCACTGCGGTGAGCCTCTGGACGTAAATCCCGGTGTGGACGTCCTGTGGACCTCTCCAATCGAAAGCCAGAAATTCTCCGTTCGGTGAAAAGGCCGGCCGGTACTGGTTACCACGGGCGGCGGCGAATAGTCTGGGGTGGTCCAAAACGGGTGGTTGGGGGCGTGTACGCCACCACAACGCAACTCCGATGGCCAGCGCGAGGA